>JBMNQZ010000017.1:0-32396 GCA_050944395.1 Lachnospiraceae bacterium
ATTTTCTTCAAAACAAGACAATATTTTGTGACAGCACCTACTTTGTCATTCTTCGATATGATCCATTCCCATGGCCATGATATTTTTCACATGATCATCGGAAAGAGAATAGAATACTGCTTTCCCGGCTCGCCTGGCTTTTACCAGCTTGGAGGCTTTCAAAATTTTGAGCTGATGAGAAATAGCCGACTGGTTCATTCCCAGAAGCTCAGAGATCAAAGTAACATTCTTTTCTCCCTCCAGGAGTATGTACAGAATTTTTATTCTGGTGGAATCTGCAAAATTTTTAAACAGCTCCGCCAGGTCAAAAAGCTTGTTTTCCACGTCCGGGTCTGTGACATTCCTTTTATCACCCATCATTCTTCCTCCGAAGAAGTATCCTCTGAGCTTTCAGAGCCGGTCTCCTCATCTTCCTGTGAACCGGATTCCGCAGGCTCCTCTGAACCCGAATCCTCCTGAGAACCGGTATCCTGCTGCGTCTGACCGGCATTAACCGCCACCTTAGCCATACCGCTTCTGACATCGGCATCGGATACGGAAATATTTCCGAGATTGAAATTGCTCACAAGCATCTCAAGAGTAGTTCCGGTAAACGCCTGCAGACCGGTGTAATCATCCACCCTTACACATCGGCTTCCTATTCCGTAGAATATCTCTTTTCCGCCCTGGAATTCCTCATTTTCAAAGGATTCTATCACATTCTTTGCCGCCTGTTTGTAATCAAATCCGACAGAGAATGTCACTCTGGAATTTTCATTTTTCATGTTCGGATTCACTGTGACTACGGATCCCGATGAAACAAGGTCCATTGCCTTTGTCACCGATCTTGTAATTCCGTCCTCGGGTGAAAAAATCATTTCAACTCCGTCGTTTTCAAGCCACTTCACAGCCTCGTTCATCTTATAAGGCGAAAGCTTTCCGTCACCGAAAAACTTGATATTCATTGAGATCGCACCGTCTGCAAATGACCTTTCGGCCGCAGCCGAATTTGCCCCCTGAATGAAACCGTTGCAGTAAGCAATGTTTTCGGCATTCTCTTCTCCTGCCATGAAGCCCAGCTTCATGTGACCTTCTGCCACGGCAATGTATCCCGCGAGAAATCCCATGTCTGTCCTTGAAGCTCTCACGACACAGGTATTCTCGGCAATATTCTCATTTCCCTCTGCAACTTCCTCCGGCTCAGCAGTTTTCTCATTATCTGATACCGGCTCCTCAGGCGACGATTCCTGTTCAAGCAGATTCTGAGCACCCACCGTTTCCGAAGCGATAACCTGCTCTCCCTCAGATGTTGCTACAGGCTGAGAAGCTCCGCCAAGGGTAGAAGCAGTCACGGAGCCCTTTATCTTTACAACAGAACCGGAATTTCCGGCCGAAGCCTCCTCATCCGTTCCCTCATTGCTCTCATCGGAGCCTTCTTCTCCCACAACAATGGTATCTCTGTTCCCAGACTCCCCGCTCTCCTGCTCCTCTATGCTCTCAGGTTCAACGGCCTGGGACGATATATTCCCCAGCGGATTGTTGGTATTGGAAGTGTATTCCTCCTCTGCCGGCTTTTCAGCCAGAAAAGCTTCATATTCCTCCGAAGGCATCGGCATTCCTTCCACGAGGGCGAACTTCACCTTTTTATTATCCTTCTGACCGTTATATACAGCCACATCCATGGCGTCACCGGCACAGACCACGATCTTTGCCCCGTCCTTTACAGCTGTCTTTATCGCAGCCTTAAAACCTTTTTCGGTATCCTCCTCCGCCGAGTATACCGTTGCCACACAGGGTCTCACATTCGAATACTCATTTACCCCTTCCCATACAGCCGAGACAAGCTCATCGGAGCTGCTTCCTGCGGAATCTGTAACAAAAGCATACCTTTTTTCGTTTGGATCAATCTTGTTTCCGCATCCGGCGGCCGACAAAACCAGAACTGCCGCCAGAGCAAAACTAATAATTTTCTTTTTCAATTTTTGTCCTCTTTACAGAAACTATTCAAACAACCAACATGCTTCAAGCATCATCAAACGCTTCCAAGAAGGAGCTTTAATACCTGATTTGCGCTCATCTTCTGAATGCCGTCAGGATCCGAGAGAAGTCCGCCGCTGGTCCTCCAGTGTGCAACTCCCGCAAGATTCTTGATATATCCTGATCCCTCTTTCTTGACACTGTAGGTCGAGTACCATTCAGGGAAATATTTCTTCATATACTGATTTGCAAGAGTGATAGCCTGACTGCTGTAGGATCCCGTACTCGGAACGATCGTTCCGCTTATCTGTACGCCTCCGTCCGGTGTGCAGTGAACAAGTACCACACTTCCGTCCGAGCATTGTCCGAGGGATATCCATACATGACCGTTCATACTTACAACATCGCCCGGATAGAATTTCGAAGGAGATTTTCCGTTATCTGTAGCCCAGCCTTTTGACACGTACTTCGAATATGTTTCCGTCGATGTATATGCCAGCCAGTCTCCTCCGTCCTTTGTGAATACCGTATTGTACAATACCCATCCGGCATAACCGGAACAGTCAAGTCCCTTTCCGTACTGCCACCTGTACTGAGTGTAGTCATAGCTCTTGGAAGAATGCTCTTTGTAGAAATCCTGCCATGATGCAAGAACGCCTATCTTTGACGCATCCGTATCTCCGTGTCCTCCTCCCCAGATATACAGACACTTGCCTATCGGAAGAAGCGAATTCTTTAGATACGCCTTTAATGTCTTGTCATGGCTTGTTCCTATGTTGACAGAATCACTTATTCTGGTGGTTCTTCTTCCCTCAGAATCGATATTGTAATTATCTACGATGGTATTTTTTGCCATAACTCCGGAGGAGTTAAAATAATATGTATATGCTCCGATAGTCTTCCAGGCACTCTTCACAGTGCTTCCGTTTACATAATAATAACGTTCTCCCGAAAGCGAAGTATACCATCCCGAATAATTGGAAGACGTTTTTGTGATATAGAACTTCTGTGCTCTTGACTTGCTTTTTGTATAAACCTGAACATTAGTTCCCGAAGACATGCTTCCCGAAGCTATATCCAGATATTTACCGTTTGCATTTTTGATATAGAAGCTTCCGTCGGGATCGCCCGTCGCCTCGAACTGCCACTGCTGGGCCTTCGTTGCATTATAGGTGTACTGATCCACATTTGCTCCGTCAGCACTTGAACCTGCATATACATCCAGTGTTTTTCCCGAGCACACATTGCTAAGTGCAAAGAAATTGCCCTTATTAACTACCCACCACTTCTGTGCGTTGGTATTGTTCTGATTATAGATCTGAACATTTGCAAGGTTATCGACGCTTGAAGCCGCCACATCAAGAACCTTGTACGGATCGTCGACACAGCGGATCACATACATTCCTCCGTTTGAAGGCGCGGCAACGGTACTCTCAATAATATTAAATTTCTGTGCGGAAGATCCGTTTTTCTTGTAGATCCAGACATTCGTGCCGTTGGATGTGTATCCTCCGTAGACATCAAGCGCAAAATTGCCGAGCACAGATATGATATTGTAGCTTCCGTCCGAATTGCGGATAAAATCCCACTTTTGTCCGGTCTGGCCACTGTATACTGCCTGGCTTACATTTGTTCCGCTTGCAGCCTTCGAGTTTTCTACCGTGAGTACCTTTCTGGTACATACATTGGTAATAATATAGTGACCGTCTCCGCTTGGCTTAATATAGTACTGCTGAGCCTGTGTCTTGTTGCTCTTGTATACCTGGAGATTGGCTCCGTTGCTGTCGCTTCCCGCGGCAATATCAAGGCACATTGAAGAATCGGAGTTCATAGAGATAGTGTACACCCCGGTCTTCATCTCAGTCTTTACCTCTTCAGACGTATTGCCCCCGGCTGTACCTGACGATACCTTTTTGATGGTCCATTTCTGTCCCTTTGCTCCGGCGAATCTGTTCATGCAAACATTTGAAAAATTGGATGAACCCATGGCAGTCATTACCTTGTCGCCTTTGGCTGACTTGAAGGTATATGTTCCGTCTCCGTTATCCTTGATGTAAAACAGCTGGGCTTTTGTTCCGTTATATTTATACTGATCAACATTCGCTCCCTGGTGAGTCGATGCCGCATAAACATCCACAGCTTTTCCGGAGCCCTTATTGATCACGGCATAAACGCTTTTGCTGACCGGAGTTATCTCAAATATCTGCGCTTTTGTATTGTTTGATCTGTACAGGTCAATGTTCGCAAAATTGGAGGTACTGCCCGCCTCAACATCCAGCACCATGTTATCTGCAAGTGCGCTGCCGATAACATATTCGCCTTTCTCGATGGTAACGTTTTTCAAAGTCGAAAGGGTCTTGAGCGCAGAATTTGTGGTAGTGCCGAATTTCCATCTCTGCGCATCGTAATCCTTCCTGTCGTATAACCTAAGCTTTGCTCCGTTAACTGACGATGCCCCTTCCACATCGATGGCAAGTTCTTCATTTACAGCGGAAACAATACTGTAATACCCGCTCTTTGAGCTGGTATATATCTTCCACAGCTGCTCATCGGCGTCTGTTGCCGCGGTCTGACGAAGTGCGGTAAGTCTGGCAGGATTTTTGCCGGATGTAAGTACCTTGTCGGAAACGCTTGACCTTATGGTATAAAGACCGTTCCCTTTATTGTTGATATAGAAGGTCTGGGCATAAGAATTATTGGATTTATAAATATCTATTTTGGCATCATCGGACTCCGATGCAGCCCCGACGTCCATCACCATATTTGTTCCGAGTGCGGAATAAACGGTGTAATATCCGGAAGTGATGTCAGTCACGAGAGCTTCCGCCTCCAGCAATTCCTCTTCTGCCGGCTCTTCGATTGACTGAAGCTCTTCCTCAGATGCTTCTCCAGAAGTGTCCGCAGTATCCGAAGCATCCGGATTACCCGGATCATCAGAATTCTCCGTATCCGTTATATCACCCGGTTCCTCTGTCCGGCCATCCGAAGACTCCGTATCCGACGCATCATCAAAAACGGTCGAATCCGGGGTATCAACCACTTCATCGGCATATACAGTCATCGCGCCGCATAACATGGCTGCGGTAAGAACAGCTGCAATTATTCTTCTGATATTGTCTTTTAATCTCATAATTCTAACTCCAAAACATAGTTCTCCCTTTTACAATACAGATATATTACAATATAGTTAAACAATAGTGCAACATTTTTAATCTTTTTTTAATAAATTAGCCAAAATCCCGTGCCGGACAGCTTCAGGAAGCGCTTTCACTCCTGAATCCGACCGTTACACGGGACAGATATTTGGGGCTTATTTATTTTTTTATTATTTCAATCAGACAAATAATACCGATCGTTATTCCATACCTTCAAAAAACGCCTGATATCCCTTGAAAGTCTCATAAATATCAAGCTTGCTTGTAATTTCCCAGGGAGCATGCATGTTAAACACGGGAACGCCGCAATCGATAACATTCATTCCGTAATTTGCCATAATGTATGCGATCGTTCCGCCTCCTCCGGCATCCACCCTGCCAAGCTCGGAGATCTGATAATACACTCCCGCGTCGTCCATCACTTTCCTGAGTCCCGCAATATACTCGGCGCTTGCGTCATTGCTTCCGCTCTTTCCCCTGGAGCCGGTATACTTGTTGAACTGCAGTCCCTGCCCCTGATAACCGCTGTTGTTCTTTTCCATGACCTCCGGATAATTCGGGTCATAGGCCGCCGTTACATCTGCCGAGAGCATGTATGAATTCATCAAGGCTCTTCTCAACTTCAGATCCGAATAATCTCCCATGCGGTCGATTATTCCGGCAACGGTATTCTCAAAAAAACGTGAATGAGAGCCGGTCGCTCCCACGCTTCCGATCTCTTCCTTGTCGGTGAAAAGACATGCGCATGTTCTCTTCGGATCCTCGACCTCAAGGATAGCCGCCAGAGCCGGGAAAGCACATACCTTGTCGTCCTGGCCGTATCCCATGATCATGCTTCTGTCCAGTCCGTAATCCCTGGCAGGTCCCGCCGTCACCAGAGTAAGCTCAGCAGAAAGGAAATCCCGCTCGCAGATACCGTATTTGTCCGAGAGGATCTTAAGGACCGCTTTCTTTACCGGTTCGCTCTTGTCATCGTCCTTCCCGTCATCTTCAAAATCCAGCGGAATAGTTCCGATCATGGCATTAAGCGCCTCGCCTTCCACCACTTCCGATCCGTTTTTCTGAATCTGCTTCTGTGCCAGATGAATGAGAAGATCGGATACTCCCAGAACAGGATCCCCCGGGTCTTCCCCGATGGTTATCTCCACACATTCTCCGTCCTTTTTGCACACTACTCCGTGCAGAGCAAGCGGAAGAGCAACCCACTGATATTTTTTGATTCCTCCGTAATAATGGGTCTCAAACATTGCGATATCAGTGTCCTCATACAGAGGATTCGGCTTGAGATCAAGCCTGGGAGAATCAATATGTGCTCCGGCAATATTCATGCCCTTCTCCATGGGCTCTTTTCCCAGAACAAAAAGGGCAATGGTCTTATTCATCAACTGGGCATATACCTTGTCCCCGGCCTTCAGCGTCTCATCATTATCTATTATCTCCTGAAGATCTCTGAAGCCTTTAGCCTTAGCTCTCGATATGGCCTCCTTTACATTTTCTCTTTCGGTCTTGCATTTCGAAATGTAAGCTCTGTACTGCTCACCGAAATCAAAGATCTCTTCTTTCTTGTCTTCAAGTTTCTTCCAGATATTGTCTCTTTTCATCTTTTATGCCTCTTTTACAGGTCGCAGTTGTTGACCGTTCTCGGGAACGGAAGTACATCTCTTATATTGCTCATTCCGGTCATGTACATTACGCAGCGCTCAAATCCGAGGCCGAAGCCGGCATGTCTTGTTGTGCCGTATTTCCTCAGATCGAGATAGAACTTGTACTGATCGACATCCATTCCCAGTTCCTTCATTCTGTTTATCAATTTATCGTAGTCTTCTTCTCTCTGGCTTCCGCCTATTATCTCACCGATTCCCGGAACAAGACAATCCATTGCCGCAACTGTCTTTCCGTCCGGATTCTGTTTCATATAGAATGCCTTAATATCCTTCGGATAATCCGTCACAAAAACAGGTCCCTTAAACACCTGTTCGGTGAGATATCTCTCGTGCTCTGTCTGGAGATCGATGCCCCATTCAACGGGATATTCGAATTTTACATCCGCTTTCTGAAGGATCTCCACAGCCTCGGTGTATGTCACATGACCGAATTTTGCACTCTCCACTCCCTTAAGACGCTCGATGAGTCCCTTATCCACAAAGCTGTTGAAGAAATTCATCTCCTCCGGCGCATTTTCAAGGACATATCTGATAATATACTTGATCATATCCTCCGCCAGCTTCATATCATCTTCAAGATCCGCAAATGCGATCTCCGGCTCAATCATCCAGAACTCCGCCGCATGTCTTGAAGTGTTCGAGTTTTCGGCACGGAAGGTCGGTCCGAATGTATAGATATTGTTAAATGCCTGGGCAAAAGTCTCTCCGTTGAGCTGTCCTGACACAGTGAGGTTTGTCATCTTTCCGAAGAAATCCTCCTCGAATCTGATTTTTCCGTCATCACCTTTCGGAATGTCGTTGAGATTCATTGTCGTCACCTGGAACATCTCTCCCGCTCCCTCAGCGTCGGATGAGGTGATGATGGGAGTATGTACATATACGAAATCTCTCTCCTGGAAAAATTTATGTATCGCATATGCAACCAGAGATCGAACGCGGAATACCGCCTGGAAAGTATTTGTTCTCGGTCTCAGATGTGTCATTGTCCTGAGATATTCAAGAGTATGTCTTTTCTTCTGAAGAGGATAATCCGGTGTGGATTCTCCCTCAACAGACAGCTCATCCGCCTGCATCTCAAAAGGCTGCTTTGCCTGAGGCGTCGCAACGATCTTTCCCTTTACGATTACCGCCGCACCCACATTCAGCTTGCATATCTCTTCGAAATTATCCATCTTGTCCGAAAAAACGACCTGAAGAGGTGTGAAAAAGGTTCCGTCGTTGAGAACAAGGAATCCAAAAGTCTTTGAATCCCTGATGCTCCTTACCCAGCCTCCGACAGTAACTGTCCGGTCAATAAACTTATCTGTTTCCTTAAACAATTCTCTGACTGAACTAATGTTTTCCATTTAATAATTCCCCCATATATGTTAATGATATTTGAAAGTTATTGCATATTATCTCTGTTTTTTATGGTGTCTCTGTTCTCAATATAGCTGACAAAAACATTCCCTCCGGCCTCAAAGAGAGCTGTACTGTCGTTCATTCCGTAGTAATAATGCTCCCCTGTCTCAAAGCTGTAAAGAAGGGTGTTGTACCTGTCGTACCCCACAATTACCGCCGTGGAGCCGTCCTCTTTTCTCGCTGCGACGGCACTTCCGCAGCTCACCATATAGAGTACCTCTTTCAGAGTACATCCGGAGAGATTTACGACATCTGCCGCTTCACCCACCTGTTCACCCAGCGAAACGCTGTCTATAACACCCGTCAGGAAAGCATCCGGAATATCCTCGTTGACAAGCTCGTTTTCAGCCTCGGTATTCCCTCGCTCAAACAGGTATCTTCCCTTGGAATCCACCACTGTTCCGGCACCTGCATCAGCCTGAATAACAGCCTGTGCCGGGTCTGCACAGATATCCTCAAGCTTGCCTTCGATATAAACATAGAACAAAAGTCTGTCCGATCCGGTTCCGTTCTCATCCTCAGTCATCGTCTCCACATCCTTTATCTCCTCGATCTCCAGCATTTTCGAGTACGATACCAAAGGTGAAATATTGGAAATTCCTCCCGGGAATAAAATTGTCATCACCGTTCCCTGTCTTGATGTAAGGGATGCTCCGATCTCGACCCCTTCTCCGGTATCCTGTCTGTTGTTCATGATATCATCCGTCGATGCCTGAACGTATTTTCCATGCTCTGACGAAACCCTCTCAAGTTCAATAAGACCCTCCTGAACGGTCACTCCGGAGATCCACAGACCCTCGGGTTCATATGTCTTGATCACTCCGGCATCCTGTGCGGTAATATCTATGCGATACATTGCAAACAGGGTATCGCCCCCGGGATTCTTTTCTATATCGGAACTTCTGGCAGTTCCGTAAATAAAGTCATTGTTGATGAATCCCAGCACTCTGACATATTCACCTGTACCGGCGCTTATCCTGCTGGACCTGCCCGTCTCCAGATCCATCAAAGTGATGTCTGTGGATGCGTCATGATCCATCTGATCCATCCATGCAGCCACCGAATTATCCCTGGATGAAGCAAAGCATTCGCGGTCTATTTCCGACACTATCGAAGTACACTCAAGGGTCTCCAGGTCTATTCTGAGAAGCGAATCGTTCATCATAACATAATAATGGCCGTCTCCGCTCAAATAGGATACCTGTTCGATGTCTTTTTCAAGCACCTCATTTGAACCATAATAAGGAATAAACAGCCTTTCCTCAACCATGGCACGGTCGTTGTGGAATCTGTACAGGCAGACTCCGTTCTTTCCCTCATTTCTTCCGCGGCTCATATATCCGTATACGGCAAAATCTATGTCTCCGGCATCGGACACATTCATTATCTTTATGCCGTAATCAGAGCAGTCATCTCTCTCGTCGCTCCCCTCTTCCGATGAATGGAACGAGAATACGGACGAAAGCTTCTCTTTTTCTTCCGACATGCACCACAGCGAGCCGTCCTGAACGAAAGCAACTACATCGGCATTTTCGTTTGCCAGATAATCAACATTTCTGGAGCTTACCCCCAGGTTTACTCCCTTGCTGGTAATCTGTCCGTTGTCCGCATCAAACCACTGTTTGGCGGATCTCTCGAAATTCAGGAGCATCATTTTCGAATTGTAATATCTGAGTCTGTAATATTCACTCACATGATAATATTCGGTATGTCCGTTTCCGTCATCGGCACCGAGCAGATAATCGCAGGTTATGCTGCAGGTCTCCTTATTTATTGCCTTGATCTTCGGAACCGCCTTCCTCACTATGGTCGGTGAGAGAGAACCCCAGCTCACCATGTCCAGAGAAGACTTGATATCCACATTTCCGAAATTGGAGTTCTGAACGGTCTCATCGGTCTCAAGATATGCATTCAGTTCAGCAGAAGCAGATTTATTGGTACACGTCTCATAGAAATTATTGACAAACTCCACATATTTTTCCGGGACCAGATCCGCCCTCTGGAGCAGCCGGGCATAATAATTCACTTTTTTGTCCCCGATATTTATCGTAAATCTTATCGGATATTCACAGTTCATGAGAATGGGCTCTTCAAGCTTGAAGGTCGCAGTCTTCATCTCTCCGTCATCCTTAAAATTGCTGATCTTTCCGTTTTCAATGGATTCGCCCGTATCCGGAGTAATGACCTCGTAGGTCACGGAATCGATCTGATTGCTGTATGCCTTATATGAAATTGTTATCTCCCTTGCCGTTGTAAGCGGGATTATACAGTCCCTGATCTTTGTCCCGTCCATTTCCATCAGATAACCGTACATACGATTTATCTTCTGTCCTCCCGTGTTTGCACACATCACGGGCAGTGTCGGACTTGACATCTCAGCGGCGTTTTCCGTCTTTCCGCTGTTCATGAGATTGAAAAAAAGAACTATTCCCCCAAAAAACACAGCCAGAAGTACAATGAGTTTAATCAGGATTCGCTTCATAAATCAATATCTGTCTTTCACCTGTATTATTCATGCAATATTTTCCACCGATGCCTCTTTTCCCTGACACCGGCAGTCCATTTTTAATAATATCAATTTTTATTATATTTGGCAAATTTTTCAGCAACCGCAAAATGGCATCTGGCTTTGACCAGAGTTCCCTCCGGAAGGTAAGAAACATTGCTCTCCTGGGCATTTTTCAGGATTTCCGAAACTGCCGAACCGTCTGAATACGGAATAAGCATCTCAACGCCGACATACCTTCCGAACAGCTTGTCAGTCACCGTCTCCACCAGCATGTCGATAGAGTTCTCATCTTTTGCGGAAATATATATGCTGTCGTCAAACTCGTTGGAAGCGTCGCGCACCCTCATTCCCGCTCTCGGGTAAATCACCTGAGGATCGCACAGATCCGCCTTATTATAAACTGTGATCATCGGTATATGTCCGGCTCCCAGCTCCTTCAAAGTCTCGTTTGTAACCGCAATATGCTCACGGCAGTGCTCATCCGAGCAGTCCACTATCTGAAGCAGCAGATCAGCCTCACCGGCTTCCTCAAGGGTAGACTTAAAAGCCTCCACCAAACCTGTAGGAAGCTTGTGTATAAATCCTACCGTATCGGAGAGAAGAAACTCCTTTCCCTTTCCGGGTTCTATCCTCCGCACCGTGGTATCAAGTGTTGCAAAAAGCATATCAGCCTCGAATACTTTCTTTTCCTCCTCGGAATACCTGCTGACAAGAGCATTCATTATGGTGGATTTTCCCGCATTTGTGTATCCAACGAGCGCAGCCATCGGAACTCCGGAATTTCTCCTCTTTTTTCTCTGTGTCTCTCTCTCTCGGATCACCACCTTGAGTTCCTTTCGAAGCTCAGCAAGACGGTGATCGATAGTTCGCCTGTCGATTTCAAGCTGAGTCTCTCCCTCACCTTTGCTGGACATAGACCCGGAGGCTCCGCCCTGTCTGTTCTGTGTCTCCCACATTCCGATGAGGCGCGGCTTTAAATACTGGAGCTTAGCCAGCTCAACCTGAAGTTTTGCTTCCCTTGTTCTGGCTCTTTTCTCAAAAATCTCCAAAATCAGCGCCGTTCTGTCCATTACATTTTTCTTCAGCACTTTCTGAAGATTTCTGATCTGCGAAGGTGTGAGAGTATCATTAAATATGACCCAGGAAACCTCCAGCTGCCCGGCGCGCTCCCTTATCTCTTCAGCTTTTCCGCTTCCCACATAAAGCGCGGAATTCACCTTTCGAAGCTGCTGAACAGCCTGTCCTACCGGTTCCATATAGCACGCGCACGAAAGCTCATAAAGTTCGTTCATAGAGTGTCTGAAATCATCCTCGGAAGAGTACTCCCCTCCTGTCGTCTCCCAGACTCCCACCAGAAATACACGCTCATGATATTCATGAGTCTCGTTAAATCCCATCATAATTAAATATCCTGCCGATAAAAATTTATTTAAACGATCTTCCAATCTGTTTTTCAAATAGTATTTTATTATGATAAGGCCTTACCGAAAGAAACTCAATAGAAAGAATCCATCCCGCAATATTCCGCACTTGATGCAATCACTTCCATTATATTATCCACTTCACTTCCGTTTTTAAAAAAAGCATATGGCATAACAATTTAGATAAGATTGAACATAAAATAATCTTTTTCCGGTCAATAAACGGAAAAAGTGCCATATTGAGTATGAAAAATCCCGATGCTATAATTAGATTCAAAAAAAGAGAAGAAAAAAGCGGTGCTCCGCAAAAAAATCATTGTTAAACTGTGAGGTATTATTGTGAGCAGATATAATCTTATTGCCCTGGATCTGGACGGAACCTTGCTCAACAGCAAAAAGCAGCTGAGCGACAAAACCGCAGAGGCTGTTGCCGCAGCCGTCGCCGAGGGCAAAGAAGTTGTGATAAATACGGGAAGAGGTCCCACGGAGGTATACGAATTTCTTGACAGGCTCCCGGGAATACGTTATCTGAATGTACTAAGCGGCTGCATGATCTATGATCTCAAAGAGAAAAAAGAAATATACTCAAAAATGCTTGATGTAGATACCATGCTGAAGCTCTTTAAAATAGCCGAGCTTGAAGACTGCATGCCTCATATACTGAGCCTCGAATCCTATGTTCAAAAAGATCACATTCCGCAAATGGATAAATACAATAAGATCCAGTATCAGGATTTGTATTACCGTGTCGCAAATGCCGTAGACAATATTTTTGATTTCTACTATTCGGATCCTTTTCCGTCGGCTACGTTTCACACCTACCACACGGATCTCGAATCAATGTACAGGACCGAACAGCGTATAAAAAACCTCAATATGGATCTTTATATTGCCTGTGCTGATGAATGCTCCCTTGAGGTGACTCCAAAGGGTTCGAACAAGGGAGTCGGTCTTAAAAAGCTATGTGAGCATCTCGGGATCGATATCAGTGAAACTATTGCCGTTGGGGACGCCGATAATGACCGTCCCGCCCTCTCGGTGGCCGGTCTTTCCGTAGCTATGGCAAACGCAGAGGAGGTTGTAAAGGAGATGTGCGATGTCATCGTCTCCGACAACGATCACGACGGCTGTGCCGAAGCAATTTATAAATATCTTCTCGGATAAAATATTTTAAAAGAGGGTCTGCCGCGCTGAATTAAGTTTGGTGCGACAGATCCTTTTTCTCAATCTTATTCCTGACAATAAAGTACATTACCGCTAAAATCGCCAGCGTTATAACCCAGCTTATAGGATAAATGATCATCAGTTTGAAAAACGACGGATCTTTATAGAATACCGCATAGACCCATACGATCCTGACGCCGCAGACCCCCAGCAAAGTGGCAATCGCAGGTATCAATGAGCTTCCGTAGCCTCTCATTATTCCCGACAGCCCGTCAATGGCCGCGTTCAGGATCTCCGGTGAATTAATGCAGAAAACTCTGATCATGCCGATTTCGATAAGTACGGCATTTGCGCCAAAAAGCGAAAGGATAGGTTTTCCAAAAAGAACCATTATCATTGAAAGCACCAGCGTACTTGACATAGACATGGCCAGCATTACCCTTGTCACTCTTCTGCAGCGTTTCAGGTTTCCCGCTCCAAAGTTCTGACCTATAAAAGTCGTGCCACTCTGGCTGAACGAATTCAGAAAATAGAATACTACTATCTCGATATTGAAAGCCGCCGCAGATGCAGCCATTACATCTGAACCGAGTGAATTGATCGCCGACTGAATGCAAATATTTGATAATGAGAATACCATCCCCTGAACGGCCGCCGGAATACCTATGCGAAACATTTCCTTCAAAAGGTCCGGCTTGATGGAAATGCGATCAGCCGTTACCTTCAGATCGTCAGCTCGCTTCATCAGCATAATCATGAGCATTACCGCGCTCACAAGATTTGAGATCACTGTAGCAATAGCAACGCCATCCGCATCCATTCCGAACACTCTTACCATTAATACATTCAGCAAAACATTTATTGTCCCTGCAATCGCAAGACAGATAAGCGGCGTTCGGGTATCACCCTGGCTTCTGTAAATTGCTGCTTCCAGATTATATAGGAGCAATATCGGAGTACCGGCAAAATATATTCTTAGATAGGTTTCAGCCATACTGAATACATCTTCAGGCACACCGAGTAGCTTTAAAAGCGGAACTGTACAGATCTCTGCCAGAATAATCACCAGAATGCCGGCAATTATCACGGTCGGGATCGCCGTATGGATCATTTCACTCACTCTTTTTTTATCGCCCCGCCCAATGAAACGGGCAATCAGAACATTCGCGCCGAGCGACAGACCCATACCAAGATTTATTACCAGCGCAGTAATCGGCGAATTGCTTCCCACCGCTGCCATGGCATCACTTCCGGCATAACTTCCAACCACAGCAACATCGGCTGCATTGAAAAGCTGCTGCAGAATACCCGTTGCCGCAAGCGGAAGGGCCATAAGGAGCATTTGACTCCATATGGGACCTTCAAGCATATTTATTTCTTTTTTCTTATTATTAGCAAACATCATTTTGATCCGGAACACGGGTTCTTCCCGATCACATCCCGGAAAAGGTTCATCCTCTGTAATAATTTATGAGACATCCATCCATGATTATCTGTCTCTCGTCATCCGTAAGCTCGCCTACAGAAAGCTTAAACTCCTTAAGTCCCTCTTCTTTTACTGTAAAGGCTGATATTTCCTTCTTTCCGTCTCTGATCGCATCTTTGATTCCCGGAATAAAGATATAATCTCCGTTTGTGAAAGGAAGCTCTTTATCCTCGATAATGAACGGCACCATTCCCCAGTTTATGAGATTAGAGCGATATCTCTTTGTCGCATACTCATTTGCGATATTGGCCCATCCGCCAAGCACCTTCTGGCATGAGGCTGCCTGTTCTCTTGCGCTTCCGTCTCCCGGTTTAACGGCAAATATCGTGCTTCCTATTCCTGTATTTTTATGAGACATATTCTTGAACTGTCCGGCGATCTTTTCCATAACCGGCTGAAGCTCGGGAAGTGCTTCTCTTACTGGATGTCCCGGCACATGCTCCTTTGAAGCCAGAACCATCTCTCTTGCAATCTCGGCTCTGCGGACAGCTTTCGCGCGTCCCACGTATTCAGGGTCTTTTCTGGAGAGCGCGTACTCCGACAATGCCTGCGGATTCGACCTCAAAGATGACGTCTCTCCGGACGGAATAAGTTCATCTGTCGTTGTTACGGGATCGTGAATCTCGGATACAACCTTTAAGAGCAGATTTTCAGTCAATGCAGGCATTTCCGGCCAGTCCTTGATATTCGGTCCGAACTGAAGCTCTACAGACGGATCTGCAGCGCCCTTGCTGTCGAATACCCTCTTAGCATAAATAGTACCGTCAAAGAAATATGTCGGATTTGAGTAAGTCCCCTCAAAATCGGTTGCCGGTGTGAGAATACCTCGATTTGCGGCAGTTGCTGCGATAGATCTCGCATCCATGAGCGCAACCGATGAAATCTGTCCGTTTTGAACCTTGCTGCCCTCCCGGTTCGGGAAATTCCTGGTTGAATGACGAATGGAGAACGCATTATTTGCAGGCGTATCTCCGGCTCCGAAGCATGGACCGCAAAAAGCAGTCTTTACAATAGCTCCTGCCGCAATGAGATCTGCCGCCGCGCCGTTTTTGATAAGCTCCATGTATATAGGAGTAGATGCAGGATATACCGAGAGAGTAAATTTATCCATTCCGGTATCCTTTCCCTTAAGTATATCGGCTGCCGCACAGATATTTTCAAAGCCGCCTCCGGCACATCCGGCGATAAGTCCCTGATCCACCATGATCTTCCCGTCGATCACTTTGCTCGTAAGGTCAACTGATACCTTGTCCCCAAAGGCTGTCTGCGCTCTCTTTTCCGCCTCCCTGAGATAATCATACGGAGATGCACAGACATCGGCGATAGGATAAGCCATGCTCGGATGGTAAGGCATAGCAATCATGGGAACTATCTTATCGAGATCGATCTCAACGACAGCATCGTACAAAGCTGCAGCTCCCGGCTTTATTTCCCTGTAATCATTTTCCCTGCCGTGGATGCCATAGTATTCTCTGGTCTTTTCATCCGTAATCCAGATCGATGAAAGGCAGGTTGTCTCCGTAGTCATTACATCGACACCGATTCTGAAATCCATACTGAGATTTGCAATTCCGGGGCCTACGAATTCCATTACTTTATTTTTTACAAAGCCGTTTTTGAAGGTTTCTCCAATAATAGCCAGTGCAACATCCTGCGGACCTACTCCCGGTCTGGGACTGCCTGTGAGATAAATTGCCACCACCTGCGGCATAGAAATATCATATGTCCTTCCAAGAAGCTGTTTGACAAGCTCCGGTCCGCCCTCTCCCATTGCCATCGTTCCTAAAGCTCCGTATCTGGTGTGGCTGTCGGAACCGAGAATCATTCCGCCGGAAAATGCCAGCATTTCCCTGGCGTACTGGTGAATGACCGCCTGCATCGGAGGAACATAAACTCCGCCGTACTTTTTCGCAGCGCTGAGACCGAACATATGATCATCCTCATTAATGGTGCCGCCTACGGCGCAGAGCGAATTGTGGCAGTTCGTCAGAACATAGGGCATGGGAAATTTTTCAAGTCCCGAAGCTCTCGCGGTCTGAATGATACCAACGTATGTGATATCATGCGAAGTGAGCTTGTCAAATCTGATTCTGAGATCACTGTCGTTTCCCGATGTGTTGTGATCGGTAAGAATCTTGTACGCCATAGTTGCTTTTCTTCCGGCATTTTCATCAATATTCTCCGGAAGCTTGTCTGACCCGGCACCTTTTGCCGGAACAAGATCGCGGCCGTTTATAAGCCAGGTCTTATTATCATTTAACTTCATCATTCTGCAACCTCTTATTCCTTATGATTTTTTATAATGGTTTCATTTTAAAAGCTCATTCAAGTATAGCATTAAAGGGGCAGTAATTGAAACAGTAAATTATTTATGTTAGAATTCTCGACAGCAACAATCCGTAAACGGCAGCTGATTTCGGGCCGGAAGGGGGGGAAAGAATGTTCAGATTATGGGGTAAGACCGTAAAAGATAACAGAACTATAAATGATATTGTGATAAAAGATCCGTCGGAGGAGACCAGAACTCATAAGGTTTTCAACGCACTGCATGAGATATGTATGAAATTCGATCTTCAGGAACCCATCTGGCTTGATAAAAATATTACCGAGTTCAAGCGCACTTCAAGAACGAGATTCGACAAAGACTCTTTTATCGAGACCATCGATTTTGACTATCTTGAAATTCAGATAATTGAAGAGTCATAATGTACAAAAAGGTGCCGGGTGTCGGCTAACCGACACCCGGCACCATCTGTACCATCACCTGTCCCTGTTCAGCCGGCACCCGTCACCTTTTGATCAAAGATTCCAGCTGTCCAGATATTTCTTTTGAACATCCGTAAGTGTATCAATTTCATATCCCATAAACTTAAGCTTCCTTGATGCCACTTCCCTGTCTATCTCCTCCGGAACATTTATCGTCATACTTCCCTCCGGATGTGCTCCCTTCGTATCAACGAGATATTTCGCACAGAGAGCCTGGATCGCAAAGCTCATGTCCATAATCTCCGCAGGGTGACCGTCGCCCGCTGCCAAGTTTACAAGTCTTCCCTCTCCGATAATGTTGATGCATCTTCCGTTCTCAAGATAATATCCCATGATATTTTCTCTTCTTACTTCCTTGCGAACCGCGATTTTTTCAAGCTCCTCAACATTTACTTCCACATTAAAGTGGCCGGCATTACAGCAAATAGCTCCGTCTTTCATGCTCAGGAAATGCTGAGGCATGATCACGTTATTGCATCCGGTAACCGTGACAAAGACATCTCCGATCTTTGCCGCCTCATCCATCTTCATGACTTCGAAGCCATCCATCACAGCCTCTACCGCCTTGATAGGATCGATTTCCGTCACGTAAACTCTCGCTCCGAGTCCTTTTGCCCTCATGGCAACGCCCTTGCCGCACCAGCCGTACCCTGCGACTACAACCTTTTTTCCTGCAACGATAAGATTTGTGGATTTATTGATTGCGTTCCATACCGACTGTCCGGTACCGTAGCGATTGTCGAACATAAATTTGCTCATCGCATTATTAACGAGAACCATTGGAAATTTCAGCTCGTTTTCCCTGTCCATCGACACGAGGCGGATAATACCGGTTGTTGTCTCCTCGCATCCCCCGATCACTCCCGGAATCAGGTCGCGGAACTCATTGTGCATCATATTTACAAGGTCCCCTCCGTCATCGATAATGATGTTCGGTCCGATCTCCAGTACACATCTGAGATGATGGTCATATTCCTCCGGAGTTGACGCATGCCATGCAAATACATTTACATTTCTTGTAGTAAGTGCCGCAGCCACATCATCCTGTGTTGAGAGCGGATTGCTTCCCGTCGCATATACCTCCGCGCCGGCATCTGCCATTACCGATGCCAGATAGGCGGTTTTTGCCTCCATATGAACGGAAAGCGCCACCTTAAGGCCCTTGAACGGCTGTTCCCGCACAAAATCCTCGGCGATGCTCCTGAGCACCGGCATGTGATCTTTTACCCAGTCAATTTTTATATTGCCCATCGGGGCAAGACTCATATCTCTTACTTCACTCATCAGAAAAAAATCTATCCTTTCATTTAAAAATTACAGCGGCCAGTTTGCTGTTATCCGCCCGATTTCATAATACAGCCTTTCCTCATCGATTGTGAGCAGTTCTCTGTTTCTCATAACAGGTTTTCCGTCGATTATAACGTCACTCACCTCATAACCCGATGCTGAATAAACAAGAGCCGAAGTGATATCAAAATTCGGCTTAAGAGCAGGCATCTCTTCGTCAATGAGAACCACATCCGCCAGACATCCTTCCTCGATTTTTCCGCCGTCCTCATATCCCACAGCCTTGTATCCGTTCTCTGTAGCAATCTTTAATGTATCCGCAGCAGACAAAACAAGGGCGTCCTCATGAGTGCCTTTATGTATCATCGACAACATGCGCATTTCATTAAACATATTCAGAGAATTATTGCTGGCGGCACTGTCGGTTCCCAGTGCCACATTTATTCCCGCAGAAAGCATTTCAGGAACAGGAGCAAATCCGTTTGCCAGCTTCATATTGCTGGATGGATTTGTCGCTACATAAACATTCGGCACAGCCATCAGTTCCATATCATGCTCCGTCAGTCTGACGCAGTGCGCCATCAAAACCTTCCGGTCTAAAATTCCGCACTCCGCAATATGCTCTATAGGAGTGCATCCATATTTTTCCATGCTGTCCTTAAATTCCTGAGCTGTCTCCGCCATATGAATGTGAATCGGAAGGTCAAGCTCCTCAGACTTTTCGGCACAGAACCTGAGAACATCCGGTCCGCAGGTATATATCGCATGAGGGGAAATCATAAAAAGTGCATTCGATCCGATAGACTTTGCATATTCCATCTCATCGAGGCATTCTTCAAACCGTCTTTTGAATCCGGGGTCATTTCTGTCGCTCCCCACGACACATCTTGAAATCGCGCCCCTTATACCCGCATCGTTTGCCGCTTTTACAGACTGTTTCGTAATCATATGCATATCCGCAAAGCAGGTGGTTCCCGTCCTTATCATCTCGGCAAAGGAGAGCATATTTCCCCAATAGCCCTCCTCCGGGGTGAGCTGATCCTCTATGGGATTAATTTTTTCGAAAAGCCATTCAGCAAACGGAATATCGTCCGCATAATTCCGGAAAACCGACATATACGCATGGGTATGGGCATTTGCCAATCCGGGCATTATCGTCTTTTTCGATCCGTCAATAACCGTTTCCGCCCGGAAATCCTCCGGACAGCTGCCAATGCCGGCGATCCTGTTTCCTGCAATATAAATGTCCTTTCGCACATTTCCGGGTTCTCCCTGAATGTGGACATTTTTAATTAAAATATTCATTTTTACGATAATATCTCCTTATTATTTCCAGCGCTCTATCAGCGCTTCAAGCTCCTTTTGGAACTGAGCGATATCCTTGTTTGCCAGTCCCTTGTTCCTGTCGATAATTCCCGCAAGGGTCTCCCCGGTTCTTTTCAGCTTTTCAAATGCAAGCTCATGAGTACGGCCTCCCTCGGATGCAGACTTCTTCTCCGTCTTCGGGGCAATTCTCCTGCCCTCCGGGAATGAGGAAAATTCCCCTTTCTCAAGATCAAATACCGCGCCCGAATAGGGAGCAACGGCTTCATGTCCCAGTTCTGTCTTAAGCGTTTCGCAGAAAGAGTCGCACACAGTATCTTCTCCGTGCACCACAAAGACCCTTTCGGGTCTCTTATCGAATCCCTTCACCCAGTCCAGAAGACCGTTCATATCCGCATGTCCGGATATTCCCGCAAGCTTTGCGATCTCAGCCTTCACCTCATAATTTTCACCGAATATCGTCACCGTCTTCGCACCGTCGACGATCTTTCTTCCGAGAGTTCCGACCGACTGGTAGCCCACGAACAAAATAGTGGACTCCTCTCTCCAGATGTTGTTCTTCACATGATGCTTTATCCTTCCGGCATCGCACATTCCGCTGGCCGATATTATCACCTTGGGCTCATTATCGAAATTGATCCCCTTGGACTCATCGGTGGTAATCGCAAGCTTAAGTCCCGGGAAAGTGATGGGATTTATGCCCTTTTCAACCAGCTCCATCGCTTCCTCGTCAAAGCAGTCATATATGTGCTGATTAAATATCATCGTCGCACTGTTGGCAAGCGGAGAATCCACATATACACTGAAACCGTCATGACCCTGTATCATATGATTTTTCTTGATATGTCTGATAAAATAGAGCAATTCCTGGGTCCTGCCCACTGCAAAAGAAGGAATGACAACATTTCCGCCCCGGTCAAAGGTCCTCTGGATAATACCGGAAAGCGCGGTATAATAATCCTCCCTCTTTCCGTGAACCCGGTCGCCGTAAGTGGACTCTATCACAAGATAATCCGCCCCCTCAACCTTCTGGGGATCCCGTATGAGCGGCTGGTCAACATTTCCCACATCTCCGGAGAACAGCAGTTTTTTGCTGATTATTTTCCCATCGGCTTCTGTTTCACTGACATTTATCTCAATGCAGGCCGATCCCAGAAGATGACCGATGTCGGTAAATTTTACGCTTATTCCATCGAAAATCCCGGTTTCTTTTCCATACTCAAGAGGAACAAAAAGACTTATCGCCTTCATGGCATCCGCCATGGTATAAAGGGGAGTGTACGCCTCCACAAGCTTTTTCTTGCGGGCCTTCTCATTTCTCCACTCAGCCTCGAATTCCTGAATATGCGCGCTGTCCCTGAGCATGAGATCCGAGAGATCCGAGGTAGCCCTGGTCGCATATATCGGGCCCGAAAAGCCCTGTGCAACCATCTGCGGTATGAGACCCGAATGATCGATATGTGCATGGGTCAACAGTATAGCATCAAACTCGGATGGAGGATACGGCAGATCTGCATTTTCAAAAATATCCTTTCCCTGCTCCATACCCCTATCTATCATGATCTTCTTTCCGGCAGCCTCCAGAATATGACAGCTTCCCGTCACTTCATGGTCTGCTCCGATAAAATAGAGTTTCATTTCAGCCTCCGTTTCCGCAAAAAATGCTTAAAACAAATGTGCAGTTATATTTAATCCATTCAGTATCCCAGCCCTGCGGCCCTGTTTTTATTTTTTCTCCTACGGAAAATCTTATCATATTATAAGAAATGAGTAAAATGTCATTTATTACATTATTTGCATTATTATCTCATCTGGTATATTATTCTCGTGTATTATTTTTTGAATAAAGGAAGGTACGGCATGTCAAAAAAAATTATTCTAACCGGCGGCGGAACAGCCGGGCACGTAACTCCTAATATTGCCCTTATTCCACGCCTCAGGCAGCTTGGCTATGAAATATATTACATAGGTTCATACACCGGAATAGAAAAACAGCTCATCGAAGCTCTTAACATTCCCTATTTCGGCATCTCTTCGGGAAAACTCAGAAGGTACAAAAGTCTAAAAAATCTCTCGGATCCGTTCCGTGTAATAAAGGGATATTTTGACGCTTCAAAACTCATGAAACGCCTGAAGCCGGACATCGTATTTTCAAAGGGAGGCTTCGTAACGGTCCCGGTAGTCCGTGCGGCGCACAGACACAAAATCCCTGTGATAGCCCATGAATCAGATATGACGCCGGGTCTTGCAAATAAGCTTGCATTTCCCGCGGTGACAAAGATCTGCTGTAATTTCCCGGAAACTCTTGAAAATCTCCCGGCAGAAAAAGCAGTACTCAGCGGAAGTCCCATAAGAAAGGAACTTCTGGAGGGTGACAGACAAAGAGCCCTTGAATTTACAAAGCTTAGCGGAGAAAAACCCGTTCTTATGATAGTAGGAGGCTCTCTGGGTGCCCAGGCGGTCAACGAAGCGGTAAGACGGATCCTCGACAGGCTTCTGGAGAATTTCGATATTGTGCATCTCTGCGGAAAAGGAAAAACCGATGATTCACTTACATCAAAACACGGATATGTTCAATACGAATATATTCAGGAGGAAATGGCCGACCTGTTCGCCCTGGCCGATGTGATAATATCCCGCGCAGGGGCAAATGCCATCTGTGAGATCGCCGCTCTCAAAAAGCCAAATCTCCTGATACCTCTCTCGGCAAAAGCCAGCCGCGGAGATCAGGTGCTTAATGCCCGCTCATTTGAGAAGCAGGGATACTCGGTCGTAATTGAGGAGGAAAACCTTACGGACGAGCTGCTGTACGACACGATTACGGATCTATACGAAAACCGAAGCAGATATATCGATGCCATGGCTGCCGGAACCCGCAGGGATGCAATAACCATCATCACCGACCTGATCGAGAAATATCACAAATAAAACGGCATATTACATGAAGTCACAGGACTTTCCTATAAGATAAAATGATCCCGGACACGGATTTCAGGCATCAACGCCCGACCGGTCCGGGATATTTTTAATTTTTATTCCTCATTCCACTTTCCGACGATCTCTTCTCTCATTTCATCAGTTAGCTTTCCGGGATTCCATCCTACGATCACCGGTTCTCCCTCATACCTCGGGATCAGATGGATATGAAAATGGAATACCGTCTGACCTGCCGCTGATCCGTTATTCTGTACGATGTTGATTCCGTCGGCTCCCAGAACTCTTTTGAGCTTCGCCGCTGCCTTCTTCGCGAGTGCAAAAGCCTTTCCTATAAGCTCGTCGGGCATCTCAAAAAGGTCCGCATGGTGCTCCTTCGGAAGAATGAGGGCATGCCCCTTTGAAGCAGGACCCATATCAAGGATGATCTTAAAATCGTCATCTTCATAAAGTGCCGTTGTCGGTATCTCTCCGTTTGCTAATTTACAAAAAATACAATCTGACATATTTGCCTCTCTATCATAAAAATATTTTAAAATGCGGTCATATTCCGCAAATATCAACAGGTTTCCGGTTCTATAACAGGCATCAGATCCTCCGTGTCGCCGCAGATCGGGCACTGAAGTCTGTCTGCCAGCAATTTTAGATATTTCTCAGCCAGAGGATAGTGTTCCGGCCTTAAAGACAGGTAAAACAGACTTTTCACTTCATTTTTCTCAAGAAAATCAAAGGCCTCGTCACTGCATTTACCTATATCCACAGTTTCAATATCCATTGACGCCTTCGGACCCAGGACAACTTCTATCACTCCCGCGTCCCTCCATATCTCCACATCGGAATCCTCGGGCAAAGCATCTTTCACATCACCTATCCCTATTTCCCTTTCGGACATCAAAAGCCACCCTTCCGGATAACATATGTCTTTGGCTGATCTCCCTGCAGTGCTTCTTCTTTTTTTCATCCTTCCGCCGGATCCTTTTCCCGATCCGTATCCTTCCTCTTTTTTCTGTACAATAAAAGTGCCATTAAAAATCCGGACGCCATTCCTCCCAGATGTGCGGCAACGGCAATATCGGGGGAAGCAAATCCCGAATACACAGAGAGCGCCGCCATAATAAGGATCCTCTTAAGCGTCATTCCTCTGACATGTCCGCGGTTGATAATAAGAACCGCTATAAGTCCCCCAAGCACCGCAAAAACCGCCCCGGACGCTCCGACACAAAAAGAAAATCCCTCTGTTCTCATATCCAGGACAAACTCGATAACATTTCCGGCAATACCTCCCAACAGGTAGACAACGATATACTTTACCGTCCCGAGCTCCCTTTCAAATATATCACTGAGCACATAGAGCGTCAGCATGTTATTTATAAGATGCTGCACCCCGGAGTGCATGAACATTGAAGTAATAAATCTCCAGTACTGCCCGTCATTAACAAGAGGACTGTAGAGAGCGCCGCACCTGATAAGTGTATCCGGCACCGTTGTGCTTCCGACAAATTCCGCAAGAATAAAACAGATACAGTTTATCAGTATGATGACCGCCGCCGCCCTGGGAAAATTCTTTTCTTTAATACGCTTTTCCATCTCGTTATTATATACCCAAACTTATAATATTGTAAGCAGTACCCGCTATTTTTCATGCTGTAAACCCCTGATATATTCTTCATCCGGAATTTTCTCGCTTTTTCAGTCCACAGGAAAGCTTAATTGCCATCGGACTTCATCACGACAACTTATTATGTAATGAGAAAATGCGGATTGACCGGTACGACAACTAATCCCTGACAGTTTTGTAAAATATGAAGAATAGACAATGCCTCAGAAAATGATATAATCATACCTACAACACTTCAAGGAGGAAAATCAATGGGACCTCCCTTCTTATTACTCATCTTTTCTACCGTCGCTTTTGTTTTCGATATTAAGACCATGAAGATCCCAAATGCAGTCATATTGTGCGGATATGTATCCGGACTTATGTCGGAAATATACCTAAGCCGCCCTTCCGGCCTCATTCTTTTTGCGGCGGGATCGGCAATACCGGTAATTCTGCTGTGGATCACATTCCGCTTCCGCATGATAGGAGCCGGCGATATAAAACTGTTATCGGCGATCGGAGGTATCATTTTATACCCTTCGATAATCCGCTTTCTCATTGCAACTCTCGTTTTTTCTTCAGTTCTTTCTCTTATCCAGATGCTTCGCTGCGGAATTTTCAAACAAAGATTTCTCTTCTTTTTCAGATATATTTCAGATCTGATTCACGGAAAATATTACCCATACAGAAAAAACGGTTCCGCACCGGAAAATATCCATCTTACGGTACCTGTTTTAATGAGTACCGTTCTGTACGCAGGAGGTATGCTATGAAAAATAATATACTTGCCCTATATGATACCGACATCACATATATCCAAAAGCTTGCAGCCCGGATCACAAAAAATCCACTGAATCCTTTTGAGGTGCATTGCTTCACCTCCGAGGATACCCTTCTGAATTTTTTATCATCAACAAAAACGGACATTCTTATCTCGCCGGAGTACCTGTTTGCGAATCATCCCGAATGTTCATGCATCCCTGCAAAAATCTGCCTCTCTTCTGACATCTCAAAAAGCGGAGATGCCTCAACGGATATCAGTTATATATACCGCCATCTTCCGGCCTCTGGAATTCTTTCCGAAATAACGGGACTGTGGCAGACATCTGACAGTGATATCATCTCGCTTTCCGGAAATACATCGACGAGGATACTGGGATTTTTCAGTCCCGCAGATCACGAGGAAAAGACTCTGCTTGCTCTTTCCATGGGGCAGTATCTCTCCTCCTTTGCAGAATCATTATACATAAATCTCTGCCCTTTTTCGGGACTTCGCCTCTTTTCCGGCAGCGGATCCTTGTCAGATCTTCTTTTCAGTGCGGACAGCCCCGGCAGAAACATCTTATCAACTTTGAACCAATCAATTGTAAAGTTCGGACACCTTGGCATGGTATCTCCGGTAAACGACCCGTACGATATAATTGATATGCCCTGTTCAAAATTCATAAAACTGCTGGGGCTTCTTACAGATTCAAAGCCTTACAGGTTTATTCTGGTTGATTTCGGATGTTTCTTTGAAGGATTTTTTGAATTATTTGATGTATGTTCCGATATATTCATACCGGAATCAAAAGGCATTATAGGAAAGCTCTCTGCAGATGAACTGAGGGAATCATGCGTATCATCTTTAAACGATAAGATCCACACTGTCCGAATCCCGGCCCTGAATGTCACCTATTCTCCGTCCTCACTTTCCCAACAATTGGCCTTCGGACCTCTTAACCGGCTTTCGGGAGAGCTTGCCGAAAAATACAGCCTTGTAAAGGAAAGGAAGGACCCTTAAAAATTGAAACCCGATCTCAAAACAGATTCTTTCAGAAACTGCGAAACAGAATATGAGCGGATTCGCAGCATAATGATGTCACGACTGGAAATGAGCCGTGACGCAGACGATGATGAAGTAAAAGGCATTATAGATGATATCGTTCTTGAAAATGCCGACAGGCATATGCCCGTTAAAAAAAAGCGGGATCTGGCCGACTCACTGTTCTGCTCTGTCAGAAAACTGGACATTCTTCAGGAGCTTATCGACGATCCGGATGTTACCGAGATAATGATAAACGGACCGGAAAATATATTTATAGAGAAGGGCGGAAAGCTTTTCCGCTGGAACAAAAAATTCTCCTCCGTTCGAAAGCTTGAAGATGTGATACAGCAGATCGTCGGAAAATGCAACCGCGTGGTTAACGAAAGAATTCCCATAGTGGATGCCAGGCTTTCCGACGGCAGCAGGATCAACGCCGTGATATCTCCCGTAGCCCTCAACGGTCCCATTCTCACGATCCGCCGTTTTCCGGAAAAGCCCATAACCATGACGGATCTTATCAACTACGGTTCTATCACCCCGGAAGCCGCTTCCTTTCTCAAAAAACTTGTCCGGGCCTCTTACTCCATTATCATAAGCGGCGGCACCTCCGCCGGAAAAACCACATTTTTGAACGCTCTATCCAACTATATAGAAAAAGATGAACGGATAATAACCATTGAGGATAATGCCGAGCTTCAGATTCAGGGTATCGACAACCTTGTGCGCCTTGAAGCCAAATCGGCAAATATGGAGGGCAACACCCGCATCTCCATTCGTGACCTCATAAAATCCGCTCTCCGGATGCGGCCGGACCGAATAATCGTCGGAGAAGTGAGAGGTGACGAAGCCGTTGACCTTCTTCAGGCGCTTAACACGGGACACGACGGCTCCCTTTCCACCATTCATGCCAATTCAGCCTCCGACAGCACCTCCAGGCTTGAAACCATGGTCCTTATGGCATTTCCTCTTCCCCTTGGAGCAATACGCAGACAGATCCTCTCCGGCGTTGACATCATCGTGCATCTTGGAAGAATAAAAGATCATTCCAGAAAGGTTCTGGAAATATCCGAAGTGCTTGAGATCCAAAACGAGGAATTGATACTGAACCCGCTTTTTATCTGGGATATTGAGTCGGAGAGTTTAAAAAAATCCAATGACTTAAAACATATCAGAAAGCTTGAAATATCCAAAGCTCAAGGAGAGAAACTATGAAGATCGATTATTCGAATTACCGTTTTTCCGTAAAAGAACTGATCCTGTACATATTAGAGGCAGTGATGTTCTGCCTTTTCATCAACTACCTGTTTTATAAAAGCCCCTGGTTTCTCTTTTCTGTCATACCGGCCGTTCCCGTGAATATGAAGATTCAGAAAAAACTGAAAATTTCCAGGCGGAAGAAAAAGCTTGGGTATGATTTCAAGGAGGCGCTAAATTGCCTTTCGGTGGCGTATCGTGCGGGCTATTCAACGGAAAATGCCTTCATTGAAACCGAAAAAGCGCTCTGCGATACCCTTGGCGCTTCCAACCCTCTAACACATGAATTCGCATATATCAATCAGCGCGTTAAGATGAATGCACCTATAGAGGGTCTTATCAGAGATTTTGCCGAACGAAGCGGTGTCGAAGATATTATCAACTTTGCCTCGGTCTTTACGGCCGCAAAAAGATCCGGCGGCAACATGGCACAGATTATCGGCAGCACCGCTTCCCAGATAGAGGAAAAAATCGATGTCGAACGCGAGATAGACATGGCTCTTGCCTCAAAAAAATTCGAACAGCGAATCATGTCCCTTATGCCTTTTGCAATAATTTTATATATGCATGCGGCATCTTACGATCTCATATCGGTCCTCTACGGCTCCGCAATCGGAGTGTTCGTGATGACCGGAATACTGATTATTTACGCAGGCGCTTTTATCCTGGGAAACAAAATAGTGACCATAGAAGTATAGCGAAATATATGGAAGCATAGGAATCTGATATGAAGATAAAAATTACCTCATTTCTGAAAAAGCATATTCCTTTTCTGCATGATGTGGACGAAAAATACATCCGTATTTCGGCCCTCATAATTCTTCTTTCCGTTTCTGCGGCAGCCGCATATCCTTATCTTGCATACAGCCAAAGTACCGCCGGACAGGGCTATATCGTCCGGGGATCATACGGTGAGGAAGATTATGTCGCATCTCTCGAGGCTGTTGTGGACGGCGAAGCTCACAATATGGAAATTGATGTCGAATCGAGAAAATATACCGACGACGAGCTCAAAGAAAATCTGAGCCTTGCCGCAGTCAGACTTACGGAGACAGTCTTTGATGGTATCGATCCCGACCACATTTCGAACGACCTATCCCTCATCACATCCGTGCCGGGCACCGACGTGCAGGTTTCCTGGAGTACCGATGATTATAAGCTTCTGGACTGGGACGGAACCCTTGGCGGGGACATTCCCGAAAACGGAGCAAAGGTATCCGCCGAGGCGCTGCTGACCCTTCAGGATGCATCCCGCACTCAAAGCTACGATCTCACCGTTTTTCCTAAAGAAAATTCCGAAGAAGATACGACGGTGACCGCAATAATGGATGCCCTTCATGAATCGGACAATCCCTTCGACGAAAAGCTCCTGCTTCCCGACACAGTCAACGGAAAGACTATAAGCTGGTCAGATAAAAAGAGCCGCACCTGGATCATTATATTATTTTACGGAATAACATTTGCATTTCTTGTTATCCTCTTGTGCAAACAAAAAATAAAGCGCGAGAGAAAATGCCGCTCGGATATCATGCTTCTCGACTATCCCAATATCGTAAATAAGCTGGTGCTGTTCCTGAATGCGGGAATGAGCATGAGAGGGGCGATAACAAAAATTGCTCTGGATTACAGAGATTCTCTTAAAAAGGGGAACGAAACCAGATGGGGTTTTGAGGAGATCCTTGCAGTGTACAATGAGATGAATCTGGGCATATCCGAATACGACGCCTACCGCAATATGGGACGCCGATGCAGCGTTTCGAAGTACAAAACACTTTCAACCCTTCTCCTCCAGAATCTGATGCGGGGAAGCCGTGAGCTAATTGATATTCTGGAGCGGGAAGCCTCCGACGCCTTCGAGGAGCGAAAGAAAAAGGCAAGGATCCTGGGCGAGGAGGCCGGCACAAAGCTTCTGTTTCCAATGATCATCATGTTGGGATTAATACTCATGATACTTATTATTCCGGCATTTATATCAATGAGATAAAGGAGGTGAGATCATGCATTCTTTCCGGGAATTCATTCTTGAAGAAGACGGTGTGGGAGTGGTTGAGATAATCCTTGTACTCCTCGTACTTATTGCTCTTGTACTGCTGTTCAAAAAACAGCTCACATCTGTTGTTAAAAACATTCTTTCCAAAGTGGAATCTCAAAGCAATTCTGTTTGATCATCCGGGAGGCGGCACCTTGAAACCAAAAGGAAGTATAACAATATTTATCAGTTTATTGCTGACTGTAATAATAGCCTTTATATCCGCAAATATCCTGTCCGTAAAAATACAGGCAGGACGCGCTCAGGCGGTCAACAGTGCCGATCAGGCTCTGTTTTCCCTTTTTGCTCTGTATGATAAGGATCTGCTGGACGAATATGATGTGTTCTTTTTGGATGCCGGACTCGGTTCATCCGGTTTTAATCCCTCCGGACTTGCAGATTTTATCACAGACACCGCTTCATACATACTGAACCCTGATAAAGGAAGCATTGTTTCTCCGGGAAAAACTCTCCTGAAGCTAACGGATGAAAAAACTTCAATAAAGGCATATACCACAGCCTCCGGGCACAACGGAGACATATTCTGCGAACAGGCGGTGCAGTATATGAAAAATACCGTTATGCTCCGGGGTGCCGCTTCATTGATGGGTCCGGAGGATAACAATTTCCTTAGTCTTCCTTCCTACGAAGCCGAGGGTGAGAAGCAGAACGAGCTCGATTTTAACACCGCATACGAATCCGTCTCAAAAGCCGCGGAAGAAAAAGCCGCGGAAAGCGCCGAAAAAAACGATTCCCTAAGCACCGAACCCATACAGAATGATGGTACACCATCGGCAGTTCCCGACAGCTATTTCAAAATCATTCCATCAGTTATATCTCTTAAAGGAAGATCTCTTACCGAGCTTTGCGTTCCGAATCCTGCCCTTATCTCAGGAAGCGTTTTTTCCGCATCTTCATTTTTTTCATCCGGATCCCGGAACACCGGTGCAGGCGTCACTAAGCTTACAGAAGACCTTTCCGGCGCAGGAAGCCGCCTGCTGCTCTCCGAATACATACAGACACATTGCGGCAGCTTCCTTAGTCCAAAACAGAATTCAAAAATCAAATATCAGACAGAATACATCATCGTCGGGAAAAACAGTGACAGGGAAAATCTGGATGCTGTTATAAAAAGAATTTTTTTAATCCGCATGGGAATAAATGCGCTTGCCATAAATACCAGTCCTGCACTGAAAAGCGAAGTCGCAGCTGTCTCGACAGCAATATCCGCCGCCCTCATGATCCCGGAGCTGCAGGAGGTCCTCACCGTTTTGCTGACCGCAGGATGGGCATGGTGCGAAAGTCTTGTGGATATGAGATCCTTACTCAAGGGCAACAGCGCTGCAATACTAAAATCGGCGGAAAACTGGCAGGTATCCCTCGAAAAGATCCCTGAGCTTTTGAACGGTTCTTCATCCTTTGAAAAGCCCTGCGGCAAAGGCATGAAATACAGTGACTATCTCTGTGCTCTGCTGCTTCAGAAAGACCGCATAAAAACACAGGATGCACTCCTTAAGGTTGTTGAAGATACAATTCAAAACGGCCATAAAAGGACATCCTTCAGGCTTGATAACTGCATCGACACTCTCGAAATCGATTTCTCGGTTAAATCCGAAGATCTTATCACATTCACCGCGAACCGGCGCTATTCATACCGTGAAAACACCTGAGGCATGGTGCATTGAAATGCCCTTTATGACATGAAAATATTTACTATCAGAAAAATAACAAAAAAACGGTCCTTATCTCCTCACCCCAAAAACTCTCTTCCGGGAAAACAATTTCCATCAAAAATATGTCATGGAAGGGCAGTTCAATGCGCCACGCCTTCGAACAACCCGGCACCGGGCGGCAAAACAGCTGCCTTAAACGGATCTATGACCGTGGAATGTGCTTTGGTTCTTCCGTTTTTTATGATCGCCATGTTCACTGTCATGTTTATTATGGATGCAATTTCGACGCAGACAAGCAAAAACATCGAGCTGTCCAACAAAGCAAGAAAAGCGGCCATGACAGCCGGATTTGTAACTGATGGCGCAGGTTCCTGGACAGATATCAACATCCCTTTAAGATTTGAATTTCCGTATACTGTCATCCCGGGATACAGATTATATCTTTCGACCCGTGCCAGAGTTCATACCTGGACAGGCAATGACGGACTTCTGGAGCGATATTCATCCTCAGGCGCAGATTCAGGTCAGGCAGTTTTCGTCACAAACAACAAAAGTGTCTATCATACTCACAGCGACTGCACGCATCTCGACCTTTCTGTCACCGCCGTTTCCTCACAAACCGTTTCATCTCTCAGGAATGAATACGGCGAAAGATACAAGCCATGCGAGGGCTTTCCCGCAGGATACAGCGGAACAGTTTACATAACTTCAAAAGGTGACAGATATTATCCCTCTGCCGACCACACCGGTCTTAAGCGCGATGTCTATATAACGGACAAAAACAGTGTCTCCGGCCTGCCTGAATGTGAAAGATGCGCCGCCAGAGACGCGGCATTATCACGAGAATAACAATGAAAGAAGCAGCTGCTTTAATATACCTCATAATTAATTCTTTTTTTGATATCCGAACAAAAACAATCCCCCTGCTTCCATCGATACTGTTTGGATTCGCAGGCATTCTTTTATC
>JBMNQZ010000018.1:0-32169 GCA_050944395.1 Lachnospiraceae bacterium
CCTTCACCTCTTAAATATGCTTCCACTACTTTTTTCTTAAATTCAAAACTATATTTTGGCATAAAAACACCGACCTCCCAATCGTTAGATTTTTGGTCTAACTTTTGGGGGTCGGTTCAGTACATTTTGTGCCTGGCACCTTTTGTTTTTTTTACTAAGCCGTCTTTCTGACCCTGAGAAGAAGGGGGAGAAGGATGGTCGAGAATATAAGCCCCGATACACCCTGGATCAGATTCGCGGGCACGCTGGCAAGAGCACCTGCGCCGTAAATAAATACTTCGAAAATAAAATATCCGATCGCAACGAAAAGGGTGGAGTAGATTCCGCATATTATGCATTTTACGGTCGGAGCCAGCTTCGAAGGAGTGAACTTGTGGTAGATTAGGGCAACGCCGAGCGCGATGAGCGCTTTGATGATAAATGTTGCCGGTATATAAAGGAAATATCCTCCGATCAGATCGGCAAGAGCGGATCCGATTCCGGCTGCAAGCGCGCCATAGACCGGCCCGAGGATTATCCCCGAAAGTACTACAAATGTATCACCTAAATGTATATATCCGCTTGTTCCCGGAGTGGGTATACGGATGATCATGGTTCCTACGAATGTCAGCGCTGCAAACAGTGCAGCAAATACGAGTCTTTGTGTCTTTGAATTAATCATTTTTTACCGTCTCCTTACTTTAATATTTTTTCGCGAATGTTAAGTGTCTGTTTTTATCTCATTTCTATTCTTAAGAATGAATTGTTGTAATATTATTCCCAAACTGATAATATAAAAATACCCAAAACAAATAAAAAATAAATGCCAGATTAAAAGCAGCCATAAGAATCAGGAAGGAAACGATATGCTCACATATGATTTTTCATCGGTTAATGGGCCGTTATACAAAGCACTGTACGATTTTATCAGGGAAGATATTCTCAGGGGGAGACTTACGGCAAACGAAAAAATGCCGTCAAAGAGGATGCTTGCAGAAAATCTCGGAGTCAGCTCAATAACGATAGAGAATGCATATGACAGGCTTATCAGCGAAGGCTATATGTACTCAGTTCCGAAGAAAGGATATTATGTTGCCGATCTGGGAAATTTTCCTGCGGAATCAGCTTTTTTTCCCGGCGATTTGGGAGAAGGGTTCAAATATTCGGGGGAAAAGAAGGCCGGGATTATAATTCCGGAGCATAAGGGAAAGGAAAAATTCAATTTTTCTTCGAACAAAGCTGCTCCCGACACATTTCCTTTTGCAACCTGGGCAAAAATAATGAGGGAGATTATGTCGTCAAAGAAGCATGAGCTTCTTGAAACCTCTCCTTGCGGCGGTGTTTGGGAAATTCGCGAAGCGATATCCAGTCATCTGGCGTCTTTTCGTGGAATGCATGTGGATCCGGACCAGATCATCGTGGGTGCGGGAACCGAGTACCTTTACGGATTATTGATCCAGCTTCTGGGGCGGGAAAAGGTCTACTGCGTGGAAAATCCGGGGTATTTGAAGACCGGTAAGATATATATAAATAACGGGGTAAAGACCGTATTTGCGGATCTGGATGATTGCGGGCTGAATGTGGATTCGCTCATGAAAACAGGGGCGGATATCGTGCACATTAGCCCGACTCACCATTTTCCGACCGGTATAACAATGCCGGCAAAGCGAAGGATGGAGCTTCTCGGCTGGGCAAACGAAAGGGAGGAAAGATTTATTCTCGAGGACGATTACGACAGTGAGTTCAGGCTCAACGGAAAGCCGGTTCCACCCCTTATGAGCATGGATTCCTGCGGCAAGGTGGTCTATATGAATACTTTTTCAAAGTCACTTTCGTCAACGATAAGAATCAGCTATATGGTGCTGCCCGAGAAGCTGGCAAATGAGTATTACCAAAGGCTCTCGTTCTATGCGTGTACCGTGTCAAATCTTGACCAATACACCCTTGCGGAATTCATTAAAAGGGGTTATTTTGAAAAACATATAAATCGTATGCGTCTGTATTACAGCCGAAAAAGAAAACAGGTGCTGGAGGTGATCTCCGGTGTCTTTGACGAGTCTGAATGCAGGATAATAGAGAATGATTCGGGCCTTCATTTCCTGATGGAGCTGAATACGGATATCAGCGAAAGGAGCATCAAGGAAATGCTCTCGGCAAAGGGAATCAGGATCCAGGCTGTCACGGATTTTGCGGCCGGGAGGCTGCCGGTTGCCGGATGCGGAGAGTTGAATATTACGGAATCTCGGCAAAAGATGCCGGATCACAGGTTTATTCTGAATTATTCGAAAATAGATACCGAAGGGCTGGAAGAAGCCCTCGCGGAGATCAAATACATTATTAATAAATAAAAAAACGGTGTAATGATAATTCATGGACCGGAATAAACGGAGGTTGCTATGACGATTGCGGAACTCACAAGGAAAATGATCAATTTTTACAAGGGTAATAAGCCCTCTGTAAGCCATACGATGAAGGTATGGGGCTATGCAAAGACTATTGGGGAGCTTGAAGGCCTGGATGAGGACACTCAGTTCCTGACGGAAGTTGCTGCTATCGTCCATGATCTTTCCATTCCTTTCTGCAGAGAAAAATACGGCGACGACTGCGGAAGTCTTCAGGAAAAAGAAGGTCCTGCCATTACCGTTGAATTTCTTGCGGATACCGGACTTAGTGAGGATGCTGTAGAGCGTCTGGCATATCTTGTAGGGCATCACCATTCTCCGGAACAGATTGACGGAATTGATTACCAGATCCTTATTGAGGCGGATTATCTTGTAAATGCGGATGAATGGGGGTATTCCGACGAAGATATTAGGATGTATCATGACAAGATATTCAAGACTGCTTCGGGCACGTCAATGCTGGAAGACATCTTTATGGCGTGAAAATTTTCATATCATGGGAACGTGCCCGGCATTTTCCCATGATATAAATATTACTTATATGCCATTCCTTCAGGACTTTCTTAATGAGATACATTGATAAGCAGGTGTATTTTTTTGCTTGACAGATACCCTGTGGGGGTATAATGTAATGACAGGGCTTATTATTTTTACATTATTATGCGGAGTTGTTCCGATTAAGAGAAAACAGAGAAGATTAAAGGGAAAATCATGGAGAAGACAAGTTGCTGCAGTGACAGAAAAAAAGAACGTTCACCAAAGGAATACAGGCTGTTGATAAACAGGCTTAACAGGATAGAAGGTCAGGTCAGAGGGCTCAAGGGGATGATCGAAAAGGACGCGTATTGCACCGATATTCTCATACAGTCAACCGCAATAAAGGCGGCGATCAATGCTTTTGACAGGGAATTACTTGCCAATCATATCAGAACCTGCGTGGCTGATGATATCAGAGCGGGCAAGGATGAAGTGATCGACGATCTGGTCTACACACTTCAGAAATTGATGAAATAATTGAAATAAAAGGTATTATCAGGTAGGAATATGAAATATTTTAATGTGACCGGAATGAGCTGCGCGGCTTGCTCGGCGCGTGTTGAAAAAGCGGTAAATGAGGTTCCGGGAGTCACCGAATGTTCGGTGAGCCTTCTTACGAATTCTATGGCCGTTGAGGGAAGCGCATCTCCGGAAGAGATAATAGCTGCGGTCTCAAAAGCCGGATACGGTGCCGCACTCAGATCAGGCGGCGATTCCGGAAATGAAAACGGATCCCCGAAGAACTCTCCGGGCGAGGATGAGCTTAAGGATAGAGAAACACCGGTATTAAAGAGGAGGCTTGCCGCTTCGATAGGGTTTCTGATCGTACTTATGTACTTTTCTATGGGACATATGATGCTGGGACTTCCTCTGCCGGGGTGGTTTGAGGGCAATCATGTTGCCATGGGGCTTATCCAGCTTCTTCTGTCCGGCATTGTCATGGTGATCAATCAGAAATTCTTTATAAACGGCTTCAAGGGACTTGCGAAAAGAGCGCCGAATATGGATACATTGGTTGCGATGGGAAGTATGGCGTCTTTTGTGTGGAGTACGATCGTGCTTTTTTTGATGACCGATGCCGTAATTAAGGGCAATGATGAAGCGGTGATGAGCTTCATGAATGAATTCTATTTTGAGTCGGCAGCCATGATACTTACACTTATTACCGTGGGGAAAATGCTGGAAGCCCGCTCAAAAGGAAGAACTACGGATGCCCTGAAGGGACTGATGAGTCTGGCGTCGAAAAAAGCCGTGGTTTTAAGATATTCCGACGGCACTCCGGTAAGGAGCGGATATCAGGATGATCTGTCGTTAGGAAATGAGAGGGCATCGGATGATATAGAGGAGGTGACCGTTCCTGCGGAAAAGGTAGGAAAGGGAGATATATTTGTCGTAAGACCGGGAGAGCGAATTCCGGTTGACGGAGTGATTACAGAGGGAATGACAGCGGTGGACGAATCTGCCCTCACCGGAGAGAGCATACCGGTGGACAAGCTTACGGGTGATATGGTTTCTGCCGCCACTATCAATCAATCCGGATATATAAGATGCGAAGCGACAAGAGTCGGAGAAGATACAACTCTGTCGCAGATAATAAAGATGGTGAGAGATGCATCTTCCACGAAAGCACCTATAGCAAAGATTGCCGATAAAGTATCCGGTGTATTTGTGCCGGCGGTGATCGGAATTGCTTTAGTTACTCTGATCGTCTGGCTTCTTTGCGGGGCGGAATTCGGTTTTGCGCTGGCAAGGAGCATTTCCGTGCTGGTAATTTCTTGCCCGTGCGCTCTGGGACTTGCCACTCCGGTAGCTATCATGGTCGGAAGCGGTGTCGGAGCAAAAAACGGAATTCTCTTCAAAACCGCTGTATCTTTAGAAGAGACCGGAAAGGTCGGAATAGTTGTTCTGGACAAGACCGGAACCATTACCCGGGGAGAACCTCAGGTGACCGATATTATCCCTGCCGAAGGGTTTGACGAAGAGCAGGTGATGGAGCTGGCGTACGCTCTCGAGGCAAAAAGTGAGCATCCTTTGGCAAAGGCGATAATTACAGGGGCGCAGGAGATGGGGTCGGAGCTTGCCGATGTCCACGATTTTCGTGCTCTCCCGGGAAACGGACTTGAGGCTGCTTTTATGGGAAGTAAACTTCTCGGAGGAAGTCTCAGCTTTGTGGGAAAACACTCGGAAATATCACCTGAGATGCGGGAAAAAGCAGAGCTTTTGGCGGAAGATGGAAAAACGCCTCTGTGCTTTTCAATGGATGGGAGTCTGGTGGGCATTATTGCCGTTGCGGACATAATAAAAGAAGACAGCCCTGACGCCATAAGAACGATGAAGAAAATGGGAATAAAGGTTATTATGCTGACGGGCGACAACGAAAAGACGGCGAAAGCCATCGGGGCGCAGGCCGGAGTTGACGAGGTCATTGCGGGTGTGCTTCCTGATGGGAAGGAGGCTGTCATCCGTGATCTGAAGAAATGCGGAAAGGTTGCAATGGTCGGAGACGGTATCAATGATGCTCCGGCGCTCACATGCGCGGACACCGGAATTGCAATAGGCGCAGGATCCGATATTGCGATAGATGCAGCCGATGTTGTTCTGATGAAGAGCAGGCTTTCGGATGTGCCTGCGGCGATAAGACTGAGCCGGGCAACTCTGAGAAATATAAAGGAAAACCTGTTTTGGGCATTTATTTATAACACCATAGGGATTCCGCTGGCTGCCGGAGTCTGGATACCGCTTTTAGGATTGAAACTTAATCCGATGTTCGGTGCGGCGGCAATGTCGCTCTCGTCATTTTGTGTCGTGTCCAATGCACTGAGGCTGAATTTTTTCAAGCTGAGAGATCCTGCGCAGAATTCCGGGACAAATAACCGGATTCAGCCGGATGCGGAAATAAAGGTGTAAGATAGTGTTTTGTGCGAACATTATAGTTGTGTAAACATTATAATGTATATTATTCAATCTTTATGATGATTGAAAGGGAGGTATTATTTATGAATAAAACAGTTTTGACAATTTCGGGAATGATGTGCTGCATGTGTGAGGCTCACGTTAAGGAAGCTATTCTTAAGGAATATCCGGATGCGGACGTAACGGCATCGCACGATGACGGAACGGCAGTCGTAATGATGACGGAGCAACCGGATGAAAAGAAGCTTACCGAAGCGGTAGAGGGTGCGGGCTTCAAAGTGACCGGTGTTGAAAATGAGGCTTCTGCGGATAATAAATTCAAGTTATTCGGCAGAAAGTAATCTGGATAATGGGCAGGATCATTATTGCGCTGATATTAAATATTTTTGCGGCCGTATCAATGGCGGCCATTATGCTCTTCAGAGCCGTTCGCCTGAAAAGGGAAAAAAGGCAGAGGGATTACAGGAATACATTTCGCTATTTCACTACCGATTCCAATGTATATGCGGCATCGGTTTCGGCGGCAATGGCGGTTTTTGAGATAAGATACATTTGCACAGGAGCACATATTCCGGAGTGGATACTCCTGCTGAAATATTCGGCGGCATCGGCGGTTCTTATTACATTTCTGACGGTGCTGATCTTTCTGGGACCGACGCAGGGAGGATACAGAGCTTTTTATGAAGGACGCGGGATATATACCCATCTTCTGGGACCCGCAGCGGTTATCGTCTCGTTTGTGTTCTGCGAAAAAGGAATAGCTTTTAATGCGTGGAAAGTTCTTTTCAGTACATTTCCCGTGCTTTTGTACGGAGCGGTGTATTATAAAAAGGCGGTATTTGTCAGCGATAAAAATGCCTACTGGCATGATTTTTACGGATTTAACAGCGGGGGAAGATGGCTTTTGAGCGCGATATTGATGATCATGGCTGCAGTATTATCGGGAATTGTGATTGCATTGGCAAATGCGTATTGTTGAAAATATACAGGCTGCTGTGATAGTATACGAAGTGTATTTTTATATTTGTTATCAGCGAAAAAAGTGTGGATCGGAGAAATAACATGGAACATTTTTCATACAGAACAAAAGGCACCTGTGCTCAGGTGATCAATTTTGATCTTGACGGAGACAAAGTCAGAAACATCGAATTTATCGGAGGCTGCAACGGAAATTTGAAGGCGATATCCATCCTTGTGGAGGGAATGTCACCCGATGAGATCGAGGCAAAGCTTTTGGGAAATACCTGCGGAATGAAGACAACATCCTGCGCGGATCAGCTTGCAAAGGCCGTAAGACAGGCCGCGGACAGCGTTAAATAACGGAGGAATATATGGAAACAGAAAAAAGAATAGAGGAACTTGGGATAGAACTTCCTGACTCATCACCGCCAAAGGCAATGTATATTCCGGTAAAGAAGACCGGGAACATTATTTTTGTTTCGGGGCAGATTCCGGCGGTGGACGGCGAGATAGTTAATCCCGGAAGAGTGGGTGAGAGTGTTACCGAGGAGCAGGCTTCGGAGAGTGCCCGCATATGTGCGGTGAATATTATCGCGGCTCTGAAAAGTGAGCTCGGAGATCTCGATCAGGTGAAGAATATCGTGAAGATTCAGGGGTTTGTGAACAGTGCGCCTTCATTTGACAGGCAGCATCTGGTGGTGAATGCAGCTTCACAGCTCCTGTTTGATGTGTTCGGCGAAAAGGGCAGGCATGCGAGAACAGTGGTGGGTGTTGCCGCGCTGCCGTTGAACGCTCCGGTTGAGATAGAGGCAATAGTAGAAGTTCTGTAAAAAAGGGGACAAGCACAAGCACAAACGGTGCCAGGCACAAACACTGTTTGTGCCTGGCACCGTTTGTACAAAACATATGGCGTATTTTCCGTTTTTTGTTAATCTGAATAATAAGAAATGTCTGGTTGTAGGCGGAGGTCAAACTGCAATTCGCAAGGCGAACACTCTGCTTTCTTTTGGCGCCTCGGTAATTGCGGTTGCCGAGATGTTCAGCGGGACGGTCGATGCCCTGATGAAGGAGAAAGCTTTCGAGGAATCTGACCTTGACGGAATATTCCTTGCGGTCGCCGCAACGGATGACATGAACCTCAACAGGCAAATTGCCGAAATGTGCCGCAGCCGGAAGATACCGGTCAATTGCGTGGACCAGACAGATTACTGTGATTTTATTTTTCCGGCGTACAGAAAATGCGGGGATGCAGTGGCAGCCTTTTCGGGAGGCGGCAAAAGTCCGGTGCTTGCACAGTACATGGCGGAAAAGTCGGATTTATTCATGAATGACTTTCTTGGGGATATCAACGATCTGTTGGGAAGGCTCAGAAAGGATGCCGCCCACGACATCAGTGATTTGAAGAAAAGAAAGGCCTTTTACAGGGAAGTAATAGAGGATTGTCTTGAAAATGAAAAGCTTCCCGAAGAAAGTAACTTACTGGAAATGATGAAGAAGTATCGTGACTGATGATAGCTCTCCCTTTTGGGAGCAATGGATTAGGAACGTGGCATGATATGAAATACAGGATTGGAAGCAGAGGCTCCAAGCTTGCTCTGGCACAGACAGAGCTGATTAGAAAGCGCCTGGAGAAAGAAAATCCCGGAGATGAATTCGAGATAGTCGTTATCAGGACTTCGGGAGATAAAATTCAGAACAAGCCGTTGTCGAGCATCGGCGTAAAAGGGCTTTTTGTGCGGGAAATAGAAGAAATGCTTCTGGACAAAAAGATCGATATCGCAGTTCACAGCATGAAGGACATGCCGGGAGAGATTCCTGAGGGGCTGTACTTTACAAAAGTATGGAAGAGGGAGGATCCCAGGGATGTTCTTATTTTGCGTAAAAAAAAATCTCTGGAGGAGCTCCCGGAAAATGCGGTTATAGGAACTGGGAGCAAAAGAAGGGCGTATATGCTGAAAATGCTTCGCCCCGACCTGAGGATCGTGGATATCAGGGGTAATATCGAAACCCGCATAAGAAAAATGCACGAGCTCAAGCTTGACGGATTGATCCTGGCATCTGCCGGGTTCAGGAGGCTCGGCCTGGAGAATATGATCACACAGTACATGAGCATTGATGAGGTCGTCCCCGCTCCCGCCCAGGGTGCCCTTGCCATAGAAGTGTGCAGGGAACGCCGGGATGTAATAAGCATGCTGGACTTGCTTTCGGACGAAGAATCGGATCTTGAGATCGAAGCTGAAAGGAATTTTCTGATCCGCATGGGCGGAGGCTGCAGAATGCCTGTGGGCGCCTGCTGCAGCCGGAATGATGACGGGAGCTTCTCGATGACTGCGATGTTCGGCCGGGAGGACGGAAGCCGTATCGCAAAGGTAACTGTCAATGGTGCGACTCCCGGGGAAACTGCGAAAAACGCGGAGCTTGCCATAAGGAAGGAAATGGCAGGACTGGTTCACATAGTGGGTGCGGGCCCCGGAGACCCGTCGCTTATCACCGTAAAGGGCATGGATGCAATAAAAAATGCCGATTGTATAGTTTATGACCGGCTGGTATCCCCCGTTCTTCTGGGAAATGCCCGATCCGGGTGCGAAATGATATATGTAGGAAAAGAAAATCATAATCATACCATGCATCAGGATGAGATAAATGCTCTGCTGGTATCAAAAGCAATGGAATATGACAATGTTGTCAGGCTCAAAGGAGGAGATCCCTTTGTATTCGGCCGCGGCGGGGAGGAGGCGCTCTATCTTACGGCCCATTCCGTGTCGTATGAATATGTGCCGGGAGTCAGCTCATGCATTGCGGCGCCGGCATCTGCGGGAATACCGGTAACGCACCGGGGAATGGCAGGCGGGTTTGAAGTAGTTACCGCTCACAACAGAAACGGTGAATTTGCAGCGCTTGATTTTAAACAAATGGCGTCATCGGGTAATACTCTCGTATTTCTCATGGGATTTTCAAAGATTAAAGAGATAGCGGAAAGGCTTATTGAAAACGGAGCCGATCCGGAATGTCCCGCGGCGGTGATCTCGGAAGCCTGTATGCCGGGACAGAGAACGGCGGTAGGAACGCTTTCCGATATTTTTGAAAAATCAACGGCAGCGGGGCTCAATGCTCCGGCTGTCCTAGTCGCAGGCAGAGTCGCTTCCTTAAATCAGATGCTCGGAAACATTCAGGAATCGGAAAATACAAGCCACCTGTCAAGGGAGGTATGGGTCCCGAGAACCGGAGACAACAGGATCACAGCCGGAAGGCTTGCCCGGAGGGGAATAATTACACTGGAGCCGGCGGTGGGAAGAATCGATCTTTGCGATATATCGATCGACCCGGAGGAGATAAGAAATGCCGATTGCCTGATATTTACAGGCAGAAATGGTGCGGAGTCATTTTCGAAGTATTCGAAAAAAATGAAAATGGATCCCGCGGAGCTGGCAGGAAGTTGCAAAATAGCTTCTGTCGGAAAAAGAACGTCTGAGTCGCTTGAAAGGATCGGATTAAATGTCGATATTGAGCCGGAAAAAGGGAATGCGGAAGCCCTGTTTGAGATATTAAAAAATGAACTTTCGGAAAATGACAAAGCTTTCTATTTTTCGGGAGAAAATGCAAGCTGTATCGATGAACTGAAAAATATCTGCAGATTTTCAAAAATAACCGCATACAGAAATACCGATCTCACACTAAAGGATGAGCTGAGACCGGGGCGGGGAAAAATTTCGGAAATGCATATAAGGGAGGATGCGATAGGCGTATTTACCTGTGCCTCAGGCGCCGCTCGTTTTATGGGAATGTTTGAGAAAAATGAGACGGAGCAATGGAAAAAACACGGCACGGCATTTTCTATAGGAAGTTCCACAACTGCGTTGCTTAAGGAAGCGGGAGTCAAAAATATCTTCCAGTCGGAATTTCCGGATGGACGGATCCTTGCGGATATGGTGTATGATTACTTAATGCTTCGGGATAAGTCTTAAGTATTCTCTTTTAAGTCTCCCGGCGATGCCGGAGGCAATGAGGCAAAGAATGAAATCCGCCGGAAATGTGGAAAAAAGCGTAGTTGTTAAGAATACCGAGGCTCCGCCCAGAGGAACACGGTAAAAATATTTTTCGGCGATAAAAAAATACAGCATTCCGAGGGCATAATAGATGACCAGTCCGGCACAGCTTATCACAGCAGAGCTTTTCTTTGAGAGAACCGCTGTCCTGTCGGAAAGAAATCCCATTAATGCGGCGGCAGCAAGAAATCCCAGCAGGTACCCGAAGGTGGGCTTTGAAATATACTGGAGCCCGCCGCCGGAGGCAAAGACCGGCAGACCGATGAGGCCGATAAGAAGGTAAGCGCCTACCGAAGAGAAGGCAAGGCGCAATCCCGGTATCAGTCCCGCAAGAATAACAAAAAACCACTGAAGTGTGAAGTGCATGCTGAAAAGTCCCGTGGGAATGGTTATCTGAAGCTTTGCACCGACGGTTATCAGAGCAATAAATACTGCGCAAACTGCAAGATCGGCAGTTTTTAAACGGGAATTTGTTCTTGATTCATTAGGATTCATGGCGCTCCTCATAAGTTATTTTTGGACGATCAGGTGAATTCTATCACATTATAATATCATTTAGGGAAAAAACATGACAAAAAAGCAAAGAGCAAAAGAAGTAATTGAGAGGTTAAAAAAGGAATATCCGATCGCAGAATGTACCCTGGATTATGATGATGCATGGAAGCTGCTTGTGAGTGTGCGCCTTGCGGCTCAGTGTACCGATGCCCGTGTAAACGAGGTCGTTCCGGGACTTTTTGAAAAATTCCCTTCACCGAAAGCACTGGCAGAGGCGTTGCCTGAGGAAATTGAAAAAATTGTGAGGCCCTGCGGTCTCGGAAACAGCAAGGCAAGAGACATCAACGGATGCATGAAGATGCTGGTTGAGGAATATGACGGAAAAGTACCTGAGGATTTTGACAGTCTGCTCAAGCTGCCGGGTGTGGGAAGAAAGAGCGCAAACCTCATCATGGGAGATGTGTTCGGAAAGCCTGCGATAGTTACAGATACGCATTGTATCAGGCTTTGCAACAGGATCGGACTTGTGGATGGAATAAAAGAGCCGAAAAAGGTCGAAACGGAGCTTTGGAAGATCATCCCTCCGGAGGAGGGAAATGATTTCTGTCATCGCCTGGTCATGCATGGACGCGAGGTGTGTACAGCCAGAACACAGCCGTTTTGTGACAGATGCTGCCTTTTTGACATCTGTCGGAGAAACGGAGTGAAAAAATGAAGGATCCGGCAGAATACAGGACATTGAACCGGTATGCCAGAGAGGTCTTCGGGAAAAAGCTTTATAAGATCGCTCTTCCCGGGGGGAAAACCTGCCCAAACAGGGACGGGACCTGCGGCACTTCAGGGTGTGCCTTCTGTAGTGCGGGAGGCTCCGGCGAATTCACGCCTCCGCCGGATATTTCCGTGAGCGAGCAGATAGAAAAGGCAAAGTACAGGATCCGGGACAAGCTTCCCAAAAACGACCCCTGCGGATTTATTGCCTACTTTCAGTCCTTTACCGGAACTTATCCCGGAAAGGGAAAGAGTGTGGATGAATTGAAGAACAGATGGATCGAGGCAGCCTTCGTCAGTGATGTCGAGGTTATCTCGATAGCCACAAGGCCTGACTGTCTGGGCGATGATGTCATGGAGGCTCTGGCGGAGGTCCGGAAGATAAAACCTGTGTGGATAGAGCTTGGACTTCAGACAATGCATGACGATATTGCCGATAAAATGGGACGGGGATATAAAACGGAATGCTTCGCAAGGGCCGTTTCAAAGCTTAACGGATGCGGGATAGATGTGATCGTACATATTATCATCGGGCTGCCGGGTGAAACAAGGAAAATGATCCTGGAGACTGCCCGGTACATTTCGGAAATCGGAGTAAGCGGGGTTAAGATACAGCTGCTTCATGTGCTTGAGGGGACAAGGCTGGCTGAGGATTACCGCAAGAATACTTTTGAAGTTCTTACCATGGGTGAGTATTTCCGGATAGTGAAGGATATTCTTAAGATCCTTCCGGAGACAATTGTGATCCACAGAATTACCGGAGACGGGCCCAAAAGGCTGCTTATCGCTCCGAAATGGAGCATGGATAAGAAAAATGTGATAAATAAACTCAGAAAATATCTTGAAAACAATGATGAAGGTGAAACAGATGAGCTATAAATTGGAAAAAGGAAGCCCATTGAATACGGAGGGCAGACTTGATAAGGAAATAAGATGCTACCAATTGCTGGACAGGCTGGGAATTGAGTATTACAGATGCGATCATCCCGATGCAAATGCGAATACTATGGAGGATTGCCTGGAAATCGATGCCGTCCTTGAGGCACTTGTGTGTAAAAATCTGTTTCTTACAAACAGACAGCATACAGAGTATTACCTTCTTATGATGCCGGGGGACAAGCCTTTTAAGACAAAAGAGCTTCCCGGCCAGGTGGGATGTGCAAGGCTCAGCTTTGCGAATGCGGAAGAGATGGAGAAGTATCTGGACATTACCCCCGGATCGGTCAGTATCCTCGGACTTATGAATGATACCGAAAACAAAGTCAGGCTTCTGGTTGACGAGGATGTGCTGGAAGGTGAATATGTGGGGTGTCATCCCTGCATCAACACATCCAGCCTTAAGATAAAGACGGGGGATCTTTTTGGGGTCATCCTTGAAGAAATGCATCATGAAATGACCACAGTGCACCTGACGGGAGAGTGAGAAGGTCTTAAATTATGGAGATATACGGAACATTGGGTCCCGCGTGTTCGGACGAAAATATACTGTTGAAAATGTTCGGATGCGGAATGACGGGAATGAGACTGAATCTTTCACATTCTTCACTTAAGGAATCCGAAGCTGTCACAGATATGTTTCACAGAGCGGCATCAAGAGCGGGAGTTAAGGCCGGGCTCATTATAGATATGAAGGGACCCGAGCAAAGAATCGGAAAGATGGATACGCCGGTCAGATGCCGGAGGGGAGGCACCCTCTCAGGAATTCCTTTTCCGGCGATACTTTTGCCGGCATGCTCGGAAGGATGCGGCTTTTTGATAAATGACGGAAAAGTATTGGTACGGGCAAAAGCAAAAAACAGATTTGAATGGGATGAGTCCGGTGAATACTTTTTTCCCGAGCTTTTGGTTGTCAGGGAAGGGATGATCGAGGGAGGCAAAAGCATCGCCGTCTCATTAGATGCCGGGGAGAATTATTCGAAAAACAGGCTTTCTCCGGTGTCTCCGTATGATGAAGAAAACCTGAAATATGCGAAAAAAGCCGGCGTGACCGGAATCATGCAGCCGTTTGTGCGGTCGGGAGAGGATCTGCTGATCCTTAGAAAAGCCATGGAAAAATACGGCTGTCAGGATCTCAGGGTTTTTGCGAAAATAGAAAATACCGACGGTGTAAGGAATCTTGCGGACATTGCGGAATATGCGGATGAAATAGTTATTGCAAGGGGAGATCTTGGGAACAGCATTCCCCTGTGGGAGCTGCCGCGCATCCAGAAAACCATTTCGAAAAAGTGCCGCGAATACAAAAAGCCGTTTATGGTAGTCACTCAGATGCTGGAGAGCATGATTGAAAATCCCGTTCCCACGAGAGCGGAAGTGAGCGATATTTATAATGCGGCGCTCGACGGAGCATCAAGTCTTATGGTGACCGGAGAGACCGCGGTGGGAAAATATCCTGTTGAAGTGATAAGATATCTTGTGAAAACAGCAGATGAAATAAACAGAATTAACATTTGAAAGGTGATAATATGGTAAATCCTGCATCTATTATGAAATTAATGGCAGCCAAAGCCGAATTTGAGAGAGTTCATCCGAAATTTGCATCCTTTTTGTCAAAAATCGTGTCGGACCGCATGGTGGAAGAGGGAAGTATTATTGAAATAACCATAACAAAAAATGACGGCACGACAGTCACCGGAAATATGAAGGTTCAGAACTCCGATATCAGACTGATGGAGGAGCTGAGGAGCCTTGCGTCAAATCAGAGATCATGAAAGGGCGGCGTTTGATATGAAAGACAGAACCGAGAAGGCATGCCGCAATTTTGGGAAAGGATACAACTGTGCCCAGTCTGTAGTACTGGCATTTTCCGATATCCTGCCAGTGGACAAGAGCAGTCTTTTGAAGCTTTCCGGCTCGTTCGGAGCGGGAATCGGAAGGATGAGAGAGGTCTGCGGAGCGGTCAGCGGGATGGCAATGGTGCTGGGTCTGCTTTACGGCTATGAAGATCCAGAGGCAAAAAACGAAAAAAAAGAGCATTACGAAAGGGTGCAGGAATTGTGCAGGGCATTTGAAGAAAAAAACAGATCTCTTGTATGCAGAGATCTGTTGAAGCTTTCAAAGAAGCATGATGATCCTACTCCGGAGGAGAGGACGAAGAAGTATTATTCGGAGCGTCCGTGTGAAAGACTCGTGGCCTGCGCGGCAGAGCTTCTGGACGAGTATATTAAGACGCATCCGTTTTGACAGTAATTTACAATGTGGGGGTCATTTAATATTGCCCGGCATATCGCTGATCATTTTTCAGGAATGCCATCCTGTATTTTTTCGGGGTAGTGCCGTATTTCTGGTTAAACAGATTTGTAAAATGGCTCTGGTGCGAAAATCCGCAGGATGTTGCAATCGCGGAAATGGGAATATTGGGCTGTCTCAGCATTGACTTGCCAATGGAAAGCCGGTGCGAATTAATAAAATCTCCGGGAGTCTGATCCGTGAATTTGTGAAAGAGATTGTAGCACTGCTTTCTTGAAATTCCCGCTTCCGATGCCAGATCTTCAACAAGGATCTTGTGCGAATAGTTCTTGTTTATGTATTCAAGCATTTTGCAGAATTCTTCACTCCCGGAGCTCTCGTCTGATGCCGGCAGGAATAACTTGTAATCGAGGGCCATAAATACCAGACCGAGAAATTCGTGCAGAAGTCCGACAAGCAGTATATCATAGCCTCCGGGTTTATTAACGCACAGTTCGCCGAAAGGTCTGAAAATTTTTTTGATCCTGTCATAGTACGCATTTGACTTGTTAATTATCGCTACGTTTGGTTTAAACGAGTGAAAAAGCGGAAGTATATACTTGCCACGGATTATCGGATCGGTGGAAAAGACTGATTCATCTGCCCATGCGATGAAAAAATCGCAGGGCTCGTTTTCCATTTGTTTGAAGAAGAAAAATGCCCCGGAGTTGATCAGGCACATATCGCCTTCCGTCAGGAGATACGTAAGGCTGTTTATGCAAATATTCATTCTGCCGTGGCTGATGTAGATGATTTGGAGATTTTCACTTCGACAGGATGAAGAGTTTTCTTCAGGGAGAGATAATCTATAAATTTTGATGGGAATGCCGTCAAGATCGAAATACGGCTTTTGATAGTCACTGTAATCAAGGGGATATTCCGTCATAATTCTGCTGTTTAATTCTGTCATAGAAATTGCCTCTTTTTGATTGAAAAACCATACATTCACGATTATCATTATAATCAGGTGAACGGTATTTATAAAAATTATGTAGTATATTAGCACATATTCATGGAAAAGGAATACCCAGATTATAAAAATTTCTCAAAGGAGATGCCGAAATGGAAAATTTTGATTTTTTTGCACCGACATATTTTGCGTTTGGAAAAGATTCTGAAAAAAGAGCCGGAGAGCTGGTAAAGCGGTTCGGTGGAACCAGGGTACTTATTCACTACGGAGGCGGCTCCGCGGTAAGGACCGGTCTTATCGGAAGGGTGGAGGCTTCTCTGAAAGCGGAAGGTATCGGCTTCATTGAGCTTGGCGGCGCCCGCCCGAACCCGAGAAGCGGCCTGGTTTATGAGGGAATTGAGCTTTGCAGGAGAGAAGGAGTTGATTTTGTCCTTGCTGTGGGAGGCGGAAGTACAATAGATTCCGCAAAGGCAATCGCGGCAGGAGCAATCTACGACGGAGATTTCTGGGATTTCTATGAGGGAAAGCTCGTTGACAGGGCTCTCCCGGTTGGAACGGTGCTCACGATCTCTGCGGCAGGCTCTGAGGGATCACCGGATTCCGTTATCACAAAGGAGGACGGCATGATCAAGAGAGGGGCGACCGGAGAGGGCTACAGGCCGAAATTCTCTATTTTGAATCCTGCGCTCACACAGACGCTTCCGCCGTTTCAGACGGCCTGCGGAGTGACCGATATCATTGCGCATCTCTATGAGAGGTACCTTACCAATACAAAGGATGTTGAGGTGACCGACAGAATGATCGAAGCTCTGATCCTTTCGATGATAGAAGAGGGACCGAAGGCTGTTGCCGACAGCTCCGATTATCAGTCGAGGGCAAATATTATGTGGGCGGGAATGATGGCGCACAACAATTCCTGCGGCGTAGGACGGACACAGGACTGGACAAGCCATAACATCGAGCATGAGCTCTCTGCGCTTTATGACTGCGCTCACGGTGCGGGACTTGCCGTTACCATGCCGGCGGTATTTAAGTATACACTGGATCACGATGTGATGCGCTTTGCAAAGATCGCGGTAAGAGTATGGGGCTGCAGAATGAATTTTGATGATCCTAGAAAGACCGCACTTGCGGGTATCGAAGCCCTCAGCTCGTTTTTGACTTCCATCGGTATGCCGCGCAATTTCGCGGAGCTTGGTGCAAAGGAAGAGGACATCGAAAAGCTTGCGCATACCTGCTGCTACGGTAACGGAAACACATCAGGAATCCTTAAGGGATTTACAGATCTTGAACAGAAGGATGTTGAGGCAATTTACAGATTAATGATCTGAAATACGGGATTTTGGCAGAAATTTATACTAAACTTTGTTCTGAAATCAATGATTTGTGAAAAAAGATATAGACTCGACCGATTTATTCTGATATACTTTTGCCCCAAAGTAGATTTGAAAACAATGATTTTGCCGTATTTATCGGCATTTTCTGAAAGATAGGAGTGTATAAATTTATGTCAAGAATAAATATGGGCGGAAAGCCTTTATCATATCCCCAGCCGGTGCTTATTATTGCAACATATGATGAAAACGGAAATCCGGATGCTATGAATGCGGCGTGGGGAGGAATCAGTGATTCAAATGAGATCACTATGTGCCTCAGTGCAGAACACAAGACAGTAAAGAATTTCCTTCAGTCCGGAGCATTCACCGTGAGTATGGCGGATGCGTCTCATGCCGGAGAGTGTGATTATCTCGGACTTGCATCGGGAAATGATGTCGAAAACAAGCTTGAAAAAATCGGATTCACTACAACGAAGAGTTCGTGTGTAAATGCGCCGGTCATCAATGAGCTGGCAGTATGCCTGGAATGCAAGCTTCGAAGCTACGACCCTGAATCATGCCGTACAGTTGGTGAGATCATCAATGTGAGCGTGGACGAAAGTGCAATGACAGACGGAAAGGTTGATCCGGAAAAGGTTCGTCCTTTGTGTTTTGATCCATTCAATATGGCATATAATGTGATTGGTGAGAAGGTTGCGGATGCATTTAAATCCGGAAAGGCGTTCTTATAAAACAGGCGAAGGTCGTCGGATTGTGGCGGGTACCGATTTTCTCTGATATAACTTTTAAATTATGTGATTTCGGAGAAAACGGAGGATATTACAGATGGATGTAATTTGGTCGGATAAAAAAAGGTGGACATTTTTTGCGCTTCCTCTGACATTTACCAAGTATTCCTGCACAAAAGAAAAGCTTCTGATAGAGTCGGGATGCTTCTCAAAAAAAGAAGAGGAGATAAGATTGTACAGGATCATCGACATGACGCTGGAGAGGAGTATGTTCCAGCGGCTGTTCGGTGTCGGTACGATCAAGTGTGATACCGTGGACAGGTCCACACCGGTGCTTCTGATAAAAAATGTCAGGGATTCCAGAAATGTTAAGGAATTGCTCTCTGATGCGGTCGAGGCGGAGCGTGTCAGGAAGAGGGTGACTTCGAGAGAGCATATGCTGGCTGACGATTTTGAAGATAATGATGATGAAGTATGATAAAAAGGGGTCAGGCACAAAATTGACATGTGCCTGTCCCCTTTTTAACCAATATGAACATCCAGCTGGTCAAACGGTATATCTATACCTGCCTCCGCCAGCAGTTTCTGAGCGGTTTTATTGAAGGCTCTTTTTGCCGGCCCCTTGTTTAACGGAGAGGCGTGAACAAAAAAGAGGTACGCTATCGAGCCGGAATCAAAGCGCTGGATCCCGGCAAATTCGCAACTGTCTATCAGCTCATTACCGGATGCCGTCTCTGCGATTTTTTGCAGCACATCTTCCGCTTCTTCCAAGGGAATATCGTAGGGAAGCGGAAGCTCGATATTTATTTGGTCGGATACCTTCACCATCTGAGTGATATTCCGGTTGCAGACGGAAAGGATATTTCCGTTTCCTATGCTTTTCATCTGAGTCGTTTTGAGATTGAATGAAATCACCTGGTACTCATCATTGTTGTACGAGACTACATCGCCTATGGTGTAGAAATTATCGTTCAGTATGCGGCTTCCCATAATCAGGTCCTTAAGGAGATCTTGGGTTGCCAGAGCAATAGTTGCTGCTCCGATTCCGAGACCTGCCAGAAGGGTGCTGATTTTTATTCCGTTCACATCGAGCACCATCATGATGACAAGACAGATAAATATCATTTTTCCGATCGACAGCAGAATACTGTTGGCCATTGTCTTTTTATTCGGATCATCGGACTTGCTGTTTGTATTCACATAGCGTTTCACGAAGCGGTTGAATAATATCAGAAATATTATCGCAGCCACAATTATCCCCAGACTGACAATGAGCTGGGGCAGCTTTATCGCTTTTACTATTTCGGCTAAATCTTCTAAATTCATATTAGGTTCCTTTCGAATGCCGGGTTATTCCGAGAAGTTCTCAGCTGTGCTGATGTTATTACCATAATATAAAAAATAATGAGCAGATTATATCACAAATTGCATAAAAATTCCCTTGTTTACCCAGCATTTTATGATAATATTATCTTAATAATGTAAACAAAGAGTAAGAAATTCTTTTCTCAAATGATTTAGAGGTGCTCATCATGGAAAATTCTTTTATTTTATCCTGCGAGTCTACAGTCGATATGCCCTTCAGTTATGTTTCCGGAAGAGGTATGCCTGTTCTTTTTTATTCTTACCAGGTCGATGGAATCGAATATGATGATGACATGCAAAGAGATCCGCAGGCAATGGACAGATTTTACGGCTTTATCGATGCGGGTAAGCTGCCTTCGACATCTCAGATCAATGAGTACCGATATGAGGAATTTTTCAGGGATCTTGCGTCCAAGGGCGATATCCTGCATATAAATTTCGGTTCGGGAATGACTCCCAGTGTTAGAAATGCGCGTCTCGCGGCCCAGACTGTGATGGAAGAGTTTCCGGGAAGAACGATAAAGGTAATAGATTCGTATTGTTCATCGAGCGGATACGGACTTTTGGTCGATTATGCCGCCGACATGAGAGATGAAGGGAAATCCATGGATGAAATTGCCGAGTGGGTCGAGGCAAATTGCATGAATGTGCACCATCAGTTTTTTACCGTGGATCTGAAATATTTCAAGCGCAGCGGAAGAATGTCCGGAGCAACCGCCGCATTGGCAACTGTTCTCAATATCTGTCCGATCATGCGCCTGGACAGAACCGGCCATATTAAAGCGTACAGCAAGGCCAGGGGAAAAAAGCTTGCCATCAAGGAAACGATAAAAGAGATGGAAAAGCATGCTGCAGGCGGCAGGGACTATTCGGGCAAATGCTTCATCAGCCATTCGAATGTCTATGATGATGCTGTGGCTCTCAGAAATGCTGTTGAGGAAGCATTCCCCAATCTTTCCGGAAAGGTACGCATTTTCGATATTGGAACGATAATAGCCTCTCATTCGGGCCCGGGAACCGTTGCGGTATATTTCATGGGGGATGAGAGACCTGAGATGGATTAAAAAATTTTATCCCCATTCAGATGCGGCCGATGCAATAAATTATTTGCGGTATTGGTTTTTGAAGCCGTTGAATCCGTTCAGGGTCAGAAGGGCAACATCCTCGGAAACGGCTTCAAGGGGCATCTTGCGGTCGGAGTTAAACCAGTTCTGATAGGCGGAAATTACTCCGGTAATGGCATAGTCGAGAATAATGTCCAGATGTTCTTCTGGAACATTGATCTTTGTGCGCACAGAACCTTTAAATTCGTCCTTCAGCAATCTGACAATCTTTTTTACCAGACTGAGATTGTTGTCGATCCTCATAAGGTGTGAGTAGAATTCCAGATTCGAATTGATTATCGTATGGAGGTGCTTCATGAGGATATATGGGTTTGCAAATAATTCATCGACGTCCATGTTATCGGTCAGAACCATAAAATCGCCGACGATCTCGTTTTCTATTTCGTCGATCACCTGATAAACACCGCTGTAATAATTATAAAAGGTTTTTCTGTTGATATCTGCCGTATCGGCAATATCCTTTATTGTAATATCATTAATATTTTTTTCTGCGAGAAGAGATGCCAGTGCGTTTCTGATCGCTTTTTTTGTTTTTAACACTCTCCTGTCAGGTCTTTTTTCGGCCATTTTTCCCTCCGTTTTCGCGTTGCCGCTGATTGATTTTTACGCTGCGGCTGATTTCACTTCGCATTTTCATATGTTTTTGATGTAAAAGAAACACTTTTTGCGGGATGCGGATGCTTATTCCTCAAAAAATACGAGTTATGTTGCTTTATCCTGTTTTTTCAAAATAAATGTCCATTTATTTGTTACACAATATAAGTATAATACACATATGTTGCAAAAGTCAAATAAGAGAATAAAAATATATATGTGAAATAACACACACTATTGAAAAATAATTATATGAGCATCTGCGTTTTGAAAGGAAGGAGAGTTGAGAAAAAATGAAAAAGTTTGGGAAATGGGTAGTCAGGCTGCGTATTCCGATAGTGATCATAAGCCTGCTGCTTCTCATTCCGTCATTCTTCGGGATCATCAATACCCGGGTAAATTACGATATTCTATCGTATCTCCCGGATGATCTTGAGACGATGAAGGGGCAGGATATTCTTCTGGATGAATTCGGAAAGGGTGCATACTCTATTTTCGTATGCAACGGAATGAAGGAAAAGGATGTCATTAAGATGAAGGAACAGATCGAAGAGGTTGATCATGTGGTCTCTGTTCTGAGTTTTGATTCATTGTTTGATCCCTCCATTCCGATCGATGTGATACCGGAGAAAATAAAGGATGTTTTTTATTCATCTGACGAAGAGTCGAGCCTGATGTTTATTTTTTATGATTCCACAACTTCCTCGGATGAGACACTGGAAGCGGTTGGAAGGATCAGAAGCATTGCGGGCGAGAGATGTTTTCTTTCCGGAATGTCCGGGATCGTAGCCGATACCCAGCAGCTTATCACAGATGAGATGTTCTGGTATGTTGTGATCGCAGCAGTACTTGCGATCCTGGTTTTGGGGATCACTCTGGATTCTTTCGTTGTTCCCTTCATCATACTTTTAAATATCGGAATGTCCATTCTTTACAATCTGGGCACGAATGTGTTTAAGGGGGAGGTATCCTTCCTGACAATGGCGCTGGTTGCCGTGCTCCAGCTGGGAGTCACAATGGATTATTCTATTTTCCTTTATTCAAGTTATAAGGAAAAGAAAAGATCGATTCCGGACGGCGGGGAGGCAATGGCTGAGGCTGTCTCCGCTACGTTTTCGTCTATAACGGGATCATCGCTGACGACTATTGCCGGTTTTGCAGCGCTTTGCTTTATGTCATTCAAGCTCGGACTTGATCTGGGACTGGTTATGGCCAAGGGAGTTATTCTCGGAGTGATCGGATGCGTGACAATTTTGCCTGCATTTTTATTGTGCTTCGATAAATTGATAGCAAAGACGACCCACAGGCCGCTCAGGATAAGAACTTCAAAGATTGCCGGTTTTGTTACGCGGCACCGGGTAATACTGTTTGCCCTGATGCTTGTTCTGTGGATTCCGGCAGCCTACGGAAACAGCAATTACAATGTATATTACAAGCTTGACACCTCGCTTCCCGAGGATATGCCCTCTGTTAAGGCCAATAAAGCGCTGGAGGATTTCGATATCTCGTCAATGTCAATGATCCTTGCCGACAAAGATATGTCATCCAAAGAGGCAAGGCAGATGATAGATGAGATAAAATCCATTGACGGAATAGAATTTGTTCTGGGTCTTGACAGTGTTGCGGGAAATATTATTCCGGAGGAAATGATCCCGGAAGAAGCAAAGGAAATTTTGGAAAGCGATGAAAAAAAGCTGATCGTCTATTCCTCGGGCTACGAGATCGCCACCGATGAGGTAAATGAGCAGTGCGAAAAAGTGAATGCGGTGATAAAGAAATATGATCCCGAGGGAATGCTCATAGGGGAAACTGCATGCACAAAGGATCTTATAAAGGTCTGCGACCATGATTTCCGGGTCGTAAGTGCGGTTTCCATAGCGGCAATCTTTATCCTTCTGCTGTTTGTATTGAAATCGATATCACTTCCCGTGATCCTTGTTGCGGTGATCGAGCTGGCAATTTTTATAAATATGGGAATGTCATATTATTTCGGGCAGACGCTGCCTTTCATCGCATCTGTCTGCGTGGGGACGATACAGCTGGGAGCAACTGTGGATTATGCGATATTGATGACAAACAGGTACAAGCTGGAAAGAATGAACGGAAGTGACAGATCCGGGGCTGCGAAAATAGCCGTGAAGACTTCGGTTCAATCGATATTTTCCAGTGCGGCAGGCATGTTCGCTGCGACAGCGGGGGTCGGAATATACTCGTCCGCCGATATGATAGCCTCCATCTGCATTCTGCTCGGAAGAGGTGCGATAGTGAGCATGTTTGTGGTTGTATTGTTCCTGCCCGCGTCATTGATAATGTTCGACAAGGTTATCTGCAGGTCAACGATAGGAATGAAAAAATGTATTGCGGGAAATATTAAATCTGAAGAGGAGGAAGAAAATTATGAGATATAAGCGAATCATTGCCGGAGTAGTATCCGCTGCGGCTGCAGCCTCGTTGATCGTCACCGGATATTCCGTAAAAAGAACCGAGGCACAGGAGATAGAAGAAAGGGAAAAGCAGGAGGCGGTTCTTGAGAATACCGTTATGGCTGCCGCAGGAGAGCAGATAGACACATCTGCACCGGGCGGCGTGGACAAGGATGAAAAAGTATATGTAATTATGGATGCCGACGGAAATACACAGAAGGTGGAGGTTTCGGATCACCTCATAAATTCCGGCAATTCAGAAAAAATAAAGGACAGGACGGATCTTATTGATCCGGAAAATACAAACGGAGATGAGACTTTCACTCAGAACGGAAATGATCTTGAATGGAATGCCGGGGGGAATGATATTTATTACTCGGGAACTACTCAAAAGGAGGTTCCGGCGGATGTAAAGATATCCTATGAGCTTGACGGGAAAAGCATTACTGCCGACGAGCTTGCGGGAAAGAGCGGCAGGGTAAAGATCCGTTTTGATTATCAAAATCATCTTAAAACCACTGTTGAAGAAGACGGAGAAAAGACCGAGGTATATGTTCCCTTTGTGATGGTGAGCGGAATGATCCTGGATCCGGAAAAATTCTCGAATGTGGAAGTTTCAAACGGTAAGGTAATATCAGAGGGAAAGTATCAGATAGCAGTGGGATACGGAATGCCCGGTCTTGAGGAAAGCCTGGGGATAGGAGACGCCGTATTTAGTGACAGCGGTGAAAAAATTGAGTATCCGGACTATTTTGAAGTCACCTCTGATGTGACGGATTTTGAGCTGGGAATGACAATGACTTTTGCTTTCAGCGATCTGCTGAAGGATATCGACATTGACAATATTGATCTTTCCGGTACGGACAAGGATATTGATGACTTAGAGAGCGGAACGCAGGAGCTTCTGGACGGAACCTCAAAGCTCATGGATGGCAGCGAGACCCTGTCCGAAGCGATGGGTACGGCAAAGGGTGGCACCGAGGAGCTGTCGGCGGGAGTTTCGGCACTGGTTGACGGACTTACCGGTACGCTTCCGAATGCGATCCAGTCTTCGATAGATGAGTATTCCGGGGCCGCAGACGGGATAGAAGAGGCGCAAAATGAATTGAACTCGGGCATCAATAAGATGATGAACGATGCTGTCAGTGCAGGCGCGGCAAATGCGGCCTCTCAGACAGCCGGAATAATAAAGAATGCACTGGCGGAGCCGGTGTCAACGGTGAAAAAGGATATCGGAACGATCGCTTCTGTCATGGCACAGGCCGGTCAGACCCAGACATTTGACATTGCCGTCTCAGGCGGAACTCAGACATATCTAAACAGGGAGGATCTCTCGGAGGTGGAGGTTGAGACGTATTCGATCGAGCAGAGGAGCTATCATGTTCTCACGGATGAACAGTATCAGGCAATAATGCAGGCTTTAAGCGAGGCTTCCGGAGTGAATATGGATCCGGATCCGAATGAGATATTGTCAGGAATCGATCAGACGGCCGTAAGTGCGGCGGCTGCCGAGGCCGCTGCCGAAGATCAGGCTCAGATTGCGGCTTCTGCCGCCTCACTGGCAGGAAAAGCGGGAGCACAGGGTGCGGTTACTGCGCTTAGGTCGGTAAAAAATACCATGCAGTCAAAATTTGATACGGCAAGTCTTATGAAGCTGAAAGAAGGGGCACAGACCCTTGCCGGAGGAGCGGATGAGATATATGACGGTTCGGAGGAGCTTTTGGAAGGCGCAGCGGAATTGCACGAAGGCATGGTGAAGTACAGTGAGGAAGGAATCGATAAACTATTGGATCTCTACAGAGGTGATATTAAGGGTCTGATTTCAAGACTCAAAGCCATAAAGCAGGCGGGAGAAGAATATAAGATATTCTCGGATCTGGCAGATGGCGTTGGGGGAAGTGTCAGGTTCATTTATAAGACCGGAGAAATAAAATCTGATGACTGATCCTTGATGGAGAGAAAGCATTATAAGAAAGCATAGCATGTAAGAGCAGAAGATGGATTTGCAGCAAGGAGGACTGTCGTTGACAGTCCTTTTTTACGTGTTAAAATTGAAGTATAAAAAACGAAAAGATACCTTAGAGGTATCGTACGATTTATCCGGAGAGATTTGATATGAAGTTTTATCTGGCACCGCTTGAAGGAATCACAATGCCGGTATTCCGCAACCTTGTTCATGAAATGTTCGGGGAGCATATTGATAAATATTTTACACCGTTTATTGTCCCGCATTCAAAAAAATGCATGACTCCCAAGGAGAGAAGAGAGATAGATCCCGTAAACAATCCGGGAATTAATCTGGTTCCGCAGATAATGACGGTGAATGCGGCCGATTATCTGAATACGGAAAAAAAGCTTATGGATTTCGGATATAGAGAACTGAATCTTAATTTCGGCTGCCCCTCAAACACTGTGAGCAATAAGGGAAGGGGATCAGGATTTCTGAAAAAACCGGACGATATGGACAGATTTCTTGACGAGATCTTCTCAGGAACAAATTGCCGCATCTCAATAAAGACAAGGCTGGGCTTTGAGCACCCGGATGAATTCTACCGCGTTCTGGAGGTATATAATAAATATCCGATACACGAGCTTATCATACATCCGAGAGTAAAAAGGGAGATGTACGGGGGAAATGTCCATATAGACAAATTTATCTATGCGGTATCAAACAGCACCTGCGACCTGTCGTATAACGGCGATATTGACTCGGTAAAGAGCTACCGGGACATGGCCGGAAGGATCTCGGAAAATTTCCGGGAGGATATTCCCGAAGGAGAAATATTCCCGTCAAAAGTCACTTCTGTTATGTTGGGAAGAGGAATGGTCGGAAATCCCGCGCTGATAAGGGAAATCTGCGGCGGAAGGAAGCTTACCTATGAGGAGGCCGGGGAATTTACGGAGAGATTCAGGGAAAATTATTACTCTCAGTTTAATGATGAGCTTGCGACATTGTCGAAGCTGAAGGAAATCTGGACATTTATGCACAGGATCTTTCCCGAAAGTCCGGAAACAAAAAAAGCATATAAAAAGATTTTGAAATCCCGTCGTATCAGTGATTATGAATCCGCTGCCGCAGAGCTGTTTGCCGCGGCGGGGAAAGGAGATTGTTGTGAGAGGTGAAAACAGATTTAACATTATTTCGAAGACAGATGACCTTCCTCTTTCGGTGCTTACCGTTGAGCCTGAAGGGGAGATAAAATGTGTTGTGCAGCTCGTTCACGGCATGTGTGAGTACAAGGAGCGCTATCTCGAATTTATGCATTACCTGGCAGACAACGGCTGCTTCTGCGTAATCCACGATCACAGGGGACACGGAGCAAGTGTGAAGGACGCCGGAGATCTCGGATATTTTTATGAGGGCGGATATCGCGGACTCATTAATGACTGCGCTCAGATAACCAATGAGATGAAGATGCGTTTGAGGGTGATGTATCCGGGAAAGGCTATTCCCTATATCCTGCTTGGACACAGCATGGGTTCGTTTGCTGTCAGGTGCTTCGCAAAGCTTTATGATGACAAGATAGATAAGCTCATTGTGGTTGGAAGCCCTTCGAAGATATCAGGATCGTCACTGGGAATCGCCCTGTCAAAGGTGATGGGAATAGGCAGTCGGGGAAAGAAGCATTCCCGGCTTCTTGATTATATGTGTGTTGAGGGCATGTATGAGAAGCGCTATAAAAAAGAAGGCAGGCATGCCTGGGTCTGCGCAGATCCCGGAGTTGTGGAAAAATATAATAATGATCCGCTGTGCAATTATACCTTCACGATTCAGGGATATACACAGCTCCTTTATCTTATGAAGGAAACATACAGCACAAAAGGCTGGAAGATGAAAAATCCATCTCTTCCCATCAGATTTTTCTCGGGAGAGGGCGATCCCTGTGCCATAAGTCCGGAGGCTTTCGGAGATGCGGTCAATTTTATGCGCAGCGTCGGATATACCAATGTGGACGGAAAGCTCTATGAGGGAATGAGGCATGAGATACTGAATGAGAAGGACAGACAACTGGTATATGAAGATATCCTGGAGTTTATTCGCAGCTGAAAAAAGGAGTTCCAGATGAATACCGGAAAATTTATTATGGCACTTGACGCCGGAACAACGAGCAACAGATGTATTATTTTCGATTACAGCGGAAATATCGTAAGTGTTGCCCAGAAAGAATTTACCCAGTACTATCCTTATCCGGGATGGGTGGAACATGACCCGGATGAAATATGGAAGACTCAGGCGATGGTAATGCTTGAGGCTTTGCTCGGGGCTAATCTGACAGCCGATGATATAGCGGCGGTGGGAATCACAAATCAGAGAGAGACAACCGTTGTCTGGGACAGGCAGACGGGCAAGCCCGTGTATAATGCAATAGTCTGGCAGTGCAGGAGAACGGCGGATATCTGTGAAAGCCTTGAAGAATACCGGGACATGATAGTGGGGAAAACAGGGCTTATCCCCGATCCGTATTTTTCGGGAACAAAGATAAAGTGGATCCTGGACAATGTTGAAGGTGCGAAGGAGAAGGCGATTGAAGGGAAACTTCTTTTCGGTACAATAGAGACATGGCTTATCTGGAAGCTCACCGGAGGAAGGGTCCATGTGACGGACTGCTCCAATGCATCCAGGACGATGCTTTTCAACATCAATGAAATGCGATGGGATGAGGAGATCCTTCGATTGCTGGATATTCCCAAATGTATGCTGCCGAAGGTGGTGAGCAACAGTGAGATTTACGGATACACAAACAATGAATTATTCGGATGCGCAATCCCGATCTCGGGAGCGGCGGGAGATCAGCAGTCGGCGCTTTTCGGGCAGAAATGTTTTTTGCCGGGTGAGGCAAAAAATACTTACGGAACAGGCTGCTTTATGCTTATGAATACGGGAGGAACGCCGATCTTTTCAAAAAACGGGCTGGTGTCTACCGTTGCATGGAAGATAGGAAATGAAGTCAGCTATGCTCTTGAGGGCTCGGTATTTGTGGGAGGAGCCTCTGTTCAGTGGTTAAGGGATGAACTAAAGATAATTAGCTCGGCGGATGAATGTGAGGAAATGGCTTTACAGGTTCCGGATACCGCCGGGTGTTATGTCGTGCCGGCTTTTACCGGTCTGGGAGCCCCGTACTGGGATCCTCAGGCAAGAGGAACGATAGTCGGCCTGACGAGGGGTGTGAACAGAAATCACATAGTGAGGGCCACACTGGATTCTATTGCCTACCAGGTTAATGATGTACTTGAGGCAATGAAAGAGGACAGCGGCCTTACTATGAACACTCTGAAGGTGGACGGAGGCGCGAGCCGCAACGGGTATCTTATGAATATCCAGGCGGGAATCAGCAATGTGGAGGTAGTGCGTCCCGCAAATGTTGAAACTACCGCGTTGGGTGCCGCATACCTTGCGGGCCTGGCCGTTGGATATTGGAACGGCATCGACGAGCTGGGAGCCGGAGACAATCACACTTCTTTTCTGCCGGAAATGACGGAGGAGGAGCGCAGACGGAACCTCAAAAACTGGCACCGCGCTGTTGAAAGGGCCAGAAGCTGGGAGGAGTGAAATTAAAATTAAGCAATTCATCTCCCGCTCGCTGATAGTTGAAAGAGCCGGAGGCTGGGAGGAGTGAAATGCCGGCGAATGATTTTATTCGTTGCTAACAAATATATTTTCATGTTAATATCATTAGAAAATGAAAGAGGCGGAGAGATGTTTCCGCTATTGTCAGGAGGAAGTAATGGATATTGTTTGTCTTGATATGGAAGGCGTTCTGATTCCGGAAATATGGATCGCATTTGCGGAGGCGTCCGGAATCCCCGAACTGAAGAGAACTACGAGAGATGAGCCGGATTATGATAAGCTCATGCAGTACAGAATAGGAATCTTAAACGAGCACGGTCTCGGTCTTGAGGAGATCCGTGAGGTTATTTCGACAATAGACCCGATTCCGGGAGCCAGAGAATTTCTGGATGAACTGAGGAGCCTGACACAGGTCATAATTCTGAGCGATACATTCACGCAGTTCGGCATGCCGCTTATGAAAAAGCTCAATTATCCCACTCTTTTCTGCAACACTCTTGAAGTCGATGAAAACGGAAAGATCGTCGGATATAAGATGAGAATAGCAAAATCAAAGCTGACAACGGTTCAGGCTTTTCAGTCAATAGGCTTTGAGACTATTGCGGCGGGTGACAGCTATAACGATCTGGGAATGATAAGAGCCAGCAAGGCGGGCTTCCTGTTTAAATCGACAGATCAGATTAAGGCGGATAATCCGGATCTGGAGGCGTTTGAAGAATTTGATGACCTCCTTAATGCAATCAAAAAACATCTTGGGTAATGATAATAAGATCAAGTGCAGTGCATAGCCGCTGCACTTTTTAATATAGGATATGTATTTTCGGTTCTGAATTTTTATCCGGAAATGTTTCGTGAGGGAATTCGGGAGTTCGAAAAAAGAGGAGGCTTCATGAGATTTGTTATTCAGCGATCTGTCGACGCAAAGGTGGAGGTAGACGGGCAGATCATAGGAAAGATTGATAAGGGGTTTGTTGTTTTTATTGGTGTGGCTGAAACCGATACCGTGGAAATCGCCGATAAAATGGTCAAAAAAATGGCCGGACTCAGAATATTTGAGGATTCGGAGGGGAAGACAAATCTGTCTCTTTCCGATGTGGGAGGTTCTCTTCTTCTGATTTCCCAGTTTACATTGTATGCAAACTGTAAAAAAGGAAATCGCCCGAGCTTTATCGAGGCAGGATCTCCTGAGAAGGCAGAGGAAATGTACAGATATATTATAGAAAAGTCAAAGCAGTATGTAGAAAATGTTCAGGTGGGCAGCTTTGGTGCGGACATGAAGGTCTCGCTTTTAAATGACGGACCGTTTACGATCGTTCTTGACAGTGACAGGTTATGATATGAGAGAAGAAAACAATATAGTGTGCAGGTACTCGAAAAAGTGCGGAGCCTGCCGGATGATAAATGTTCCCTACGAGGAGCAGCTTAAGAAAAAACAGTCCGAATCCGAGTCGCTTCTGGGCAAATTTTGCAGGGTCGGCCGGATAGTGGGCGCGGAGGACAGCTTCTATTACAGAAACAAGGTCCATGCCGTTGTGGAGAGAAAAAAGATAAAGTGTTCTGACGGAAAATTTCGATACAGGGTCGTTGCAGGGACTTACAAAGAGGGAACCCATGACGTTATTCCGATAGAGAACTGTATGATAGAGGACAAAGTGTGCAGCACCGTTGTGAGAACGGTAAGAGAACTAATCGAATCCTTTAAGCTTAAGACATACGATGAGGATTTGAGAACCGGACTTATCAGACATATCCTCGTAAGGCGGGCTGTCGCGACAGGAGAGGTGATGCTGGTGCTCGTGCTTGCGGGAAATGAGATGCCCGGAAAAGCAAATTTCGTAAAAGCATTAAGAGCGCGCCATCCGGAAATATCCACGATGATCATAAATATCAACAAACAGAAAACCAATATGGTTCTGGGAGAGCATAATCATATTGTTTTCGGAAAAGGTTACATTACAGATATTCTCTGTGGAAATAAGTTCAGGATTTCGCCGGATTCATTTTATCAGATTAATCCGGTGCAGACAGAGAAGCTTTACCGAAAAGCGATCGGATTTGCGGAGTTTAAAGGTAATGAAACGGTTATCGATGCCTACTGTGGAATCGGAACCATTGGAATTACAGCCGCATCTAAAGTTAAAAAGGTCATAGGGATTGAGTTAAATAAAAATGCTGTCCGGGATGCCAGGATAAATTCTTCAGCCAACGGGATTAAAAATATAGATCTTATTTGTGATGACGCCACTCGCTTCATGCAGAAGATGGCGGCAAAGGGGGAAAGGGCCGATGTGGTCATACTGGATCCTCCGAGAGCCGGGACTACTTACGAATTTATCTGTGCAGTCAGTGCTGTCGGAGCCCGGAAGGTGGTTTACATTTCCTGCAATCCCGAAACACAGGCACGGGACCTTAAGATGTTTAAGAAGAAGGGGTATGATGTGAAGAAGATTCAGCCGGTGGACATGTTCCCGCATACGGGGCACGTTGAGACGGTAGTATTGATGTCAAAGAAAGACACATAAGAGGCTGAAAAGTCCTTGATTTCAGGCACTTTTCGGCTTCCGATCACCTCAAGAGAGGTCGGGAGGATAATCGCTCTGTGGTAACTTATCAAAGTGAATTTGAGGCAAAAATGTGATAGGGTTGGGTTGCCGGTTTAGATGTCAGGGGTTGAGTTGCCACTTTAGATGTTGGGTAGGTTGGGTGTCGAGGATAGATGTCAGAGAAAAATCAGAATTTGACTGTGAATCCGATTCCAAATATGGAGGTACGTTATGAGCTTGAAAGACTATAT
>JBMNQZ010000019.1:0-30330 GCA_050944395.1 Lachnospiraceae bacterium
AATGAATATACTTAAAAAGAAACAGATGAATTTTTTTAAAAAATTTTTCATTCTTACTTTTCCCTGCCTTTAAATAATCTATTTAAATATTAGTTCAATCATGGGGGAATGTAAACATTTTCGGAATACTGACAAAAATAACTGAAGTTTGCCAAAAATAGTTTATTTACAAAATGTGTCGTGAAAAAGTATAGTAAAAAGCGAAAAACAGAATAAAAATTGTGAAAAATCACAATAAATTGTTTTAGGAGTGTTGTATTCACTCATTGAAGGAGGATAGGGAATGGGACACAATTTGCTTGAGGGCAAGGTGGTTGTTATAACCGGGTCTACCAGAGGTATAGGATACGGTATGGCAATGTGCTGCGCTGATGAAGGTGCCTATGTTGTGGCGAGCGGAAGAGACGAAGAAATGATCCGGAAAGTCGATGAGGAGCTAAAGCCGTATAACGGAATGTGTATTCATGCGGATGCAACTTCTATGGATTCTTTGAATAATCTTATGGAGAAGGCATATGAAAGATATGGAAAGATTGATTTTGTCGTTGCCAATGCAGGAATTACAGATGTTTGCTTAATCGATGATCTTGATGTGGCCAGATTTGAAAAAATGATAAACATTAATTTGGAAGGAGAGTTCAAAACCATTAAGGCGGGTCTTCCTTATTTGAGAAAAAATGAACCTGATGGCGAGATTAGAGGAAAGATTGTTTGTACGGGATCGGATTGCTCCCTGGCAGGTTGGGCGCATCTCACCTCATATTCCGCAGCAAAGTTTGCGGTTAGAGGAATGGTCCAGGCACTTGCAAGAGAACTCGGCCCGGAAGGTATCACCGTCAATTGTATCGTTCCGGGAATTATTGAGACAGAGATGTGGAAAACACATGATAAACTTGCTTGTGCGATAGAAGGACTTGAACCCGGACAGGCATGGCAAAATGAGGTTGCGAAAATTCCTTTGGGAAGAGGAGGTTTGCCGGAAGACCTTGGAAAGGGATTGGTTATGCTTCTTTCTCATTATGCGGATTATATAACAGGTTGTTCGCTTCCGGTTGGTGGCGGAAGTTCAATTCATTAAAAGTTAAATATTATACGGCAAATTATATGGGAAAATGGGAGGAAAAACTATGAAAAAAAGAATATCAGCTATAATCGCAACGGTTGTTTCTTTGGCAATGTTGTTTTCTATGACGGCTTGCGGCGCAGCGGAAGAAGTTGCATCAGCTCCCGTATCGGAAACTGATGAGTCAGCACAGGCTGAGGAACCTGAGGCACCGGTTGCTTCTTCATCAGATGAGGAATACGAAATTGCGATAGTGGTAAAGGTTGATGGTATCGCCTGGTTTGATGATACAAAGATTGGTGCGGAAGAATTTGCAAAAGATCATCCTAATGTAAATTGCTATCAAATTGCTCCTGAGTCTGCAGATTCTGCTCTTCAGGTAGCACTTATTGAGGATTGTATTGCAAAAGGAGTTGACGCTATAGGAATCATTCCTGTAGACCCTGAAGCACTTACATCTGTAATTGAAAAAGCAAGAGAAGCCGGAATAGTTGTTGTTACACATGAAGGTGCTGCGCTGGCAGGGACAGCCGATTATGATATGGAAGCTTTTGACAATGAAGCATTCGGAGCGTTTTATGGTGAAAACCTTGCTGAGGCAATGGGTGGAAAAGGAAAATATGTCGGAATGGTCGGCGCACTTTCAATGCAGACACACATGACATGGTACCAGGCAGCAGTTGACTATATCACAGAAAATTATCCGGATATGGAACTGGTATCTGAGGAACCGTACGAAGATGACATCGATTCAACAGTTGCATATGAGAAAGCACAGGAAATCATGAAGACATATCCTGACCTCGGTGGTGTTTTATGTATGACAGTTGAAGGCGGCGGGTCATTTGCAAAATATCTTGAGGAAACAAACAACAGTGAAGTGAAGGTGGTAACTCTTGCTATTCCTTCTTCAAACGGAAGCTATATTGCCGATGGCTGGATAGCATACGGACAGTGTTGGAGACCTGCAGATGCAGCATATGTAGTGGCTAATATCTGTTATAACATCCTTGAAGGTGTTGAAATAAAAGACGGTTTGGATCTTGAAAAAGAAGGATATGAGTCAATTACTGTAAAGGATGGAATTATTTACGGCGATGCTGCGCTTAGATTTACAGCTGACAATATTGGCGATTACAACTTCTGATGATGATCGATCATTTCAGATTTTTCAGTGAAACGAAATACTTTGCCGTGTCATTTTAACGTTTAATAAGTGCTGCAGCGAGGTGGGCTGCAGCACTTAATTAATAATTAAGAAGGCCGACAGCTTGTGGATTTCAATGAGGAGGTATGGCTTTGGAGAATGCATTGTCAATCTTGAATGCTAAAGGAATTGAAAAATGGTTTGGAGGCGTTCAGGCTTTAAAAGGGGTAGACCTGGAGGTGATGCCTTCGGAAATTCATTGCCTGTGCGGAGAAAACGGATGTGGAAAGTCCACGCTTATTAAGGTGATATCGGGCGTACATTCTGCTGATGCAGGTACTATTGTACTGAACGGCAATGAGTACACAAAATTGAATGTAAGACAGGCAATAAACGAAGGCGTTCAGGTTATATATCAGGATCTGTCGTTGTTTGCCCGCATGACCGTGGCTGAAAATATAGCTATAAATAAAATGGTGGGTTCTGATAAGAAGCTGATTAGTTGGAATGAGATAAATAAGATTGCATCAGAACAGCTTGAAAGAATCGGAGTTTCAATGAACTTGAAATCGACAGTAGAAGAAAATTCGATTTCAAACAGACAGCTTGTGGCAATCTGCAGGGCTCTCAGCATGGATGCAAAAATACTTTTTCTGGATGAACCGACAACTGCTTTAACACATTCGGAGGTGGACAGGCTTCTGGAAATCGTAATGAATTTGAAGAAGAGCGGAATGTCCATCGTGTTTGTAAGCCATAAACTTGATGAGGTAATGCAGGTCGCAGACAAGGTGACTGTGTTGAGAGATGGTATTTTATCAGGTCATCTAAATTCTGAAGAACTAGGAAATATTGAACAGGCAGAGAAAAAGCTGATTTATTTCATGACAGGAAAAAATGTTAATTATGCAAGATATTACAATCCTATTGAAGGAGGGAAGACTCTTCTTTCAGTCAACAATTTGACAAGATCTCCGCAGTACAAAAACCTGACTATGGAGGTAAAAGAAGGAGAAATCGTAGGAGTAACAGGACTTCTCGGATCCGGAAGAACCGAATTTGCACTTTCCCTTTTTGGTTTGAATCAGCCTGATTCGGGGGAGGTTGTAATAGGAGATAAATCCGGCATTCCTAAAAGCCCGAGAGAAGCAATTTCAAGAGGCCTTGTTCTTGTTCCTGAGGAGAGGCAGACTCAGGGTGTGTATATGAACCGAAGCATAGAGGATAATATATCTTCGGTCTCGCTAAAGAAGGTTTCATCAAGATTTGGAGTATTGAAAACAAAGGATGTAAAGAAAATAGCTGATGAAACGATAAATTCATGGAGAGTAAAAGCACCGGGAAGAGACACGACGGTTTCCCAGCTGTCCGGAGGAAATCAGCAGAAAGTCGCACTCGGAAGATGGGCGCAGATATCTCCCAGGGTCATGATATTTGATTCACCGACTGTTGGTGTTGATATTGGTTCAAAATCTGAGATATATGAAAAAATTCAATCTATAGCTAGTTCCGGTGTAGGGGTAATATTGATATCCGATGATATTCCGGAGCTTCTGGCGAACAGTACCAGAATATTGGTGTTCAACAGCGGGCAAATTACTAAAGAGATGAACCGTGAAGAGATTGAAAGCAAAGATGCAAGACACTTAATTGAAGACAGCATTTCCAAAGGATTCATGAAGGAGGCCTGAAATGGAGAAGATAAAAAATCTTTTTAAATCAACTCAAATCTATGTTCTCCTTGTTCTTGTGATATATTGCGTCATTGTTTCGTTGGTTAATCCTCAATTTGCCACTTTGGAGAATATTTTTGATATTATCAGAAACTGTTCCGCACCGATGGTGTTTGCTATGGGTGTAATGCTGGTTATGGTTGCCGACGGAATTGATGTTTCGTTTGCAATAATATCCGTGTTTTCTACATATGCGGCAATTATTGCTATGAAAGCATTCGAGATGGATCAATTATGGTTTGGATTCCTGATCACTATGTTGGTCGGAGCACTGCTCGGAGTGGTAAATGCATTGATAATTCATCTTTTTAAAGTTCCTACCTTCATAGCTACGCTTGGAACACAGACGATATTTATCGGGTTATTGGCAAATACGCTTGGAACAACGACCATAAAAACTCCTCAGATGCCTATAAGTCTGGTGGAATTCGGAAGTCAGAAATTGATCACAATAGTTGAGGAGAGCGGAAAACAGTATGGATTATATATTTACATTATTCCGGTTGTAATCATTGTCGTATTTACGGCAGTTTTACTTAAATATACAAAATTCGGAAGAAGTATCGTGGCAATGGGAAACAGCAAGGAAGCTGCCAGAAGAGCCGGCTATAATCTTTTTAAGACGAGGATAATTCTGTATACACTTGTGGGGGTTTATGCCGGAATAGCAGGACTTATGTACATTTCCCAGACGGCATGGATTGCACCGATGGTAAATAATCTTACAGGCTCTATCGAGATGACTATAATTGCAGCTGTGGTAATTGGAGGAACACAGCTTACGGGAGGTTACGGTACCGTCGTTGGATCGATTTTGGGAGTAATCCTTATGAGGGTTTTTTCTTCTACGCTTATTTTCCTCGGAATCGATTCTTCATGGAGTGATTTCTTTCTCGGTTTGGTAATGGTTTTGTGTATTATCATCACTTCCATCAGCAGAAATCGTACGCGAAAGAAACTGCTGATATTTGATTGATGATTGGGAGGAAATATTGATGAAAAACAGAAATTATTATCAGAGGTTTTTAAAAAAGGATCTGAAAATCACGGTATTGATTGCCGCTTTTTTGCTGGTGATTGTTTTTCTTGCGATTGTCGGAGGTAGTAAATTTTTTTCTATAAATAATATACAGTCCATAATGTTTCAAATTCCTGAATTTTCTCTTCTGGCTATTGCAATGATGCTTTGTATGCTGGCAGGAGGAATAGATCTTTCTGTTGTCGCCATCGCTAACCTGACATCCGTCATAGCGGCTTTGATGGTAAATAAGATGCTGGATGGCGGCATGAGCGAGAATATAGCAATGGCTTTGGCACTCATTATAGCACTGTCAGTTTCAGTTGTTTGTGGTCTTATCAACGGAATCCTCATAGGAAAACTTAACATACTTCCAATTCTTGTTACGCTCTCCATGATGATATTGATACAGGGGTTTGCAAAAGGAATTACAAAAGGCAAAGGAATCACAGGATTCCCCAGCTCTTTGTTGGATTTTGGAACAGGAAAAATGATGGGCATTCCCGTTATCTTTATTGTAATTGTTATCATTGCAGTAATTATCTGGTTCTTTCTGGACAAAACCAGATATGGCAAAGCATTGTATCTATACGGAGACAACAAGGTGGTCACTCTTTTTTCAGCGATTAATAATGCTAAAGTTGCGATTATTACATATACCGTCAGCGGCTTTTTAAGCGGTATCGCGGGAATAATAATGATGGCAAGAAATAATTCGGCAAAAGTTGGATATGGAGATATTTATCAGCTGCAGGCAATTCTCGTATGCTGCATCGGAGGAATAAACCCGGACGGTGGCGCGGGAAGAATTATAGGTGTATGTATTGCCATAATTTTGCTGCAATTTCTTCAGAGCGGATTTAATATTATGGGATATGATCCATATGCGAAAAAACTTATTTGGGGACTTGTTCTTGTTGCAGTAATGATAATGGATTACTTCATTGATAACAGTAAATCAAAACATAAGAAATAATATCGAAGATATCGAGCCTGCCAGCGCCACGGTAACATAATCTGTTGCAGTGGCGCTTTTCTTTCGCAGTCTGCCAGTCCCTGTTTCTAAGTCTAAAGTATTCTGTATTTAGTTAGTATGATTATGATTTTAAAGCGCTGCGGGACTGATGTTTATTTACTTTAACATATTTCCAACGATTATTTGAAGACCACTTTCAGAAAGTGTATAATACAATGTGCCCTGATTATGGGCGATAAGGAAATATTAAAGAAGAAAGAGGAAACGGAAATGCTGCTGTACATTATCAGACACGGAGAGACACAGTATAATGCGGAAAAGAAAATGCAGGGATCGGTAGACATTCCGCTAAATGATAACGGAAGGTTTCTCGCTGAAGAAACGGCAAAAGGACTTGCAGATGTAAAGTTCGATCTTCTGATTGCCAGCGATCTGAGCAGGGCTTACGAGACGGCTCAGATAGTGTCCGGATATGCGGATATACCGCTTATAAAGGATAAGAGAATACGTGAAATCGATTGGGGCAGTTGGGAAGGAACTGCTGCTGACGGAAGCGAGATAGAGGAACTCAGGGATCAGCTGCACAGTTTCTTTAATCATCCTTCGGCTTTTACGGGATCTCCTGACGGAGAAGTGTTTGCAAATGTATTTCGCAGAGTAAATGAATTTATGGATGAGCTTACCGGAAATCCGGAACTTGCAGACAAGACTATTTTGATCGCGACTCACGGTGTTCCGTCCAGAGCGATATTAAATTATGTGGATCCGGTGGATCCGGACGAATTCTGGAGAGGTGCTGTTCCGGCGAACTGCTCGGTCAGCATCTGCAGGATAGAGAACGGAAAGATGGAAATAGAAGAGCTGGATCACATTTATTATGATAAGAAGTATCTTACGGATTTTTATCCGATGAAATAAAGAAGGACGGAGAAAAATATGCGTTTAAAAATGGTGCATCAGAACTTTAATGTGTATGATCTGCAGAAATCACTTGATTTTTACGAAAAGGCACTCGGACTTACGGAAATCAGAAGAAAAGAGGCGGAGGACGGCTCTTTTATTATTGTATATGTGGGAAATGACAGAACGGATTTCTGCCTTGAACTGACCTGGCTTCGCGATATGGACAGGCCGTATAATCTGGGTGACTGTGAATTTCACCTTGCTTTTGAGACTGAAGATATGAATGCCGCTCATGCTCTCCATGAGGAAATGGGCTGTATCTGCTATGAAAATAAAAAAATGGGTATCTATTTTATTACCGATCCTGACGGATACTGGCTTGAGATAGTTCCTGAAAAGAAATGATATGAAAGTAGAAGTTACATATATCGGACACAGCGGAGTTCTGGTGGAGAGCCCCGTTGTTTCCGTGCTATTTGACTGTATTGCTGACGACCCGTCAATAGCACACAAGGCATACAAAGGCGGGCATTACCCGGACATTTCTCGGGATAAGCCTTTGGTGGTGTTTTCAAGCCATGTGCACCATGACCATTATAGCGAAAAAATATGGGAACTCAGAAATATCTCTTCAAATGTGAAATATGTTCTCTCGTCGGACATCCGCATCGGGAGGCGGGACAGAGAGAGGTTGGGAATAACAGATTTGCCTGATGATGCTGTTGTAAGAGTTGGGGAAAATGAAAACATTTCAATTGATTTTCCCGGACTTTGCGTTGATGTTGAGACTTTTAAATCCACCGATGAGGGCGTGGGATTTTTCGTTACATGTGAAGGTGTGAGAATATTTCATCCGGGAGATTTAAATCTGTGGACCTGGAGCGGCGAGGGAGAGGCGTATGTCCGCCAAATGAGAAGGAATTTCGAAAAATATACTGAACCATTGAAAGGAAGGGAGTGCGATATTGCTTTTGCATTGCTTGATCCCAGGCTTGAGGAGAACGCATATGAGGGAATCGATGCCTTCAATTCTATGATGACGATAAAATATCTTTTTCCGATACATATGTGGAGGCAGTATGATCTGATTGAAAAATATATGTGTGACCGAAAGAACACCTCAAATATTGAAAGGATCACACGTGAAAACCAGACTTTTATGTTAGAAATTTGAAAAGATACTTATTTTTTGGAAGCTCGGGACTTTATTCGTGTGGGGCTTAACTTTGAAAGGAAAGCGGAAATATGAGTGAAAAAAAGATATATGACGCATCCGAGGCAAATTCGTTATTTCAGAATGACAGATACGCCATGAAAACATCGGGAATAGTTGTCGTTGAGGTCGGAGAGGATTTTGCAAAATGCAGGATGGATATAGATGACCGACATCTGAATGCTAACAATGTGGTGATGGGAGGCGCCATCTTTACTCTCGCGGATTTTACTTTTGCGGTGGCTTCCAACTATAATACGGTGCCGACGGTTACTCTTTCCAGCCAGATTCAGTATATCGGTGCGGCCAGGGGCAAAACATTGTATTCGGAACTTAAGATGATAAAGAACGGAAAAAGAAACTGTTTCTGCGAGATTACTGTGACGGATGAAAATGAGAACCGGATTGCGTTTGTCACCACTGTCGGGGCACATCTTGTGTAACCGGTTTCGGCAAAAAATCCACTGAATGTTTAAAATTTATTCAAATTTGTATTCTATTCGGCTTTTTTATATGCATGGAAGGCAATGCTGCACAAAAGGATTGGAGAAGTGAAACAAAAATGAAAACGACAGATAATTTCAACAGAATATTTGACCATACATTGCTTAAAGTTACAACGACAGAAGAGCAACTCAAAAAGGTGTGCGATGATGCTGCGGCATACGGCTTTTGCTCGGTGGCGGTAAATACCGGGATGGTAAAAAAATGTGCTGAGTTTCTTAAAGGAAGCGGTGTAAAGACTGATGCGGCCGTTGGATTTCCTCTCGGAATAACCACTATTGAGACAAAGGAGTTTGAAGCCGGGGATGCAATAAAAAACGGTGCCGGCGAGATAGACTATGTCATCAATATCGGAAAGGTAAAGGAGGGTGACCGTGAGTACATAAAAAGGGAAATGGAAGCACTTGTTTCCATCTGCCGCAGACACGGAGTTGTCTCAAAGGCGATATTTGAGAATTGTTATCTAAATGATGATGAAAAGATATGGCTCTGCGATATCGCAAAGGAGGTGCGCCCCGATTTTATCAAGACTTCAACAGGTCTCGGACCGTCCTCTGCAACTCTTGAGGATGTCAGACTGATGAAAAAATATGCGGACGGTGTGTCTGTAAAGGCTGCAGGAGGGATTAGAAATCTGGAAACCTGCCTTGCAATGATAGATGCGGGTGCCGACAGGATAGGCTGCAGCAACAGCATGGCGATAGCTGACGAGTATAAAAAGCGAATGATGTGAAAAAATATCCACTATTATTTTTACTCAATATGGCATTTTTATATTATTATTAAAACTGGAGTATATCACAAAAAAATTCTTATAAATGAACTTTGTAGAAAATAAAGATGAATTTCAAGATTCACGAATGTTCATATTGAAAATCAAATGTGAATAGTGTAGAGTATAGATAAGTAATATTTTGAAAATCAATCTAAAGAAAACCATATACTGGCAATTGGAGGGAAATTATGCAGACAAAAGGTGTTAGGATTTATGGTGCAGATGATATAAGGCTTGAAACATTCGAACTTCCGCCTATGCAGGATGATGAAATATTGGCGAAAGTTGTTACCGACAGCGTTTGTATGTCGACGTATAAGTTTGTAAAGCTCGGACAGGCAGCGGCACGTGCCCATAAGGACATGGCGAATAATCCGTGTATTATCGGACACGAGCTTTGCGGTGAGATTATCGATGTCGGCTCAAAGTGGCAGCATAAGTACCAGAAGGGTGAGAAATTCATCATCCAGCCGGCTCTCAATGCTACAGGTGTCCCGGATTCGGCAGGTTTCACCTTCAAATATTGCGGAGGAAACTCACTCTATATCGTCATTCCGCGCCAGTTCATGGAGCTTGATTATCTTATTAAATGTAAGTTTGATTCTTTCTATTTCGGATCGCTCACAGAGCCGCTCTGCTGTATTGCAAGAGCCGTAAAGCGCTTCTATCACACGACACCGGGCTTCTACGAGCATGAGCTCGGAATCAAACAGGGCGGAAACATGATTATTCTTGCGGGTGCAGGCCCGATGGGACTGGGCGCGATCGATTACTGCCTCCACAATGAGGGTAAGCTTCCGGGACTTCTCGTTGTAACGGATGTTGACGATGATCGTCTCGCAAGAGCTGAGAAGATGTATCCGGTAGAGGCTGCAAGAAAAGACGGAATTGAACTTAAGTATGTAAATACAGGAAAGCTTGATGATCCGGTAAAGAGCCTAAGGGATATTACAGGCGGACACGGCTACGATGACGTGCTCGTTATGGCTCCGGTTACGGCGGTCATCGAGCAGGGCGACGCTATCATGGCTCATGACGGATGCCTGAACTTCTTCGCGGGTCCGACAAATACGGAACTCAAGGCAAACATTAATTTCTTCAACGTTCATTACGGTGCACATCATTTCGTAGGAACAATGGGCGGAACTGAAGTTGATATGATTGAATGTGCGGACCTTATGGCAAAGGGCAAGCTCGATCCTTCATCAATGCTTACACACATTGGAGGCATGAATGCCGTTATCGGAACGGTGCTTAATCTCCCGAACATCAAAGGTGGAAAGAAACTGATCTATAACCACCTGGATCTTCCGCTTATTGCACTTGAGGATCTCAAAAACTTCTCAGATCCGAGACTTAAAAAACTCGGCGAGATGGTAGATGCAAATCACGGACGCTGGAGTTCGGAGTGCGAGAAGTATCTGCTTGAAAACTTTTCAAAATAATGTGAATAATTGGCTGAAATAACAAATCCGGCATGTGCGACTCAAACTGCACATGCCGGATTTTATTAATAATCAATGAAATGCTTTACAATATAATGCTTAAAAAATATTGATTCAATCCGTGTTTGCATAAGCGATTGCTCTTTTATGATACTATGGCTGGAGATGTATAAAGACATAGATTATTTTTAAGAGTCGGTGCCCGGCTATCAATTCCGATGCGTGCGGAAGTTGATACCAGGAAATAACACTATTTTGATGACTAAGGATGAATTTGGTATTATAATATTGGGGTGAGAAATGGTCTGGAAATTCAATTTTTTTGCAGTTTTCAGACTATTATTCGATAATTTCGGAGAACAGCAAAAGAGTATGATGAATACACGCTTTTTTGCAAAGTATATAAATCTGAAATCGGGGATGATATGGAAGAAATATTCCGAAATTACCGATGTTTTTAGTCAGTCATAAACGAAAATTGATGCATCATTCAGGATAAAGAAAGTAAAATGATTTCGGAACATGAGTAAAAATGATGTACAAAAGATAGCTGAAAACAAAAAATCAATCATGGATTATGATACAGTAGCGCTTAATGAAGAGAAAGATGCGCTTGTGATCATTGATCAGACAAAGCTGCCATATTCTATAGAGATTCTCGAACTTACGGAAATTAAAGATATCCGGGATGCAATATACCTTCTCCAGGTAAGAGGAGCTCCGGCTATCGGAGTTGCGGCAGCTATCGGAATCTATCTTGAGGCAAAGAAGCTTGCGAAGAAGTATACGGAATTCGAGACTTTTTATCCGGAATTTGTGAAGACAAAGGATTATCTGGACTCCGCAAGACCGACAGCCGTAAATTTGTCCTGGGCTCTCAATCGTATGGATAAGGTGGTTCAGTCAAATAAGGAAAAGAGTGTTCCGGAGATTATTCAGGCTCTTCACGATGAGGCTGTTGCGGTGAGAGAAGAAGATATCCGGGTATGCAAGATGATCGGAGAATACGGACTTTCACTGGTAAAGCCGGGAGATGGCCTTCTGACGCACTGTAATGCCGGAAAACTCGCAACTGTTAAATACGGAACGGCGACCGCACCTATGTATCTCGGACAAGAGAGAGGCTACAACTTCAGAATATTCTCTGACGAGACCAGACCTCTTCTTCAGGGCGCAAGACTTACTTCTTTCGAGCTTTTTGATTCAGGACTTGACGTAACGGTGATCTGCGACAATATGTCCGGAACAGTAATGAAAAACGGCTGGGTAAATGCCGTATTTGTAGGCTGTGACCGCATAGCCGCAAACGGAGATACAGCTAACAAGATTGGAACCTCCATGGTGGCTGCTCTTGCGAAGAGAAACAATATTCCGTTCTATGTATGTGCACCGACATCGACGATCGACATGAACACTCCTGCGGGCGATGAGATCAGGATTGAAGAGCGCAGTCCCGAAGAAGTAACGGAGATGTGGTATAAGGAGAGAATGGCGCCGAAGGGCGTCAAGGTATTTAATCCTGCATTTGATATTACAGACAATGATCTCATCACAGCTATCATCACAGAGTACGGAATCGCCAGAGCACCTTTTAAGGAGTCGTTTGAGGAAATTTTCAGAAAAAAGGAAGCTGCAAAGGCGAAGGGTTGATCTATGACTGAAAAAAGATAACGGCGATACAGCATTCTGACGATAAGTACGAAGACTTTGTCAACGAAGTAAGCAAAAAGACCTGGTATGAGTATACCCTGATTCAGGACGAGGAAAATTGAATTCCTGTTTTTTACCAGCAAAGAACTTGCAATATATTTTCTTAAAAATAACTAATTGTTATGAAAGGTGGTAGTATGCAGAAATATGTAATTGGACTTGATAACGGCGGAACTTCTTCAAAGGCAGCTGTATTTGATGTTGAGGGAAATGAGCTTGCCACTGCGGGAAGAAGCACAAAAATGATCACTCCAAAATCAGGATATACGGAGCGCGATATGGAGGAACTCTGGATCGCAAACTGTGAATGTATCCGCGAAGCAATAGATAAGGCGGGCATTGACGCTGAAGATGTGGCCGGACTTGCTGTATGCGGACACGGAAAGGGTCTCTACGCATGGGGAAAGGATGACAAGCCGGCATACAACGGAATCATTTCCACAGACGGACGTGCATGGAAGTATCCGAAAAAATGGAAGGAGGACGGCACATACGAGAAGATCCATGACAAGACCTGTCAGGATATCCTTGCATGTCAGCAGGTTTCTATCCTTGCATGGATGAAGGATAACGAAAAAAATGTATATGACAACATTAAATATGTATTTTCGGTAAAAGATTATATCAGATTCCGCCTTACGGGAGAAGCTTACTGCGAGGTTACCGATATTTCAGGATCGGGGCTTATGGATATTACCACAGTCAGCTTTGACAGGGAAGTCCTGGAGGCTTATGGTATTCCGGAGGCTTATGATATGCTGCCTCCTATCAAGTATTCATATGAAAACTGCGGATATATTACCGAAGAGGCCGCTGCGCTTACCGGGCTGAAGGTTGGTACACCTGTAGCCGGAGGCATGTTCGACATTGATGCATGTGCAGTGGCTATGGATATCACATCTCCGGAGCAGCTGATTACCATCGCAGGAACGTGGAGCATCAACGAATATATATCAAAGACTCCGGTAATGGACGGAACCGTTGCGATGAATTCCAGATATGCTATTCCGGGCTATTATCTTATTGAGGAATCCAGTGCTACATCTTCGGGAAACCTGGAATGGTATATTAAGAATTTTGTGCGAAAAGAGGATATACCTGAGGGCGAGGAGAAATACGATTACATAAACCGTGTAGTAGATGAAGTAAAGCCGGAGGAATGCGAGGTCTATTTCCTGCCGTTCCTCTATGCATCGAATGCCCATCCGCTTGGAAAAGGTTCGTTCATCGGTTTGACTTCATTTCATACCCAGGCACATATGCTTCGCGCAATTTATGAGGGTGTAATCTATTCGGCAAAGACACATATCGATAAGCTTCTCATGTCCAGAGAAGAACCGAAAGCCATAAGAATGGCCGGAGGACCGTGCCGATCCAAGATATGGGTTCAGATGTTCGCCGATATTCTGGGATATCCCATCGAGGTCGTAGATGCAAATGAGCTCGGTGCTCTCGGTTGCGGAATGGCGGCGTGTGTTGCAGCAGGCATTTATCCGGATTATGAAGAGGCGGCAAGGAAAATGGTTCATATTCGAGAGGCGGTAATGCCTGATATGGAGAAGCATGAAATCTATCTTGAAAAATATGCAAAATACAGGGCGGTAAGTGCGGCACTTGACACTGTTTGGGACCGCTTTGAAGTATAACATTCATTGAAAAGGACATCGGTTGTAGAGGCAACGCCTGCGAGTCCGAAAAGAACCGCCCTTGTACTTAAAAAAGTACGCGACAGGATGTCCCTTATTCGGTATCAACGGAGAAAGCAAGCTTACTTATAAGTCGTGTTCTGATGAAAGATCAAAATCAAAAACGGGCTGCTAATGCTCGTTTTGATATGCTCCTTTCTAAGTAGACAAGATAAATTATAAAATCTTGTACTACTTAGGAGGGGGCATTTTTATGTTCGGATATAAGATTTATCCGGATGAGAAGATGATGACAGCAAAAAGGTATTCCTGATGCAGCAAAAGATATTCAAAGGAACTTTTTTAGGCTGATGGAATTGAAGCGCTTAAAGATAGGCATGGAAGATTTAAGGCTAAAGAAAAATGACAGAATTGGATAAACAGTGCGTTTAAAATGATACTTCCTGCTGAAATTAGAAGCGGTCGGAAAATACAAAAAGAGGATTTGCTGAAAATCGTTAGGCACTACAGTAAAGCATCTAATAATTGTGATTTTGCACAAAAAAACAGCCAGCTGTTTTGCTAAAATTGGCACTTGTAAATATATATATATCTATATATAATGTTACTCATATTAGCAAAAGTGACAATGGTCATTTTAAAGAACAAAATCCTAAAGGAGGAAGAAACATGAAAAAGAGAGTATTAGCCATTATCTGTGCAATGGCTATGGCATCAACTCTTCTCGTTGGTTGTGGTGGCTCAACACAGGAAGCTGCGGCTCCGGCAGAAGAAAAAGAAGAAGCTGCGGCTCCAACAGAAGAAAAAGAAGAAGCGCCGGCAGAAGAAGCACCGGCAGAAGAAGCACCGGCAGAGGAAGCTCCGGCTGGCGGTGAATACAAAATTGCTTATGCAAATAAGACCCTCAACAATCCTTATTTTGTAGCTCTTGATGCTAATCTTAAGGCATTTTGTGAAGAGCAGGGTTGGACATATACAAGCCTTGATGCCGGTGAAGATATCGCCGCTGAACAGGAAAACATGGAAACATTCATCAGTCAGGGATATGACTGCATCATTATCAATCCGGTAGATCCTGAAGCTTGTATCGCTTCTATCCAGGCAGCTGTTGATGCTGGCATTCCGGTAATTGGTGTTGACAATGCACCGGATACAAAGGCACCTGTAACAACAACAATCTGTTCTGATAACCTTCAGAATGGACGTGCGGTAGGTCTCTACACAGCAGAACAGATGGGCGATGATCCAATAATCTCAGTTATCATTTCGGGTGTTAAGGGATCAATTGTTGGTGAGGAGCGTGCACAGGGTCTTTTCTGTGGAATCATCGAAAAGAGGACAGGATGCTCGGAAGAAGAAGCTTGGGAAGCTGCTAAGGCGTTTTATCAGGAACTTGTAGACAAAGGAAAAGCTTACAATGAAGAAGCTGACTTTGCTTGCAACGGCCAGGGCTGGGGCAACTGGACATCAGATGAAGGCCTTCCGGCAATGGAGGACTTGCTTGTAGCTAACGGTGACATCAACCTTGTTCTTTCAGAAAATGATAACATGCTTATTGGCGCTATGACCGCTATTCAGACAGCAGGTAAGGAAGGCATCCTTCTCGCCGCAGCAGCTGATGGACAGAAAGAAGCTATCAAGCTTATTGCTGATGGAACAGCTTATCTTGCAACAGGCGATAACAACCCTGTAACAGTAGCCAAAGGTGCTGTACAGGTCATCGATGAAATTCTCAACAGTGGAAAGACAAAAGATGACTACGAAGATATTACACGTACTCCGGCACTTTGCTACACAGTTGAAAACGCGGCAGATTACTATGATCCTAATGCAGCATTCTAATTTTCAGGTTAGAAGTGTTTTAAAGATTTAATAATTGAGCAAATTATTTAAAGGGATGCTCTTAAGGCATCCCTTTATTTTAAGAAGTGTTTGCCCACATTGGAAGCTTAATTGGTGAGGAGTAAAGAATGGCTGCAGAGTATAGAGTTGAAATGAAAAACATCTCTAAAGCATTCGGAGGTGTTAAAGCGCTTAAAGATGTGTCGTTCAGAGTAAAGCCTGGTGAAATACATGCGCTGATCGGCGAAAACGGTGCGGGAAAATCCACGTTAATGAAAATACTTTCCGGAGCATATTCAAAAGACACCGGAGAAATATTTATTGATGGAAAAGAAGCTAAAATCCACAGTCCCAGAGATGCTAAGGAACTTGGTGTTGCAACGATTTATCAGGAGTATATGCTGGCTCCGGATTTGACAGTTGCGGAAAATATTTTTATCGACAGATTGACCGGAAAAGGTGGATTTGTCAACTGGAAAAAACTGAATGAAGATGCAAAAAAAATTCTTTCGCAGCTTGGATTCGGTGATATTAACGAAAAAACAAATATTTCAGAGTTGACAGTAGCGTATCAGCAGGTTGTAGAAATCTGTAAAAACCTTACAAGAGATGCAAAAATTCTTGTTCTTGATGAGCCGACTGCCGTACTCACATTTACTGAGATTGAAAAATTATTTGCCCTTCTTGAGAAACTCAAAAAAGATGGAGTAAGTATCATATATATTTCACATCGTCTCGATGAAATCTTCAGAATCTGCGATACAATTACAGTCCTTAAAGATGGCGCTTTTGTAGATGAAGTTGCTACAAACACAATTGACAAAAAACAGCTTGTGCAGCTTATGGTTGGACGTGAAATGTCAACAATGTTCCCGCCCAGAAATGCTGAAATCGGAGAAGTAGTACTTAAAGCTGAAAATCTTAACAGAGGAAAGATGGTTAAAAACGTATCTTTTGAAGTAAGAGCAGGCGAAGTTGTTGGATTTAGTGGTCTTGTAGGTGCAGGACGCACGGAAACAATGAGAGCTATTTTCGGAGCAGATAAACTAGAGAGTGGAACGCTTTATTTTGAAGGAAAAGAAATGAAGTTTACAAGCCCCAGGGCTTCCGTTAAGAAAGGGCTCGGACTTCTTCCTGAAGATAGAAAGAGACAGGGTGTCCTCCTTGAACAGTCTATCAGAGTAAATACTACTCTTTCTTCATTGAATACTATTGCAATGGGTGGCGGAATGGGATTCCTCAGCCATTCAAAAGATAAGGTTAAGACGAAAGAAGTTCTTAAGCAGCTTGCAACTAAGTATGGCGATATTGAAGATAATACTTCAAGTTTATCAGGCGGTAATCAGCAGAAAGTTGCATTAGCTAAATGGCTTGTGGCCGGATGTAAGTGCATAATCCTAGATGAGCCTACACGTGGCGTTGACGTAGGTGCAAAGGTAGAAATCTACAGAAATATAAATGACCTTGCAGCTCAAGGTGTAGCAATCGTTGTTATTTCTTCTGAAATGGAAGAAGTTATCGGCCTTTGCGACAGGGCATATGTTATGAGGCAGGGTGAAATCACCGGTATGGTAGAGAAAGAAGACCTTAAGGAAAGTACACTTATTAAATACTCAATGGGGGTAGCTAACGATGAAGAATAAAGTATCAATTGGAAAATTTGTTATTCAGAATAATACATATTTTATTCTGATTCTTTTACTTGTTATATGTGCGATAATTTCACCTGACTTTTTTACAGGCGCAAACCTTATCAATCTTTTAAAGCAGAACGCAGCTCTTACTATCATGGTAATAGGTATGCTTTTTGTAATTCTTACCGGTGGTATCGACCTTTCAGTTGGATCTATCTATGCTCTTGGTTCTGTAATGACAGCTTGGGCACTTACAACTGCCGGAATCGGTATGGTATGGGCAATTATTATTCCTATTGTTATGGGTGCTGTACTAGGCCTTATCACAGGCTTCTTTGTAGCTTATTCAAACATGGCGGCATTTGTTGCGAGCATGGCGATGATGACAATGGCAAGAGGTCTTGCATTCCTTATTGCTAACGGACATCCGGTACAGTGCCCTGATGGCTCAATCGGTGCACTTGGTGTAGCAATGATTGGAAATATTATTCCATGGCTTTCTGTTTTAGCACTCTTTGTTTGTATTATTTTCTGGATTGTTTATAAATACACAGGATTTGGAAGAGTTGTAATAGCAATTGGAAGCAATGAAGATGCTGTACGCCTTGCAGGTATCAGAACAAGACCTGTAAAGATGTCAGTGTATGCCATTTCCGGTGCTTGTTCAGGGCTTGCAGGTATCATTGCTGCATCAAGAACAAACATTGGTACGCCTATCATCGGTAGTGGAATGGAACTTGATGCTATAGCTTCCTGCGTAATAGGTGGAGCTTCACTTTCGGGTGGTATCGGATCTGTGCCCAAGGCCGTAGTTGGTGTATTTGTACTTGCTTTTATCGGAAACATCATGAACCTTCTTGCTGTACCTGCTTATCCGCAGGACATCATAAAAGGTGCCATCATCGTATTCGCTGTAGTTCTTCAGCAGGCTACAAACAAAAAGAATGAAACTGTTTAATATAAAATATAGTTAATTAAAGGAGATACTCATTATGAGAAAATCAATGGCTATGGTTGTTCATGCACCAAATGATAACCGTTATGAACAGATTGAAATTCCATCTCCGGGTCCGGGCGAAATGGTCCTTAAGGTTCTCGGATGTGGTATTTGCGCAAGTGATACAAAGTCATGGCACGGCGGAAAAAGAGTTTGGGGAGATTTTCCGGGCCCAAACCACTATATGGAGCCGGGTACAGTAGGCGGACACGAATTCTATGGCGAGATTGTAGAAGTTGGCGAAGGCGTAGTTGATTTCGAAGTGGGCGATATTGTTGCTCCGGAACAGATGGTGCCATGCGGTGAGTGTAAATTCTGCCGAGAAGGTAATTACTGGATGTGTGAAAGACATGCGATCATGGGCTTCAAGCAGCTGGCTATGGGCGGATTCACAGAGTACACACTCCTTAATAAGAATGCAATATGTCATAAGCTTCCAAAGGACATGCCGTTAGAAATGGCTGCTCTTATAGAGCCCTACGGATGCGCTATGCATGCAGTAGAAAGAGCACAGATCAAACATACTGACGTAGTAGTAATCAGTGGTATGGGCGCGATCGGTCTTGCAATGGTAAGTATCGCTCAGAAGTATTCGCCGAAGCTCATAATCGGTGTTGACCTCAAGGCTAACCGCCTTGCAAAGGCGAAAGAGTTCGGCGCAGATCTTGTATTTAACCCGCTTGAGTGTGATTTCGATGCTGAGATCAAGGCTCTCACAGATGGTTACGGCGCAGATGTATACATTGAAGCTTCGGGAAGCGTGCCAAGCATTCAGCAGGGTATGGACTGTCTTAGAAAACTTGGAAGATATGTACAGTTTGGAATCTTTGCGGATATAGTTCCTACTGACTTGAATACAGTAGGTGACGGTAAAGAACTTGATGTTCTCGGTTCACATTTAAGCCCACACTGCTACGAGCCTGTAATCAAGGGAATGCTTGATGGAACAATCAAAACAGAGGGCATCGTAACACACGTAATGAAGGTTGCAGATTGGGAGAAAGGTTTTAATACTGCACTTTCTGATCCGGAAGCAATTAAGGTTGTTTTAGTTCCGTAATGACAATTTAATAATATTATTACGAAGGGACTGCCGCAAAGCTTGTAATTATTGCGGCAGTCTTTTTGACGGATGAAACCCGGCCGGGAGCAATTCATTTTTTTTATAACAATAATTATTTACCTGATTGTAGTGTTTCGCTATTTCCTTCTTTGACACAACATTTTATACTGCCTGAAAAAGCACGTTGTCGACTAAAAAATGGAAAAGTTGCATCATAAAGGATTACGATAATTCACAAATGATAATAAGTGGTGACAAAAGATAATCGATTATAGACATTACTATGCTTCGGGGTGTATAATCTTTCTATGTAGATTGTATTCAAGCATTTTAAAGGTGGAGATAATATGAAATACCCGAAGATTTATTTGACACTGGATAACTGTTTTGCTCTTAAGAGATGGACTACCCCTGAACAGTGGATGCCGCTTATTAAGGAAATTGGATTTACCAGCGTACAGGCAAGTTTTGATAATGAGATAGATATGCTCTACGCTCCCGACTGGTTTGTGGACAGATGGTTTAAACAGGTGGAAGAGCAGGAAAGAATAACAGGCCTCAGAGTCGATTCTTTCTATAGTGGATATCAGACTTACCGCACCGCGGGACTGGGACATGCCGACAGTGATTATGCCGATCATCTCCAGCACAACTGGATAGGTAAAGCCATTAAAAATCTCGGCAAGCGCAAATCTCATATGGGAATGTCTTTTTATGCGATTAGGAATGAAGTTATACAAAATCCCGAATCTTATGCCAGAGATTATGAAAATATGATAAAGAGATTCAGCGAGGTGGCAAAAGAAGCTGAAAACGCCGGGATATACTTCTGCGTTGAGGCGATGTATGTTCCGTATCAGCCGCCGTGGACTATAAAAGGTACCGAAAAATTCCTCAGAGATATCTATCAGCTCGGAGGATCTCCCATGTATACCACTGTGGATGTGGGGCATATGATTGGACAGAGAAAGTTCAGAAAGCCTTCGAGAGAGCAGGTAAAGGACAGCATTCTGAATGCAAAGCCGGGACAGCACGCGCCGGAGTTCTGGATCGGAGCCGACAACACAGTAGATATGTGGCGCTATGCTGTTGGACATAAGGAAAATGCAGATTTTTATGCAGATAATATCATGGCAGACATGAACAGATTCGAATACATGTTTAGTACTGATCCGGCGGATGACGATCCTTATGCATGGCTTGAGAAACTCGGATGCTATTCCCCGATTCTTCATATGCAGCAGACGAACGGCATTAAGGCCTCTCATGCTCCTTTTACCAGGACGGAAAACGAGAAGGGTATCATAGAAGGTAAGAAGTTCCTGAAGGCATTGGCAAAAGCCTATGAGCAGCCCGATGATCCGACCATGCCTCCGAAGACGGATGAGGTTTATCTGGCATTTGAGCTCTTCTTCTCAAATACGGCTTTCGGGTATGATATTGTGGATCAGCTCAAACAGACGGCAGAGTATTGGAAACAATTTGTACCGGAAGACGGCATTAGACTTGATGAATTGTTGGCAAAACTCGGATAGCAACATGCACAATAATAACAACAAAAAAATGTCACTGTTTTAGAAATTTAAATTGTTGTTTTTTTGTCACATATATGATACTCTCAATTGTGGAAAGTGCACGATAAAGATTCTTTTGGATGTGCGCATTCATTCTCATCCTGTTGAGAACTCTTTAAGAGTCTGATATTAGCAGAGTTTTGGCTAATGGAAAGGCTCTTTGTATTTTTTAAAGGGTATTATTAATGATTGGGAGGCAAAAGGTGAGCGAAAAATTTTTAGAGATTACCGGTGTTAGCATGACGTTCCCCGGAGTTAAAGCTCTGGATGATGTCAGGTTTGATATTAAACCGGGCGAGGTTCATGCTCTTGTCGGCGAGAACGGTGCCGGAAAGTCTACTTTGATCAAGATTCTTTCGGGTATTTATCAGCCGGATAAGGGATCAAAAGTGGTTATCGAAGGACAAGAGACTACTATTAATGGACCGATGGATGCCATTAAAAAAGGTATTTCGGTTATTTATCAGGATTTTGCTCTTTTTACAAATCTTACTGTTGCCGAGAATATCGGTATCAATGAGATACTGGAAAAGAATAAGCCCATTCTTAACTGGGCGGCTATCAGCAAAAAGGCTAACGAGGCACTCAGCTTTATGAATGCTGATATCAGTCCGAGAGAGATAGTCGGAAACCTGTCCGTCGCAAAACAGCAGATGGTTGCCATTGCGAGTGCCGTTGCGCAGAACGCAAAGATGATAATCATGGACGAACCCACTTCTGCGCTTTCAAAAAAAGAGGTTGAACGTCTCTATGAGATAATAGAAGATCTTAAGGCAAGAAATATTGCCATCATGTTCGTAGGCCATAAGATGGACGAACTTTTCCATGTTGCCGACAGATTTACCGTATTCCGTGACGGAAAATATGTAGATACTGTTGACGCAAAGACCACTACTCAGCCTCAGCTTATCTCAATGATGGTTGGACGTAATGTCGAATATCAGAATTATGCAAACATCCATCAGGAGGGGCCGGTTGTATTTAAGGTTGAAGGACTCACCAAAAAGAACAATTTCAAGGATATCAGCTTTGAGGTTCGCGCAGGCGAGGTTCTCGGCGTAACGGGACTCGTAGGTGCGGGACGAAGCGAGGTTATGCAGGCGATATTCGGACTTACAAGTGTAGATTCCGGAAAGATATATCTTGAAGGAAAGGAAGTTCACATCAACAAGCCTGCCGATGCTCTTGAACTCGGTATTGCCTATATCCCGGAGAGCCGTCAGACTCAGGGACTTGTTCTTAAAAAGAGCATCAGGGAGAATATTCTTCTTCCGCAGCTTAAGAAATACACAAACAAGCTTGGCATACTCAACAACGCAAAGATGAGAGATGCCGCGGATGAATGGATCAAGCTTCTTGATGTAAGACCATCCGATCCGAATAATATTGCTCAGGCACTGTCGGGAGGAAATCAGCAGAAGGTAGTTCTCGCGAAATGGATTTCCACCGAGGCTAAGGTTCTCATCGTAGACGAGCCTACAAACGGTGTAGATATCGGTGCAAAAGACGAGATTCACAGAATCCTGAGAGACCTTGCCGCAAAGGGCACCGCTGTTATAGTAATTTCATCGGAGATGCCGGAAATCATGTCCATAAGCGACAGACTGATGATCATGAGACGCGGACGTGTTTCGACATTCCTTGATAATGAAAACGTAACTCAGGAGCAGATAATGAGTTACGCTGTATGTTAAGGAGGGAATCGCTGTGAAATTATTAAAACAAAGAAAAGAATTCGGTATTTTATTTATAATCCTTGCGCTGGTTATTATCATCACGATAATTAATCCTGCATTCCTTAAACCGGCGAACCTGTTCGATATGATCAGAAGCAATGCTGTTTACGGCGTAATGGCATTCGGTATGCTCCTTATCCTCATCACCGGAGGTATCGATCTTACCTGTTCGTCCACTATTGTTTTGTGTGCAGTGCTTCAGGGAAGTTACCTGAAGTCTCATCCGGACACAAATGTTGTTGTGATATTCCTTATGGTGATCGTTGCGGGTGCCATTGTAGGACTTGTAAACGGACTCCTAATCACAAAGCTTAAGATACCGCCAATCGTTGCAACCCTTGGTATCCAGACTATCACAAACGCTGCGGTACTCTATGTCACAAAGGGTGCGTGGATCTCCGATCTTCCCCAGTGGTGGAAGGATTTCGGTGCTTTCACGATTCCGAAGATTCCGTCCGGAAATACATACACGGGTATTTACACACAGGTGCTTTTGCTCATTGCTGTGGGTATTATTACATGGCTTATTCTCAGATATACTCTTGTCGGAAGAGGTCTCTATGCTGTCGGCGGTAACGCACAGTCAGCTGAGAGAGTAGGTTATAAAGTTGACCTCATCACGATATTTGCATATATCTACTGCGGAATCACCGCAGGACTTGCGTCAATCGTATCGGTTAGTATCGTAGGCTCTGTAGACCCGAATACATTTACGGGATACGAAATGGACGTTATCGCGATAACTGTTCTCGGTGGTGCGTCTCTTTCCGGAGGTGTCGGAACAGTGTTCGGAACAACACTCGGTATCATCCTCATGTCGGTAATAAAGAACGGACTTATCCTGGTACATATCTCCGGATACTGGCAGGATGCTATCATGGGCGCTATCATCCTTGTAACAATCATTATCGATCAGATCAGACAGAACCGCGAAGCTGATAAGGCTGTCAAGGTTGATGTAGAAGAGTAAAGGAGGGAGCGCGAAAATGAAGTTTTTTAATTTCTTAAAAGATAAACACGCAAACGAGTTGGTACTGTTTGCTATTTTTGCAGCCCTTTTTATAATAATGTCGATATTGTCCCCGGACACATTCCTGTCCTGGCCGAACATCCAGAATATGATGTTCCAGATGCCTGAGTTCGGTCTTATGGCGCTTTCGATGATGGTAGTCATCCTTACCGGCGGAATGAACCTTTCAATTTGTAAGGGCGCTATGCTTGCTGCTATTATCGCAGCCCTTATCATGAGAGGACCTCTGGGACAGAGCAGTCCGGTTCTTGCTACTATCGTTGGTGTTGTTGTTATCCTTGTTGTATCGATACTTACAGGTGTGCTCAACGGATATGTCATCGGATATATCGGCGTCGTTGCGATGCTGGTAACCATCAGTACCCAGATGATTTTTGACGGGGCAGGTCTTATTATCACAAAGGGCAATTCCATCGGAGGACTTCCCGAACCGTTCCTTGCCATCGGATCGCTTACTTTAGGACCGATTCCTGTAACGATGATTCTCTATATCGTCATGATAGTGATAAGCTACTATGTAATGGAGAGAAGCAAATGGGGTCGTGAAGTGTACATGATCGGTGACAATGAGGTCGCAACCAGATTCTCAGGAATCAACACAAAGAAAGTCATCATGAGTGTTTATGTGCTTTCGGGCGTTCTTTACGGTCTCGCAGGCGTACTCATTACTTCAAGATACTGCTCAGCTAAGACTGACTACGGTTCATCATATCTTATGAACTCTATCACCGCGGTCGTAATGGGCGGTACGGATATCAACGGCGGAAGCGGATCTGTTGCAGGTACTATTCTTTCGGTACTTATCCTTCAGACGGTATCTAACGGATTTACTATTTTCCGTGTTGACCAGAACCTTGTTAATCTGTTTACCGGACTTATCCTTATCTTCGTTCTTGCCGTTCGTTATCTTACAGGTGAGGTTCAGAAAAGAAAGAAGATCAAAGCAAGGATGCTTGCGGCTGCAAAGGCAGAGTAAGATTCGGGTAAATAATTATATAATAAGTTGTTTTTGATCGCATTGCGGTTGAAATACAGAAAATGTTAATGCAAAAAAGAAGGAGGAAATTTAACATGAAAAAACGCGTAATCGTTGGCCTTGTTATGTCAACAGTTATGGCACTTTCACTTGTTGGCTGCGGATCAGCTAAGGAAGAAGCTCCGGCAGCTGAAGCTCCGGCAGCTGAGGCTCCGGCAGCAGAGGAAGAGGCTCCGGCAGCTGAGGAGGAGGCTCCGGCAGCTGAGGAAGAGGCTCCGGCAGCAGAGGAAGAAGCTCCGGCAGCTGAGGCAGCAGGCGGAGATTATACAGTACTTGTTATGCCTAAGCTTACAAATATTCCGTATTTCCAGGCAACAGGCGAAGGCGCTTTAGCTTGTGGCGAAGACCTTGGCGTAAACGTAATTTACGATGGTCCTACAACAGCTGATGCTGCTCAGCAGGTTACAATGATCGAGAACTACATCTCACAGGGTATCGATGCTATCTGTGTAGCACCTAACGATCCTGAAGCTATGACAACAGTTCTTAAGAAAGCTAAAGATGCCGGCATCCTCGTAATTGACTGGGATACACAGGCAGATCCGTCTGTAACAGATGCATCAGTTTATAACGTTGTTGACAAAGAGTTCGGTGAGCACATGGTTGATAAGCTTGTTGAGTACATGGGAACAGATACAGGTGACATCGCTATCATCACAGGCGGACTTTCAGCAGCTAACCTTAATGCATGGATTGATGCAGGAAAGAACTACATCGCTGAGAAATATCCGAACCTCAACATCGTAACAGATCCTATCGCTTCAAACGAGAGCCAGGATGAGGCTTATGCAGTTACAAAAGACCTTATGACAGCTTATCCGGACGTTATCGGAATCCTTGGATATTCATCACCGACAGGCCCTGGCTGTGGTAAAGCTCTCTATGACCTTGGACTTCAGGATCAGGTTGCTCTCGTAGCTAATGGTCTTGAGGATGACTGCCAGGAAGTACTTAACAACGGCGGTCTTGACTGTGCTTCACTTTGGAGCTGCCCGAAGCTTGGACGTCTTGCAGTTGCTACAGCAGTAGCTATGCTTAACAACAACGGAGAAGTTCCGGCTGACGGATCTACAATCGATGGATGGGATGATCCGGTTATCTCTGATGGAGAGCACAATGTTTACCTTACATCAGGCGGAGAGGATTTCGAGAAGAAATAATTCGGAATCGTAAAAATTAATATTCTGCCTTACAGGGTATTTAGCTAAAAGCTTTAAACGGGATGTGGTGCCCTTGCGGGTTGTTGCATCCCGTTTTTTTAGCTGAACTTCTGAATTTGCGTTAATTATTTTTGAAAAAGTTTTAAAAATCCGGAGGAAGAGAAATGAAATTTTTAGATGCAGAATTTGTTAAAGGATTCATTCGTATGTGTGACGACGGATGGAATCAGGGCTGGCATGAGAGAAATGGTGGTAATCTCTCATACCGTGTAAAGCCTGAGGAGGTTGAATCCGTAAGAGAAGAACTGACCGAGGGCGAGTGGAAAGATATAGGAACTTCAGTTCCGGCTCTTGCCAATGAATATTTTATGGTTACGGGGAGCGGAAAGTACTTCAGAAACGTCCTTTCAAATCCGGAAGATTCGATATGTATGATTGAGCTGGATGATGCAGGTGAAAAATACAGGATAGTATGGGGTCTTGTAAACGGCGGAAGACCGACATCCGAACTTCCTACACACCTTATGAACCATGAAGTGAAATTCAACATCAACCCGGAATACAGAGTCATTTATCATGCTCATACACCGAATCTGATTGCTCTCACATTTGTACTTCCTCTTGAAGATAAAGTATTTACAAGAGAACTCTGGGAAATCATGACAGAGTGCCCGGTAGTTTATCCGCAGGGAATTGGCGTTGTTCCGTGGATGGTGTGCGGAGGAAGAGAGATCGGCGTTGAAACATGCAGACTTATGGAAAAATATGATGTTGCCGTATGGGCTCATCACGGACTTTTCTGCGCGGGAACGGATTTCGATATCACCTTCGGGCTTATGCATACAGTTGAGAAGGCGGCTGAAATTTATGTAAAGGCTGCATCGATAAGACCTGATAAACTTCAAACGATCACTCCGGATAATTTCCGTGATCTGGCAAAGGCATTTGGTGTAACTCTTCCGGAAGAGTTCTTATATGAAAAATAATTATTAAGGGAGAAAATTGATATGTCAGACAATTACATTTTAGTGGATTTAGGTGCCAGCAACGGCCGTGTCATAGTTGCAAATGTTGCTGAAGGTAAATTTGATTTTGATGTCATTCATCGTTTTGATAATGTACCTGTATTTTGCAATGAAGGAGATTTTTGCTGGGACATTCTTCGGATTTTCGGCGAGGTAAAGGACGGCATCAGACTTGCTCTGGACAAATATCCGGATGCACGCTCAGTGGCTGTCGATTCCTGGGGCTGCGATTTCGGATTTATCGATGAGCAGGGAAGGCTTCTGGGAAATCCTCTACACTACAGAGATGAGGCTCAGTACAAGATTATTAAAGAATTCCATTCTATTATATCAGAGGAGGAAATGAACCAGCTTACTCAGACTCCGTGTTCGGGAATAATGGGCGGTTATAAGCTTTACCAGCTCATGAAAAATGATCGTTTTGAGTACAAATACGGCAAAAAACTTCTTATGATTCCGGATATTATAAATTATATGCTCACAGGCGTTGTCGCAAATGAATTCTGCAATGCAACAATGACAATGCTGGCTGATCAGAAAACTAGAAAATGGAGTGAAGAAGTTCTTGACAGATTCGGATTCAGAAAGGACATTTTCACAGAACTTTCCGAGCCGGGAACGGTGCTCGGTCCTATCAAGGAGTCCGTATGTGTTGAAAAGGGAATAAAGTCTATCCCGGTTGTCCTCACAGCATCTCACGATACAGCAGCTGCTGTAGCAGGCATTCCTGTCACTCAGACTGACAAAAAGTGGGGATTTGTTTCCCTTGGAACCTGGGCCCTTGCGGGACTTGAGAGACCTGAACCGGTCATTGATCCGGAACTCACCGCTTTCGAACTCGGAAACGAGGGAGGAACCTTCGGAACAACTATGCTCCTTAAAAATATTAATGGCCTGTGGCTGATTCAGCAGTGCAGAAACCGCTGGAAATATGAACTCGGAAGGGATATAAGCTGGGGAGAAATCATTCAGGCGGCAATCGACGCTGAGGATCACGACTGCGTATTTGATTGTGACGCAGAAGTATTCATGGGAGCTCCGGCGAGCATGCCGAGGGCCATTCAGGAATTCATGGAAAAGACCGGCCAGTATGTTCCTCAGACTATGGGTGAGATTGCAAGATGCGTGTACAAAAATCTTGCACTTCGTATAGCATATACATTCAGGAAGATCGGAGCTGTTATCAATGAGGAGGTTGAGCTTCTTCATCTTATTGGAGGAGGAACGCAGACAAAGCTTCTCTGCCAGTGGATTTCAAGCACTGTAGGGGTTCCTGTTACAGCAGGTCCTACAGAGACAACCGCTGTTGGAAATCTTATTTTCCAGCTCCTTGCAGATGGAAAAATTTCAAGCCTGGAAGAAGGAAGAGCACTCTCAGCAGCTTCATCAGAGCTTGATCACTATGAGCCGCAGGACAAAGAATACTGGGATAAGGCTATGGAGTATTATGTAAAGACTCTCGGCCTTGAGTAATTATTTATTTTAATCGGAGGAAAACATGTTAGTAAATACAAAGGCAAAGGTAGGCGTGTTTGCGATTGCGTTGGGAGCATACCTTCCCCAGTTCCCGACACTTGTTCCCGAATTTGAATCTCAGTATGCGGAGTTTAAGAAAACCATACCGGATTCTGTGGAAATAGTAGATGGCGGTATTGTTACTACAAAGGAACTCTCTATGGCTGCCGGCGACAAGTTTCGGGCAGCGGATGTAGATCTCGTTATACTGCAGCTTCTCACATATGCCACGTCCTACAACATGCTTCCGGCAGTGAGAGATCTCGATGTTCCGGTGGTTCTGGTTAATGTTCAGAAACTCAAAGCTCCGGATTATGAGAATACGGATACGCCGAAGTGGCTGGGCGAACTATACGCATGCGGCGCGGTTGGCGAGATGGTAGCGGATCTGGAAAGGGCCGGAAAGAGACATGCAGTCATCACGGGAGTGGTTGAAGGAGGAGATCCTTACGTTCAGCACGAGATTGAAGACTGGTGCAAGGCTGCACAGGTCAGGAGAAGATTCAGATACACAAATCTTGCCCAGATCGGAAGACCGTATCCGGGAATGATGGATCTTTATATCGACGAGACAAATCTTTATCACAGAATGTGGCTTTACACAAAGCAGTTCGACTGGGAAAAGATGTGGGCTATCGCCGATGATATTACAGATGAGGAAGTTATCCGCGCAAAGGCTCAGGACATCCTTGATACATTTGATATTGAGGGAGGCGGCACCATTGAAAAAGTATGGGATATGGCAAAATATGTTGTGGCTTTTGAGCAGTGGGTAAAGGACGAGCAGATTGGATTTGTCGCTTCTCACTATGACGGTTTCTCACAAGGGATTGCAGGAAAACTCGATTCAATGCTTATTCCGGCATTTTCTATGCTTATCAAGCAGGGAACAGCGTGTGCAGTAGAGGGTGATATCAAGGTAGCAATGGCAATGAGTATTCTCAAAACCATCTCCGGAACAGGTCAGCTCTCTGAAATGTATTCGATAGATTTCAATGAAGATATATGCATTATCGGACACAGCGGTTCGGGAGATGCCGATATTTCGCAGAGCAGAAAGCCCACAATGAAGATTGTTCCGGTGTTCCATGGAAAGACAGGCGGCGGATATCTTACCCAGTTCTATCCTCCTGCAGGAGATATAACATATCTGGGAATAACCCAGGATAAGGACGGAAACTTCAAGTTTGTAGTGGCCGAAGGTGTAAATGAGGAAGGACCGATATTTATGTTCGGAGATACAAACATGAGAACACGTTTCTCTTGCGGTGCAAGGGAATTCTGCAACAAATGGAGCGAGGCGGGTCCGACACACCATATGGCTGCCGCAGTCGGAAGACATATCGACACTATACTTAAAGTCGCAAAGATTTTTAATGTTCCGGTCGATATCATTACGAGATAATATATAACATAAAAAGGATTTCGGCAGATATTTCTTCCGGAATCCTTTTTTTCATTATGGGTCGTGACCCTGTTGAGCTCGCGAAGCGTGCGAAATATCAACCACCCGCTATGCGGGTGCGCGGTGAATGTTATACAAAAAAATCACCTTTCCACTATAATGAGGTTGTTCAAGCCGAAA
>JBMNQZ010000020.1:0-29671 GCA_050944395.1 Lachnospiraceae bacterium
GATCAGGGGAAATTATTTGAAAAACTCTCCTCACATTTTAGGCATTGGTCAGAGGAAATTTAAAGTGAAAACAGAAGCGGTTAGAATTTACGGAAAGATGGATATCAGGCACGAAATCGTTGAATTGCCTGAAATATCGGATGACGAGGTTCTGGTCAGGGTAATTACTGACGGAATGTGTATTTCCACATTAAAGCTGGTAAAGCTTGGACAGGAACACAAGAGAGCTCACTCAAATATGAGTGAAAATCCCTGCATGATCGGACATGAGATGTGCGCGGTCATAGTGAAAGTGGGAAAAAACCGGATCGGTAAGTATAAAGTCGGCGATGTTGTTATCGCCCAGCCGGCGATGAATTGCCTCAATATGCCGGATTCGCTCGGGTTTACTTATCCGTATTGCGGGGGCAATACACAGTATGCGATCATTCCGAAGGAAACGCTGGATCTTGAGTATCTCATTAAATGTGAGCTTCCGGCATATTATTACGGCTCGCTGGCGGAGCCGCTGAGCTGCATTGCGTGTGCGTTTCATGGATTTTTCCACACTACCGGCGGTTATTATGAGTTAAAAGCCGGAATAAAGAATAAGGGAAATATGGCTGTGCTGGCAGGAGCCGGGCCTATGGGACTTGCTGCTATTGACTATGCACTGCATAATGAGTTTAAAAATCCCGCACGCCTTGTGGTTACGGATATAGATGAGGCCAGACTTCAAAGGGCGAGAGAGGTTTATTCTCCGGAGAGGGCGAAAGAGTGTGGAGTAGATCTCATCTATGTGAATACGGCGGGAATGGAAGATGCTGTTTCAGAACTAAGAAAGCTGACGGACGGAGAGGGCTTTGACGATGTACTTCTTCTGTCGGCCATTCCTGCTGTCATCGAGCAGGGGGATAAGATCCTTGCCGCAAACGGATGCCTGAATTTCTTCGCCGGTCCCACGGATTCAGCTCTGGAGGCAAAGATTAATTTCTTTAACGTGCATTATGCATCCACTCATATAGTAGGAACTATGGGCGGAACCGAGGTCGATATGAAAGAAGTTGTCGGTCTTATGGAAAAGGGGCTTGTGGACCCGTCGCCGCTTGTGACACATATCGGTGGACTAAGCTCGGTAGTGGATACCATCCCGAAACTCGGAGAGATCGGAGGCGGAAAGAAGCTGATCTATAACTGGATAGATCTTCCGTTGATTGCATTGGAGGATCTTGAAAAACAGGAGGATGAAAGATTGAGGCACCTCGGGAAGATATTCAGGGACGGCGGAAGTGTGTGGAGTCCTGAATGCGAGAGATATCTTCTGGAGAATTTCTGCAAGTAGTGCTGAATATGTTTCTTCATATATAACAGTGTGTTGAAAACAGCAATTTTTTCAGTGCATTGAAACGATATTTTGGCAGCGCTTTCTGAACGGTATATTATAATAAGAAGAAAGCCTGTTGCGATTTAGCGATAATGATGCGAAAAGGAGTATTTCCATGATCTATAAAGATTATTGCAATGATAAATTATCGACACTGGGTTTCGGCCTTTTGAGGCTTCCCGTAATTGACGGGGACAAGACCAGAATGGACATTGAGGCTGTGGGAGAGCTTGTCGACTACGCGATAAAGGGCGGAATAAACTATTTTGATACCGCATTTTTATATCAGGGAGGAAATGCGGAAAAGTCGCTGTCTGAAATTTTCCGGAAATACCCTAGGGACTCATATTATTTTGCAACGAAATACCCGGGATATCACCTTAAATATATGAAGGATCCGGAAAAGATCTTTGAGGAGGAGCTGAGGAACACAGGGCTGGAGTATTTTGACTATTATCTGCTTCACAATGTATGCGAGCTTAGCTGCGATGCCTATCTAGACGACAGTAACAATGTTGTGGAGTATCTGATCGCCCAGAAAAAGGCGGGGAGGATACGTCATCTTGGATTCTCCTCTCACAGTGAGTATGAAAATCTGAAATATTTCCTTGAACGCAGGGGAAAGGATATGGATTTCTGTCAGATACAGCTGAACTGGCTTGACTGGGAGTTTCAGAGGGGCAGAGAAAAGGTTGGGCTTTTAAAAGAGTACGGAATTCCTGTGTGGGTTATGGAACCGCTCAGAGGAGGAAAGCTGATAAAAGCACTCGAAAGCTATGATCTGTCGGGATTCAGTACTCAGGATCCGGTTGAGCTTTCCTTTAGATTTCTTCAGTCGATTCCGGAAGTAAAGGTGGTTTTGTCGGGAATGAGCACGATATCTATGCTGGAAAAGAATATTTCTGTTTTTGATAGACCGGAGCCGCTTTCCGAAAAAGAGATGGATATGCTTCAGAAAATAGCAGAGACGGAGCTTAAGAAAACCAGCTATCCCTGCACGGGCTGCAGATACTGTACGGATAATTGTCCTGCGGGGATAGATATTCCCAGAGTTATGGAATTTTGTAATGAGATCAAGTTTTCGGGAGATGATACTCATGTGAGACACTCAATCTCGGCAATGGAGGATAATGAGAAGCCTTCGGCATGTGTGGGCTGCAGGTCATGTGAGAGATCGTGCCCTCAGAATCTCAAAATTACCGAGGCTATGGAAATGCTTGCATCGTACAAGTGATTATTGAAAAGTTTGAATTATTTATGAACAAAAAATGTTCGGAGTCTTTATGACTTCGGGCATTTTTTTGGGAAAAAACGGAAAAATACACTATATTACAAAATGGTAATTGTGAGATTTTTTTGAAAAATGATGGATGTTCAGTAAATTCAAAATGGATATTTCGTTTATTATAATAGAATTTTTTGAAAAAAAAGCAGATTTTTGGATAATATGTTTAAAAACTACGATGAAAAATCGTGAATATGCCATTCGCTATATCATTGACATATGATATACTGTTTGTTAACATCTATCTAAAGTTGTTCACAAATCGTTAATTATTTGCGATGTATGTTTTAGGTGGAAGGGAGTAAACAGATGCAGGAAACAGGCTACATTCTTGAAATGAAGAATATCACAAAGACGTTTCCGGGCGTTAAGGCTCTTGACAATGTTAACTTATCCGTTAAACCGGGAGAGGTTCATTGTCTGATCGGAGCAAACGGCGCAGGAAAGTCTACGCTGATGAAAGTTCTTTCAGGAGCATACGTCGAGGATTCCGGTGAGGTATGGTTTAATGGAGAGAGGCTTAAACACCATGGCACATTGGAACGCCGTAAAAAAGGTATCTCAGTAATCTACCAGGAGTTATCACTCATCAATGACCTTGATGTAGGAGAAAATGTTTTCATGAACAATTATCCCAGAACAAAGATGGGAACGGTTGACTGGAAACGAGTTTATCAGAAAACAAAGGAACTTGCAGACAAATTAAATCTCGATATTAACCCGAAGGCAAAGATCAACAGCCTTAATGTAGGACACAGGCAACTCACAGAGATCATGAAGGCTTTGGCATGCGATGCGAAGCTTATCGTTATGGATGAGCCGTCGTCTACTCTTTCAAAGAGTGAGTTTGAGATCCTCAAGAAGGTTATTGCGGATCTTAAGGCACAGGGAATAAGCATTATTTACATTTCCCACCACCTTGAGGAACTGTTTATAGTAGGTGATCGTGTTACGATCATGCGAGACGGAAAGTTTGTTATCTGTGATGAACTCAGCAATATGGATGAAGATCAGATGGTTGAGTATATGACAGGTACGAAGCTGGATAAAAAAGATGTTAAGCTGGAGAAAGCAGTCCTTTCCGACGAGGTTGTGCTTGAACTTCAGAATCTTACAAATCACAAGGTTAAGGACATCAGCCTTAAACTTCACAAAGGCGAGATTCTCGGAATGTACGGACTTGTCGGTGCGGGACGTACGGAGACGATGAGATCTGTATTCGGAGTTGATCCGTATACTTCCGGAAAGATCATTCTCAACGGCAAGGAGTACAAGCCGAAGGGAACTACGGATGCGATCAAGCATGGTATCGGACTGATGCCGGAGAACAGAAAAACCCAGGGTCTTATCCAGATTCTCCCGGTATGGGAAAATGCCACGATGGTTTCTCTTCACAAATTCCTTAAAAAAGGAATAGTGAATTATAAGGCTATCAATACAGTATGCGAGGATTATAAGAAGCAGCTCGATATTAAGACCCCTACGATCAAGACACTGGTAGGAAGTCTTTCGGGTGGTAACCAGCAGAAAGTTATCATAGCAAAATGGCTTTCGGAAGAGTGCGATATCCTTATCATTGATGAACCTACTCAGGGTATCGATGTCATGGTTAAGCAGGAGATCTACAAGATAATCAGAAGACTGGCTTCTGAGGGCAAGAGTGTTATTGTAATCTCTTCAGAGCTTGACGAGCTTTTGAGCGTATGCGACAACATATTCGTAATGTACGATGGTCATGAGGTTATGACTGCTTCAAGAGATAAGTTCCAGTCGGATTACATCTTGAATGCTGCTATCACAGGGAGGGCTGAATAATGAAATCAAAAGTAACTTTTGGAGATATTTTAAAGAAATATAATCTTGTGTTCCTGCTTTTACTGTTCGTTATAGTTTCTGCTATATTATCACCGAACTTCCTTAAGGCAGCGAACATCCTGAACATGCTTCAGCAGTGTTCTACAGCCGGGGTTATCGGCATGGGTATGACACTCGTTATCATCACCGGCGGTATCGACCTTTCGGTAGGTGCGGTTGCGGCTCTCGCGGGAATGATCGCTTCCATATCTGTAACTGCAGGCGTTCCGGTACCGTTTGCTATCATCCTCGGAATACTTGTCGGAGCTGCATGTGGCGCTTTCTCGGGATTCTTTGTAGCGGTTACGGGACTTCCGAACTTCATCACAACACTCGGTACGATGCAGATCGCACGTGGTCTTGCACTTCTCGTGACTAAGGGAACACCGGTGTTCGGACTTCCTGCTTCTTTCAGCATCATTGGTGGTGCACGTATCGGAGGACTTATCCCGGTTGCAGGACTTATCTGGATCGCCCTTACGGTTATATTTGCACTTATTCTTAAATACACGACCTACGGACGCAGCCTTTACGCTATCGGCGGAAACAGAGAGGCGGCTATCCTCTCCGGTATCAAGGCTACAAGAAATGAGCTTCTTGCTTACACGATCTGTGCAGCTCTTGCCGGATTCGGCGGAATCATCACTGCTTCATGGCTTAAGACAGGTCAGCCGACAGCATGTGACGGATATGAGCTTGATGCTATCGCAGCTTCGGTTATCGGTGGTGCATCCCTCAGCGGTGGTATCGGCGGTGTTGTTGGAACATTCGGAGGTGTATTCCTTCTCCAGATCATCACAAATATCTTCAACCTTGTAGGTCTTTCTTCTTTCTATCAGCAGATTGCAAAGGGTGTCATCATTATCGGAGCACTTCTTCTCAACCAGCTGGTAATTGCCAGAAGGAAATAATTTAATACTGTGAAATTATTGAGGGATTGTCCCTTGGTATATATTTAATTCTCAAAAGGAGGAAAATGTAACATGAAAAAGAAAGTTTTAGGAATCATGCTCAGTGCTGTTATGGCTGCAGGATTATTAGCAGGATGCGGTTCCGCTAAGGAAGAAGCTCCGGCTGCTGAGGCTCCGGCTGAAGAAGCTCCGGCTGCTGAAGAAGAAGCTCCGGCTGAAGAAGAGGAAGCTCCGGCTGCTGAAGAAGAAGCTCCGGCTGAGGAAGAGGCTCCGGCTGAGGAAGCAAAATCTTATAAGATTGGTTTCTCACAGTGTACATTAGCTTCTCCGTTCTACACCACAATGAAAGATGCTGCTGAAGCTTACTGCGCAGAAAAAGGTATTGAGCTTGTATTCGTAAGTGCTGATGATGATGTTCAGAAGCAGAATAACGACGTTCTCGATATGATCACAGCTGGTATTGATGCTCTTATCATCAACCCGATGAACAATGAAGGTGTTGGTACAGCTCTTCAGGCTGCAGCTGATGCAGGAATCCCGATCGTTACAATCGACCGTTTCACAGATGATGCTAACGTAACAGCACGTGTTGTTCGTGACAACGAGTACATGGGCCAGATCGTTGGTGAGCAGCTCCTTAAAGAACTCGGCGAAGATGGTTCAGGAAAGATCCTTGAGATCCAGGGAACAGCCGGTGACTCTGTAATGGCAGCTCGTCGTGATGGTTTCGAGAAGGTATTCGAAGGAACAAACTATGAGATCGTTCAGTCTGTAAACTGTGACTACACACGTTCACTTGCTATCACAGCAGCTCAGGATATGATCCAGGCTAACGACAACATCGTTGCTATCTATGGACACAACGATGATATGGCTGTTGGTGCTCTTCAGGCTTGTGAAGAAGCTGGCCTTACAGACGTTAAGGTTTGTGGTGTTGACGGACTTATGGAAGCTGTTCAGGCAATCGCTGACGGCAAGGGATATGTTGCAACATCTATGAACGACCCGACATCTCTCCTTTATGTAGCTATCGATACATGCCTTGCTCTTCTCAATGGCGAGGATGTAGAGGCTGAGGTTGATGCAGGTACAGGTCTTATCTCTTCAGAGAACGCTGCTGATTATGTTGATGATTCTGTAGCATTCGCTATGAATAAATAATTGATCCTTTTAGAAATTGATTATAATACATGGTGAAAAGGGACTGCCTTTCGGGGCAGTCCTATTTTCTATTGACTAAATAGTTCAGATGTGATAGTATCTCCAGCATTAACAGGCAAAGGTGTCGGGATAATCCCGGCACCTTTTTTTGGGAGAATTTATTATGGCAGTTGAACTATCAAGATTGCTTGAAAAAGTGAAACATATGGATATTACTTTGGCAGCAGGCGAAGGGACCCTTTATTGAATCCATTCCCGAGGAGGCGAAAACATTTTGTAATGAACATGATATTCCGCTTTTTATAGTGCCGTGGAAGGTTCATCTGGCTGAAATTATGAGAATATGCTGTTACTCCATCACAAAAGAAGATCAGAAGCAAATGGAGGTATCAGCCGCTTTCAGAAATGCCATCTTTTTCCCGAAACAGGAAGAACTGTATATTGTACCTTATTACCGGAACGGACAAATACCGGGCCAGCTACTATAGCTATTATACCGGAGGTGAAAAATGGACAAACCCTGTAAATTACGATCTGGTATTAAACAGTGACAGAATAGGAAGAGAGAAATGTGTTGAACTGATCAAGGAATATATAAAGATAAAATTCGGATCCTTATAGCTTAAGATCGTGTATTTCATGAACAATAAAGCGGGCCGGCGGCGATATGCTCCGGCCCGTTTGTGTTGTACGATCCGTATGTCACAATATGTTGTTTTGCCGAAAATAATGAATAAAAATAGACTATAATAAATAGAATATTTGTACATTATTGGGTTTAGATTTATTGACAGAGATATGGTAGAATGATACTATATAATCAGTATGGAACAAAATGCACTGATAAGGAACAATTGTTCATATATTATTAGGAGGAAACACATGAGTACAATGAAAGCTGTTGTAATGAATGCTGTTAAGGACTTCACCTACAGGGACTATCCGATGCCGTCACCTGCAGCTGATGAAGTTCTTATCAAGATCAAAGCTGTAGGCGTTTGCGGATCAGATATTCCGAGAATGCTTGTTTCCGGACCGCACACACTCCCAATCATCACCGGACATGAATTTGCAGGTGAGATCGTTGAAGTGGGAAGTGCAGTTCAGGGATGGAAGGTTGGCGACAAGGCAAGTGCCGCACCGCTTCTTCCGTGTAATGAGTGCGAGTGGTGTAAATGCGGCCGTTACTCACTTTGTGAGGGATACAAGTATTACGGATCACGTAATGACGGCGCATATGCACAGTATCTTGCAGTAAAGGCTGCAAACCTTCTTCGTCTTAATGCGGACACACCATATTCATGGGGCGCAACGATCGACCCGGCTGCAAATGCAGTTCACGCATTCCTCAGAGGAAAAGGAACAGGCAAGGATACAGTGGTAGTATACGGCCTTGGTGCTATCGGACTTTTCGCTGTTCAGTATGCGAGAGTTCTCGGATGCAAGAAGATCATCGCTGTAGACGTAAATGATGATAAGCTTGCAGTTGCTGTTAAGTGTGGTGCTACACTTACTATCAACTCTGTAAAAGAAGATCCGGTTAAGAAGATCTGGGAATACACAGATAACAAGGGAGCTTCTCTTTCTATTGATATGTCAGGTTTCCCGGGTGCTCAGCATCAGGCAATCCTTTCAACAGGAAAGACCGGACGTGTTGTTTACCTCGGAATTTCACATAAAGGACTTGAGCTTTCAGAGAAAGCCGTTGATAACATCCAGAGATACGAGCTTGAGGTTGTAGGAAGCTGGAACAGCTTCTCAAATCCGTTCCCGGGCTTTGAGTGGACAGAATCTGCAAGACTTATGAATGAGAAGTTATTCAATCCTGATCTTCTTATTTCACATCGTCTTCCGTTATCAGAGCTTCCGGCAGTATTCGATAAGATCGCTAAGAAGGAGATTGTTTATAACAAGATCATGTTCTATCCGAATGAACTGGATGAAATGTACAACCATGATTGACTCAATAGCAGAGCGGAAATAGAGAAGCTTGTCAGAGCAGCAGTTGAAGCTAAATTCGGTATTTCTTCTGCAGCAAATGATAAGGTACCGGGATTCCCGGGTGCTGTTTCTGCTTCTGAGGGCCTGTCGGGGGTCCGCAGCGGCGCTGCTATGACAGACGCCAACGGAGCTAAGAGAGAATACATCGTTGCGGCAAACTGGAAAATGAACATGAGCGACAAGGAGACAAAGAATTTCCTTGAAGCAATGAAGGAAGTTCAGCTTCCGGATCATCTGTCAGCCGTAATATTCCCTCCGTATCCGTATTTGTATGAGTTCCGTGATACACTTCGCTACAGCAAGATAGCGTTTGGATCACAGGATGTAGCTAAAGAGGAAAAGGGTGCATATACAGGTGAAGTAAGTGCGACAATGGTAGCTGACATGGGATGCTCATATGCACTTACAGGACATTCAGAGAGACGTTCTTACTACGGAGAGACTCCGGAGATCGTAGGAAAGAAGACAGCTGCGGCTCTTGCACATCAGCTGACACCGATGATCTGTATCGGAGAGACTCTTGAGGAGCGTCAGAGCAACCGCTATAAGGATGTTCTCAAGGTTCAGCTTGATGCGATTTATAAGGAAGTCGGAGCCCGCATTTCTGACTGCGTTATCGCATATGAACCTGTTTGGGCTATCGGAACCGGCGTTATCCCAACAGATGATCAGATCGCTGAGACACATCGTTATATCTACAACCTGATCTCCTCATATCAGGGTGTCGGCGCTAATGTACCGAAGATCCTTTACGGCGGAAGCGTAAATGAAAAGAACGTTCAGGAGATCGCTTCAATTCCGTATGTGGGAGGTTTCCTTATCGGCGGAGCAAGCCTTAAGTCCGAAAGCTACAAGAAGATTATCGACCTTGTCAGATAATCCGCATGGATTTTTCGGCATAAATACAGTGATTGTTTAAAAATTATGTTTATGCTAGAATAGTACATGTTAAAGTCCTTTTGATCGTTTTGCTTGTGCGGCCTGATAAAGGATAAATAATAAACTAAAGGGTATAACAATGCTGATTAGTAAAGAAGAGCTGGGTACAATCGTAAAGCGTGTCCTTCTTTACTGTCTGAGAAAAAAATCAATGCAGCTGGATTACGGGAGGATGCTGTTTCTGGTCCCGGAATATCCAATCGGACTTAAGGAAGTTATTTCCGAATTTGAGCTGTACGGCGAGGAAAGCCGCATAGATTTTCTGTTTGAAAGGGAATTTCCGGAGATAACGGATATGAAATGCGGCAGGACTTTCCTCAAGGAGAATGAAAAGGATATGGCTTTTATTTTCTCCGGACTGTTGGAATATGAGGAAGTTGAGATATATGCACCTTCCATTGATTTTTTAAGACAGATAAGGGACGGACATGAGGAGGACCTTATGGTCCGAATTGCGCTTTGTTTCCTCATGAACGGGAAAAACGTGGTGGTCCGGCTGCCATACCGGGTAGAAAAGCTTCCGGCTGGCAAATTTTCGAAGGTTATTAAAGACCTGATGGAAGATCTTTGGGACATGGGAGTCACATTCTCAGATCTCATGCCGAGCTTGGGAAGCGAAGCCGAAATGAAAACGGGCATTGCAACCGGGCTAATTACTGAGGAAGTCATTGAAGAGTACCACCGCAGAGGCATTCAGAAGATAAAACTTATGCCGGGCAGCATAGTTACTCCGCTGGGTGTTGAGCGGGCAAAAGACAACAACATGCAACTGGTTAACTGATTTATTCCATTAAAAATGGGTAAATTATCTATGGAGGTAGAAAAATGGAACTTTCAAGTGCAGATATCTCTAAGCTTATTGCAGAGATTCAGGCAGATTTGAAATCCGAGTCCTACAGCGAAAAAGGTCCGGCTCTCAAGCTTGACACTGTTTATGGCGGCAATCCGGTATTCGAGGGAAGCCCATCGGCAAAGAGCGAGATGGCACCGTCAGTTAATTACAGTGCAGGACTTGACCTCGGAAAGAACGGAATCTTCAAGAGTGCGGAAGATGCTATTGAGGCAGCTAAGAGAGCACAGAAAGAGCTTGTTGACAAGTTCACACTTGAGGACCGTGAGAAATTCGTTTCAGCTATGAGACAGTCATGCAGAGAGCATGCGAAATATCTCTCAGAGCTTGCGCACGAGGAGACAGGTTACGGACACGTGAAGGATAAGATCGCAAAGCATATGCTCGTAGCAGACAGAACACCTGGTACGGAAGATCTTAAGACTATCGCAAAGACAGGAGACAGAGGACTTATGCTTACTGAGATGGCTCCTTTCGGAGTTATCGGCTCTATCACACCGTCAACAAATCCGACAGCTACTGTAATCAACAATGCTATCGGAATGATCGCAGCAGGAAATGCTGTAGTATACAATCCGCATCCGGCGGCAAAGAAATGTTCACTTACTGCTGTTAAGCTTATGAATCAGGCAATTGTTGCGGCAGGCGGTCCGGACAACCTTCTCTGTGCACCGGAGAATCCTAACATGGAGACTGGCAAAATCATTATGACAAGCCCGGTTATTCGTCTTCTTGTTGTGACAGGAGGAGAGGCTGTCGTAAAGGCTGCTATGAATTCAGGAAAGAAAGCCATCTGTGCAGGTCCTGGAAATCCGCCTGTAGTTGTAGATGAAACTGCTGACATCAAGCGCGCCGCAAAGGGAATCGTTGACGGTATCTCATATGAGAACTGCATTCTCTGTATTGCGGAAAAGGAAATCCTTGTTGTGGACAGCGTAGCTGACCTTCTCATCAGAGAAATGGTTGCAGAGGGCGCTTATTGCCTCGACGCTCAGGAGCTTCAGAAGGTTTGCGATACTGTTCTTATCAACAAGAACGGAAAGTACAGCCCGAACAAGAAGTTTGTCGGACGTGACGCTTCGTACATCCTCAAGGCTGCAGGCATCATGACAAACAAAGATGCACGTGCGGTTATCTGTGATGTTCCGTTTGAGCATCCGCTCGTTCATACAGAGATGCTCATGCCGGTGGTTCCGGTAACGAGAGTTAAGGATGTGGATGACGCGATTGAGAAAGCTGTTATCGCAGAGAATAATTGCCATCATACAGCTATGATGTACTCAACAAATGTTGACAATCTTACAAAGATGGGTCGTGCAATCGATACAACGATCTTTGTAAAGAACGCACCTTCTTATGCAGGCCTCGGTTTCGATGGCGAGGGATATACAACGCTTTCGATAGCAACTCCTACAGGTGAAGGTCTTACATCTGCAAAGAACTTTACAAGATCTCGCAGATGCGTTCTTCAGGATTCTTTCCGCATTGTTTAGTGAGGTGTTATAATGGATAAGCAGTTGCTGGATCTTATTAAACAGGCAGGTGTTGTCGGTGCCGGAGGTGCCGGATTCCCTACACATGCAAAACTTAACTGCGAGCCTGAATATGTAATTGCCAACTGTGCGGAATGTGAGCCGCTTATTAAGTCTGACAAGCATCTGATGGAAATGTATGCGGCAGATATTGTCGCAGGCATGGAGACAGCACTTAAGATCACGGGTGCAAAGGAAGGCGTTATTGCCGTAAAGCATAAAAACAAGAATGCTGTCGCAAATCTTGAGATTGCGCTTTCAGGAAAGAAAAATATCAGACTTCATCTTCTCGAGAACTATTATCCTGCAGGAGATGAGCAGCAGATCATTTATGAAGTTACAAAACGCGTCGTAAAAGTAGGTCAGATTCCGATCTCAGCGGGCTGTGTAGTTATCAACGGACAGACACTTTATCATGTCGCACAGGCTGTTCAGGGAAAACCCGTAATAAGCCGTATGGTGACAGTGAACGGTGCGGTAAACAATCCAATCACTGTAGAAGCACCTATTGGAACGCCTGTGACATATCTTATCGAGAAGGCAGGCGGTGTCAATATCAGCGACTATGTTGTGGTTCTCGGTGGACCGCTGATGGGAAGAGTTTCCGATAACGTAGCCAACGAGTTTGTCACAAAGACGACCAACGGTATTCTTGTTCTTCCGAAGGACAATGAGCTTATCGGATTGAAGACGATGGATCTGAATCAGCAGCTTCAGATTGCTAAATCAGCATGCTGCAACTGTTCGATGTGTACGATGATCTGCCCGAGAAACAATCTGGGACTCGGTGTTCAGCCTCACAAGGTTATGCAGGCACTTACCCTTAACAACTCAGATCTCATTGTTGATCCCAACGTTGCTCTTGGCTGCTGCAACTGCGGTCTCTGCACATATGTGGGATGCAACATGGGTCTTACACCGGGAAGATTTGTCGCTCAGGTAAGAGGAGCGCTTCTTGCCAAGAAGGTAAAGGCAACAAAGGATCCGGGCCGTGTAAATCTCTTCAGAGATGAGGCAAAGGCTCCTTCACACAGAGTAATCCAGAGGATGGGTCTCACGAAATATGATATCGATGTTCCGTATGCTGAGCTTGATCAGCCAAGAGCTGTTCGTGTGATGCTCAAACAGCACATCGGAGCACCCTGTAGCCCTCTTGTAGGCAACGGCGATATGGTAACTGCAGGACAGATGGTAGGTAATGTGGCTGAAGGTGCTCTCGGAGCTCCGGTACACGCATCTATCTCAGGCAAGGTTGTTGCAGTAACCGGCGAGTATGTAGATATTATGAAGGCGTAAGAGGTATAGAACATGGGAGTTGCAATAGGATCAGTAGAATTAAATAGCGTAGCGCAGGGTGTTACAGCCGGCGATGCAATGATGAAAGCTGCGGAAGTTCAACTTGTCATGGCACAGCCTGTTTGTCCGGGTAAATTTATCTTGCTCGTTGCAGGGGATACTGCCAGCGTTGAAACTTCTGTAAAAGCAGGTCTTATCGAAGGTGCGGAAAAGGTAGTTGACAGCACAGTCATCCCGAGCATTGACGCATCGGTTATCCCTGCTATCATGAGAAACACTGAGATTGCCCAGAAAGAGGCTGTCGGTGTTATCGAAACGTATTCACTTACTGCAGCTGTACTTGCAGCAGATTATGCAGTAAAGAGTGCTGCAATCGAGCTTATCGAAGTACGACTCGGCCGTGGTCTCGGCGGAAAGTCGTTCGTAATTCTGACGGGCTCTGTAGCAGAGGTTGAAACCGCAACAAGAACTGCCAAAGAGCAGATTTCAGGACAGGGAATGCTCCTCAATATTGTTGTTGTTCCGAACCTCGACGAAGATATGTATCAGGCTTTACTCTAACAGCAAAAGGCTGTTGGGATGAGCATATAAGTAACTTAGTTAATATTTTTAAACAAATTAAAATATTTAAAGGAGAATTATCATGGAAAAAGAAGCATTAGGAATGGTTGAAACAAAGGGTCTCATTGGTTCTATCGAAGCAGCAGACGCTATGGTTAAGGCAGCTAACGTTCGCCTTATCGGAAAAGAGAAAATCGGTTCAGGTCTTGTAACAGTTATGGTTCGCGGCGATGTTGGAGCTGTTAAGGCTTCTGTTGAGGCTGGTGCTTCTGCAGCAAAGAGAGTTGGAGAACTTGTATCTGTACACGTTATTCCGCGTCCACACGATGATGTTGAAGGTATCCTTCCTACAATGTAATTTTACATCGTAAATAAGATATATTAAGAAAATACTATAAGGGGGGACCGTGAATTAAAAACAGTCCCCTGACGATGAAATTACAGGAGGAATAATATCATTATGGTTGATATTCAGAAATTAATTGCAGATATTACAGATGAAATCTATAACAAGGTTTCTTCAGACACAAGCTTTGTAAGTGCTGCACCTGCAGCTGCAAACCAGAATCTTGCAAAGTACATCGATCACACACTTCTCAAGGCTGTTGCAACACCCGATGATATCACAAAGCTTTGTGAAGAGGCTAAGGCAAACGGATTTGCTTCAGTTTGTGTTAACACATGCTATGTTGCACAGGCTGCAAAGCTTCTTGCTAACAGCTCAGTTAAGACTTGCTGTGTTGTTGGCTTCCCTCTCGGTGCAATGAGCATTGAGTCAAAGACTCAGGAAGCTATCAATGCTATCAAGGACGGCGCTAACGAAGTAGATATGGTAGTTAACGTTGGTATGATCAAGGCAGGAAACTGGCAGTACGTTAAGCAGGATATCGAGAGCATCGCTATGGCTTGCCGCGGCAAAGCTCTTCTTAAGGTTATCATCGAAACATGCCTCCTTACAGATGAAGAGAAGGTTAAGGTTTGTACAGTTTCTAAGCTTGCAGGCGCTGATTTTGTTAAGACATCAACAGGCTTCTCAACAGGCGGCGCTACAGTAGAAGATGTACGTCTTATGCGTCAGACAGTTGGTCCGGATATGGGCGTTAAGGCTTCAGGCGGAGTTAAGACATACGCAGACGCTGTTGCAATGATCGAGGCAGGCGCTTCACGTATCGGTACATCTAACGGATGCACAATCGTTCAGGGAACTACAAAGGCTGATACTTCAGGACATATCTGCGTTGGATGCGGAAACTGCAAGAAGGCTACAGCTTGCCCGAGCGGTAAGGTTGATATCGTTATTGCAAACAACTATTAATTATTAGTGTTGTTCATCCGGGCATATTCTGTATGCCCGGAGACAATGTTTTGAAGGGGACTTAACTATGTACGCAGCAAAGATAATAGGCAATGCGGTATGTACAGCTAAGGACCGGAAATTAGTCGGATTAAAGCTCCTTGTTGTTCAGCCGGTATCTCTTCTTACCCTTGAAAATGAGGGAAAGCCCGTGGTCGCTATTGACGCTGTGGATGCAGGCGAGGGAGAGATCGTTCTTGTGGTAGGCGGTTCATCCGCAAGACAGACGGACGTCACCACCGGAATGCCGGTAGATGCCACCATCATGGCAATTGTTGACTACATTGACATTGAACACAAGAAAGTTTTTGAAAAGTATCCGGGAGCAGGAGGTAGTGCGCAATGATAATAGCAGTTGGCGCAGACCACGGCGGATATAATATGAAAGAGACTCTCAAGAAATATCTTGAGGAGCTGGGACATCAGTGGGTTGATTACGGAACCACCGATACAACGCGTTGTGATTATCCTGATTACGCATTTCTTGTTGCTCAGGCTGTTTCAAGCGGAGTTGTGGATTGCGGTATCATGATTGATGCTGTCGGAATCGGATCTTCTGTAATGGCAAACAAAGTTCCGGGCGTACGCTGTGCGTGTGCAAATGAGATTTATTCTGCTCGTAACAGTAAGCTCCATAACGGCTGCAACATGCTCACAATGGGCAGCCTCATAATCGGAGACGGTGTTATGAAGGAAATCGTTAAGATCTGGCTTGAAACCGAACTGGATGGCGACAGAAACAAACAGAGAGTAAACCAGATCTGCGAGATTGAAAAAAGAATACTTAACGCAAATCGTTAATGAGGAAATACTATGTGGACTGCAAAAGTAATCGGAACAGTCGTAGCGACACAGAAGGACTATCGCCTTCAGGGCGTGCGTCTTATGGTCATACAGCCGATAAATGCCGACGGAAGTAAAGCTGGCAACCCTATAGTTGCAGGTGATAACATCGGAAGCGGAGTCGGAGAGACTGTTATTTTCGCAAAGAGTAAAGAGGGCGCATTTGCAATGCCTGATCAGCTCTGCTGCTGCGATGCCGGTATATGTGCAATCGTTGATAGTGTTTATACTTTGGAAAACGGTTTTCGGAGGATAGAAGGATGCTGATCGCCAAGATAGTCGGAAACGTGGTTTCCACGATAAAGAATCCGGATTACAATAATCACACGCTGTTCATCACTCGTCAGTGCGGACTTGATGGCGAATGCTTCGGACCGGACATGATTTCAATGGACGGCTACGAGGTAGATGCCGGAATAGGCGATATAGTACTTTTGGATCAGGAAGGCGGTGGCGGCCGTGAAATGGCTCACATTGACCACCTGGGGCCTGTCGAAAACGTAGTTTGTGCGGTTGTTGATCATATCACAACTGTGCAGGGATCGATTCGTCAGTTCGGAGAGGAGTAAAGAAATATGGGTATCATGGATTCAATTATGGACCGTGCATCCAGAAAAAATTGTACAATCCTCCTTCCGGAAAGCTATGACAAGCGCGTAGTGGATGCAGCAATCATGATTGCTGAGAAAAAACTGGCAAATATTGTTCTTCTGTCAGATGACGGAAAGGAAATTCCGGAGCAGAGCAAAGTAGAGAGTCTTGGAATAAAGGTTCTTGACTACAAAAAGTCTCCGGAGTTTGCTGAAATGGCTGAAACCCTTTATGAACTTCGGAAGAAAAAAGGGATGACTCCGGAAAAAGCACGTGAGGAGATGAAAAATCCTCTTGTGTATGGATGTATGATGGTTCATAAGGATATGGTGGACGGAATGGTGGCAGGTGCCTGTCATTCAACAGGTGATACGCTTCGTCCGGCTCTGCAGATTGTAAAGACTGCACCCGGAATTAAGACTGTGTCATCCTACATGATAATGGACGTGCCGGATTGCAAGTACGGGGCAAATGGAGTGTTCCTCTTTGCCGATTGCGGTTTAAATGAATTCCCAAGCCAGTCACAGCTCGAGGATATCGCGGTTGCATCCGCAAAATCATACGAGCAGATGACGGGAAATGAACCAATAGTGGCTATGTTGTCGTATTCGACAAAAGGCAGTGCTAAAAATGAGAGGCTGCAGCCGATTATTCAGGCGGCTAAGAATGTAAAGAAAAATTATCCGAATCTGAAGGTTGACGGAGAACTGCAGCTTGATGCGGCGCTTGATTCAACGGTAGGTACATTAAAGGCAAAGGGAAGTATTGTTGCGGGAAATGCAAACGTTCTTATATTCCCTGACCTGAATGCCGGAAATATTGGCTACAAGCTTGTACAGAGGCTTGCTAAGGCTGAAGCTTACGGCCCTATTACACAGGGCTTGAGAAAGCCTATCAACGATCTGTCAAGAGGTTGTGTAGCAGAGGATATTGTAGGTGCTGTTGCTCTTACCTGTCTTCAGGTTTGATGAAGCAGTATCATTTAAACTGAAATGTAATTATTACAAAGGAGATTACAATTATGGCTTACGAAGCTTTGGGAATGATCGAAACACATGGTCTTATTGGCTCAATTGAGGCAGCTGATGCTATGGTAAAGGCTGCTAATGTTCACCTTATCGGTAAAGAGCAGATCGGTTCCGGTCTTGTTACTGTTATGGTACGTGGTGATGTTGGAGCTGTAAAGGCTTCTGTTGAAGCCGGCGCTTCTGCTGCAAAGAGAGTTGGCGAGCTTGTTTCTGTTCATGTTATTCCTAGACCACACACAGATGTTGAGGGAATCCTTCCGCAGATTGAAGTAAAAGCAGCTGCAAAGAATGAGCCGAAAGCAAAGAAGTGATGATCCTGCCCGTACTGAACTTTTAGTTCAGATGGCCAGATTATACTATGAACAAAATCTCAGCCAGAATGAGATAGCTGCAAAGGTAAAGCTGTCAAGATCATATGTTTCAAAATTACTGTTTGAAGCCCGTGAAACCGGAATCGTTGAGGTAAAAATCAACGATCCCGGTTTGGTTGAAAACAGGTACGAGAGAAGGCTTAAGGAGTATTATAACCTTAGGCATGTTGTTGTGTTGCCTAAAGAATCTACGGTAGGAAGACTACAACAGGTAGGAGAAGCGGTAGCAAAATACCTTAACTCGATAATCAAGAGCGGTGATACTGTCGGTTTTACATGGGGCGAGACAATATATGAGTGCTCAAAAGCATGTCCCGTCAGGGATGATCTGAAGGATGTTTCATTCATTCAGCTCTGCGGCGGAATAAGCAATACGAGAAGAAACGTTTACGTGAATGAGATTGCGCAGAATTATTCTCAGGCTGTCAACGGAATGGGATATATATTGCCGTTCCCTGCCGTTGTCAGCAGCAAGGAGATAAAAAATCTTCTTGATAATGAGCCGACGATGCAGGATGTAGCAAGCAGAGCAGGAAATATGGACATTGTTATCATGACAATGTCAAACCTGAGAGCTCAGTGCACCATGGCAAGAGCGGGGTATCTCTCGGTAGATGAGATATATCGCCTTCGTGAAAAAGGTGCGGTGGGTGATGTTTGTACGCATATTATCGATAAAAACGGAAATATCTGCGACAAGGATCTGGATGACAGAACAGTGGCTGTCCCTCTTGATGATATTAAGAAGATTGATATCAGAATTGGTGCTGCGGTGGGAGAGAATAAGGTAGAGACGACTATTGCGGCACTCGAGGGAGGTATTATCAACGTATTGGTTACCAATGAGGCAATGGTTGAGATGATAAAGGCTGTAAAGCCGCAAATATTTGACTGAAATGTACAAAAATGTACTGTGTAAAAAAGGGACGGAGGTTTTTTGATCAAACCTCCGTCTTGTTGTAATAAAAGGAATCGATATGGATACGAGAGAAGTGCTGGAAAATTATAAAAACGGATCGATATCTCTGGAGGATGCTGAACATTTTTTTAAGGCGAGACCTTTTGAGGAGCTCGGCTTTGCAAAGCTTGACATGCACAGGGAGGTTAGATCCGGCTTTCCCGAGGTTATTTACTGTGCCGGCAAGACAGATGATTTTTTGCTCTCTATCTATGAAAAAATGTATAGCTCAAACAATGAGGTTTTCGGAACGAGAGCAAGTGAGCATCAGTTTGAGGTGGTGAAGAAAAAAATTCCTGATATTGTATATGATCCGGTTTCGCGGATTCTGAAAAAAGAGAGCGGTAAAAGAGAGAAGATCGGAAAGATTGCAGTTTGCTGCGCAGGGACTTCTGATGTGCCCGTTGCCGAGGAAGCAGCCCAGACCTGTGAGTATTTTGGCGCTAATGTTCACAGGGTCTACGATGTGGGAGTAAGCGGGATACACCGTCTTTTTACGCAGCTTGATCTGATACAATCCGCAAATTGTGTTATTGCCATTGCGGGGATGGAGGGCGCTCTCGCAAGTGTAATAGGGGGGCTCGTAAGCAACCCTGTCATCGCGGTTCCCACTTCTGTAGGATACGGCGCGAGCATGGGAGGCATATCTGCGCTTCTTACGATGATAAATTCCTGTGCGAACGGTATTGCCGTTGTAAATATTGACAACGGGTTCGGCGCCGGATATATTGCGACACAGATCAACCGTCTTGCCGAGAGAGAAGAACCCGGCATGAAAAAATAATATAAATTGAGCGAGAACAAATTATTATGGGAAAACAACTATATCTGCAGTGTGAAGCCGGAATAAGCGGAGATATGCTTGTTGCCGCACTTCTTGATCTGGGAGCAGATGAGAAAAAAATATATGATGCATTCGAAAACTGCGGTCTTTCGGATTTCGAAATTAAAATTTCCGATGTTAAAAAATCGGGGATCAGGTGCAAGGATTTTTCCGTAATCCTTCAAAATGATAATAAGGATCATGATATGGAATATCTTCATGGGCACGAGCATGGAGAGGGCCATGGGCATGAACATAGTCATGAACCGGGGCACGATCATGAGCATGGCCATGGAAAAGAGCATAGTTTTAAACATGAACACAGTCATGAACATCATGATCATACGCACGATCACGAACATATACATGAGCACGGACACGGTCATGATCACCTTCATCGCAATATCGGTGATATTTACGAAATTATCGACAACTGCAGAATAACCCCTGCGGCAAAAGCAACGGCAAAAAAAATTTTTGAAGTAATTGCCCATGCTGAGGCTAAAGCTCATGATATTCCGGCAAAGGAGGTTCATTTTCATGAGGTAGGGGCGGTGGACTCTATTGTGGATGTGATTTCAATAGCGGTCTGTCTGGATGATCTTGGAGTCAGTGAAGTAATTATTCCCGAGATCTGCGAAGGAAGAGGAACCGTAAGATGCATGCACGGAATACTTCCGGTGCCGGTTCCTGCCGTTGCAAATATTGCTTCCGACTATTCACTTCCGCTCAGAATAATGAATGCCAGAGGGGAATTTGTTACCCCCACGGGGGCGGCAGCTGCTGCGGCAATTATGACATCGCACACATTGCCTGAGAAAATGCGTATTATAAAAACAGGCATCGGCGCCGGGAAACGCAGCTATGAAATACCGTCCATGCTTCGGGCAATGATCATTGAAGCTCAAAGAGAGGACAAGGACAGGATCTGCAAGCTCGAGACAAATATTGACGATTGCACAGGGCAGGCATTGGGATTTACAATGAAAAAGCTTTTTGAAGCGGGCGCAAGAGATGTGTATTATTCCCCTATATTCATGAAGAAAAACCGCCCGGCATGGCTTTTGAGCGTAATATGTACCGAGGAAGATATTTCGGTAATGGAAAATGTTATTTTTTCAAATACCACTACCATAGGGATTCGGAGAAGCCTAATGGAGCGAACCGTGCTTGAAAGAAAAATATCTGAAATGAGTACGCCTCTCGGAAAGGTAAGGGTGAAGGAATATGAATCGGGTGGAGTGATGAGAAGGGCTCCGGAATATGATGATATTGCACGCATTGCCGATGAAAATAAGATGTCATACACGGATGCGTGGAATGTTGTCTCGGAATCACTCCGGAAATAATGTGATCATGAGGAGAATAATTCAAAAGACATAAAGATAAATCAAAAACATATACAATCGCAAACAAGAACCGTAAAAATAATAAAAAAAGTAATTGACAACATGGTTCTTTTGGAGTATAAATAATCAAAACCGTTGAGGAAGAGGAGTAGGTCTTTTCCCTTCACTATGAGAGAGCTGCCGATGGTGAGATGGCAGCAGTGAATATAAGATTGAATGGACTTCCGAGGGCAAACAGAAACGATGTATAAAAGATCGGAGTATGGGAGACGGAGCAGACACTTCGTAAACAATGTCAGCATATGATAGTATGCACTGAGTGGCCGATTTTCGGCAAGCCGGGTGGCACCGCAGGAATTTGTTTTTATCCTGTCCCAGCATCACAGTAATGCGGGACAGGTTTTTTTTATTCAAAATCGTCCCGAGCTATCAAAAAAGATGAAAGGAGACGAAAAAATGTCTAAAGAAATTCCTTACAAAATTTACCTTAATGAAAACGAGATGCCGAAACAGTGGTATAACCTTCGTGCGGATATGAAAATTAAGCCGGAACCGCTGATGAATCCCGGAACACATAAGCCGTTGACGGCAGAAGAGCTCGCACCTATTTTCTGCGAAGAGCTGGTTCAGCAGGAACTGGATGATACCACACCGTACATAGATATTCCTGATGAGATCCTGAAATTTTATAAGATGTACAGGCCCGCTCCGCTTGTAAGAGCGTACTGCCTTGAAGAAAAGCTTCAGACACCGGCAAAGATCTACTATAAATTCGAAGGAAACAACACAAGCGGATCTCACAAGCTTAATTCGGCTATTGCCCAGGCTTATTACGCCAAAAAGCAGGGACTCAAGGGAGTGACTACCGAGACAGGTGCGGGACAGTGGGGTACAGCACTTTCAATGGCCTGTTCATACTTCGATCTTGACTGCAAGGTATATATGGTAAAGGTATCATATGAGCAGAAGCCTTTCAGAAGAGAAGTAATGAGAACATACGGCGCATCTGTCGTTCCTTCGCCTTCGATGGAAACTGAGGTGGGCAGAAAGATCCTTGCGGAGCATCCGGGAACCACGGGAAGTCTCGGGTGTGCGATCTCTGAGGCAGTTGAAGTTGCAACAACACATGAAGGCTACAGATATGTTCTCGGAAGCGTGCTGAATCAGGTACTTCTTCATCAGAGTGTTATCGGGCTTGAGGCGAAAGCTGCCCTTGATAAGTACGATGTAAAGCCGGACATCATTATCGGCTGCGCAGGCGGCGGATCAAATCTGGGCGGACTTATTGCACCGTTTATGGGTGAAAAGCTCAGAGGTGAGGCTGATTACAGGATCATAGCTGTTGAGCCGGCATCATGTCCGAGCTTCACCAGGGGAACATTTGCATATGATTTCTGTGACACCGGAAAGATATGTCCGCTTGCAAAGATGTACACACTCGGAAGCGGATTCATTCCTTCACCGAACCATGCGGGCGGACTCAGATTCCACGGAATGAGCACAACACTTTCACAGCTTTATCATGATGGATATATGGAAGCAGTTTCCGTTCCACAGACAGCTGTATTTGAGGCTGCGGAACAGTTCGCGAGAGTTGAGGGTATCCTTCCGGCACCGGAGAGCTCACATGCTATCAGAGTTGCGATAGACGAGGCTCTTAAGTGCAAGGAGACCGGAGAGGAAAAAACAATTCTTTTCGGACTTACCGGAACCGGATATTTCGATATGGTTGCATATGAACAGTTCCACAACGGAACAATGACAGATTATATTCCGACAGATGAGGACATTGCTGCAAGCATTGCGCAACTTCCCAAAGTTGACTGATTATAAATAGTTTTATAACGGATAAATAAAAAGATCGGCGGCCCCGGGATTTCCGGGAACCGCCGGTTTTTTGTGCAAACAGGCGCCATGGAAAAAAAGTGACAGGCTGAAGTACAATGTGTGCCAGGCACAAACCGTGTTTGTGCCTGGCACACATTTTCTTATTTTCTGACAGAAGGTATTTTTTGTGGTAGTATTATACGCATAAAAAAATGAATTCATTGAGAATATTTAAAAGAGGAAGGGTGAATATGAATTTGAATCCTTTTTTTAAGAGTGTTGTGGATCAGTGTCCCACACAGATAATTATCTGCAATACAGATCACGAAATACTATATATGAACCCGGCTGCGGCGGAAGGACAGATGAAAAGGGGAGGGTATTCCCTTGTCGGAAAAAATCTTAAAAATTGTCATAATCCTGATTCTGTTGAAAAAATACAAAAAGTGGTAGAGTGGTTTAAGGCCGATAAAGAAAATAACATAATGTTTACATACAGAAACGAGAAAAAGAATAAGGATGTCTATATGGTCGCTCTGCGGGATGAAAACGGTGAGCTCATCGGATATTATGAGAGACATGAGATGAGAAGCTATGAGAACGCGGAGCCCTACGGACCGCTTGGAAAATAATGATTGATGCGGCATGCGTTGAGAAAAGTGTCGTTGCCGCAATAGAAAAATGATTTTGAAATGATTTTTACAGGGATGATATTATGAAGCAGTTTCTACCGATGAATAAAAAAGAGATAAAAGAGCGCGGATGGCAGCAGGCGGATTTTGTCTATGTCATAGGCGATGCCTATGTCGACCATTCATCGTTTGGACCGGCGATCATAAGCAGGGTACTTGAGTCCAGAGGCTTTAAGGTGGCGATAATATCTCAGCCTGACTGGAAAAATGAGGAGAGCATTGCGGTTTGCGGCGAGCCCCGTCTGGGATTTCTGGTGAGCGCCGGGAATATGGATTCCATGGTCAATCATTACACAGTAAATAAAAAGCGAAGAAAAACCGATGCTTACACTCCCGGAGGAATTGCAGGGAAAAGACCCGATTATGCAACGGTGGTTTATTGCAATCTGATAAAGAAAAAATACAAAAAGATTCCTGTTATAATCGGCGGAATTGAAGCGAGTCTGAGGCGTCTGGCCCATTATGATTATTGGTCGGATAAGGTAAAGCGCTCGATCCTGATGGATTCCGGCGCAGACCTGCTGATTTACGGCATGGGAGAGCTGGCGGTCGTGGAGGTCGCCGAAGCGCTTGATTGCGGGATAGATATTTCAGATATTTCTTTTGTTCGCGGAACCGTCTGCAAGAGCCGTGATGTATCGGGAATGACGGGGGCAATAGAACTTCCGGAATATGACGAGATCTCAAAAAACAAGATGAGCTATGCCAAAAGCTACTATATTCAGTATCAGAATACCGATTTTATTCAGGCATCCCCTCTTGTCGAGAAATACGGGGAGAAAAGGTATATTGTTCAGAATCCGCCTATGCGGCCGCTGACCACTGATGAACTGGATGATATTTACGAGCTTCCCTATATGAATAACTACCATCCTTCCTACGAGGATAAGGGTGGAGTTCCGGCGATATCGGAAATCAAGTTTTCACTGACCTCCAACAGAGGTTGTTTCGGGTCCTGCAGCTTTTGCGCATTGACCTTTCATCAGGGAAGGATCGTTCAGGCAAGAAGCCATGAATCACTAATAAGAGAAGCTGAGGCAATGACTAAGGATCCGGATTTTAAGGGGTACATACACGATGTGGGCGGACCTACAGCAAATTTCAGAAGACCGGCATGCGAAAAACAGCTGACAAAGGGTGCATGTAAAATCCGACAGTGTCTTTATCCTACCCCCTGCAAAAATATGATCGCCGATCATTCGGATTATATTTCTCTTCTGAGAAAGCTGAGAGCAATTCCGGGAGTTAAGAAGGTTTTTATCAGGTCGGGAATACGATTTGATTATCTGCTTGCGGATAAAAAAACAGGATTCCTCAGCGAATTGTGCAAATATCATATCAGCGGCCAGCTACGTGTGGCGCCGGAGCATGTATCGGACGCTGTTCTGAAACTGATGGGAAAGCCTTCAAACAAGGTTTACTGTGAGTTTAAAAAGCAATTTGAAAATGTTAATAAAAGAATCGGAAAGGATCAGTATATCGTGCCTTACCTTATGTCCTCTCACCCCGGATCGGGGATAGATGAGGCCGTTGAACTTGCGATAAGCGTCCGGGATATGGGCTATATGCCGGAGCAGGTTCAGGATTTTTATCCGACTCCGTCAACGATGTCCACCTGCATGTATTATACGGGAGTTGACCCGAGGACCATGCAGAGTGTACGGCTTGCCAAAACACCCCATGAAAAAGCAATGCAGAGGGCGCTCATCCAGTACAGGAATCCGGAAAATTACGATCTGGTCAGGGAGGCTCTCATTCTGGCGGGGCGACAGGATCTCATCGGTTTTGACAGAAAAAAGTGCCTGATACCTCCGAGAAAGATAAAAGATCAGGGAAAGAGAGATAATGCTCCGGGAAATCTGAAAAAAAAGAAAGAAGATAAAAGTAAAAGCCGTGGGAATTCAAAGAGAGCCGGGGGCAGGAAAAAAAGATGATCAGAACACTTACATATGATATTCCCAGGGAATATTCGGGACATAAGATATCAGAATATCTGAGGGGAAGAGGCTATTCGGAACAGAATCTGAAGATATTGAGGCACACGCCCGAATCTATATTCCTGAACGGCGAAGAAGTGTTCATGAATGCCCGGTTTTCCGGGAATGATGATCATCTGAAGGTTGTGATAAGGGACAGAGCGGGATCTGAAAATATTCCGCCTGTGGAGGCTGATCTGAATATTGTTTACGAGGATGAGGACATTATTGTTATAAACAAGTCCGGCGGAATGCCTGTGCATCCGTCCATCAACAATTATGAAAATACGCTGGCGAATGCTCTTGCATATTATTATGAGAAGCGCGGCGAGGATTTTGTATTCAGATGCCTGAATCGTCTCGATAAAGACACCACAGGACTTACCGTTATTGCGAAGCATATGCTGAGCAGCAGCATTCTCTATGAAGAAATGCAGCAAAAAAAGGTGAAAAGGACATATTATGCCGTTGTTTCCCAAACAGGAAAGAACGGCGAAATGCTTCCTGACCACGGCTGTATCACGGCTCCTATCGGCAGGGCAGAAGACGGGATAATCAGCAGATGCGTTGATTTTGAAAACGGACAGGATGCGATCACTCATTTTTCGGTGGAAAAAAGAAAAAAAGAGTATGCACTTCTGAAATTGAACCTTGAAACCGGAAGAACGCATCAGATAAGGGTGCATATGTCGTGGCTCGGATTTCCGCTTATAGGCGATTATATGTACGGAGAGGAAAGCGGCGCTATCAAAAGACAGGCGCTTCATGCGGGAAGACTGGAGATGATACATCCGATAACAGGAGAGAAATTGTTATTTGAAGCTGAGCTGCCGGAGGATATGGCATCTCTTTTGATGTGAAATAATAAAAAGGTGCCAGGTACATGTTTGAGGTGACCCCTAAAAGTTAGACTTTTAGGGGTCACCTCAGTTATGCTTGTGCCTGGCACCTTTTTTTCATTTTTTACAGGAAATTGACGATTCCCAGAGACTTGAGCAGCAGTATGATAAGAATTACAGGTGCAATCACCTTTATCATTACATTGTAAAGTCCTTTTCTTCCGAACCTCTCACCGTTTTTGGTAAGCTCATCCGTAATATATTTCGGTTTCACGATCCATCCTATGAGAATACATGTACCGATTGAAACAACCGGCATGAGAATGTTGTTGCTTATGTAATCGAGAATATCCAGAATCTGAGCCACGGCACCGTTGGGAAGTGTGTGCTCGAAGTAAAGGACATTGTAGCCGAGACATACAAGTATTCCTACAGCAAGGGCAATGATGCTTTCGATAGTTGTCGCCTTGTTCCTGCTGATCTTAAACTGGTCCATAAAGCTGGAAACGATAGCTTCCAGAATTGAGATGCCGCTTGTGAGGGCGGCAAAGAATACCATTGCAAAGAACACTGCGCCGACGATATTTCCGATGAAGCCCATGCTCGCAAACACCTTTGGAAGGGAGACGAACATAAGGCTGGGACCCGATGCCGCAAGCCCTTCGTAACCGCTGAATGCAAATACTGCCGGGATTATCATAATGCCTGCAAGAAAGGCTATAAGCGTATCGAATATCTCAATGCGGTTGATGGATTTGGCAAGATTTTCGCTGTCTTTAACATAGGAGCCGTACGCTACCATTATTCCCATTGCGACACTGAGACTATAGAACAGCTGACCGCATGCATCCATGAGAACTGACATGAATGTTGATACCGTTATTCCCTCAAAATTGGGGATAAGGTATACCTTAAGGCCGTCAAGTCCCGTGCGGGTAACTCCGTCCGAACCGGTATGGCTCAGAGTGAGGGAATAAACCGAGATAGCTATTACAAGGATAATAAGTATCGGCATAAGAACCTTTGAGAGAGATTCTATTCCCTTGTTGACGCCTCTGTAGATAACGATCGCACATGCGGCAAGGAAAATAAGAAGGAATACTATAGGTTCCCATGTTCCGGTGATAAATCCGGTGAAAAATCCGTCCTCGGCAGCGGCAACTCCCTGCCCGGTGACGAACACGATGAAATATTTCAATACCCATCCGCCGATCGCGCAGTAGTAGGGCAGGATCATCATAGGAACTATACATCCTATAACGCCGAGAGGCTTCCAGCCCTTTTTGACGACACTGTATGCCGTGAGTGGGCTCTGCTTAGTTTTTCTTCCGATCGCGAGCTCGGTGGTGAGCAGCGTGAAGCCGAAGGTGAGAGCAAGGATAATGTAGACTACCAGGAAGAGTCCGCCGCCGTCCTTTGCGGCAAGGTAGGGGAATCTCCAGATATTTCCGAGACCTACGGCGCTTCCGGCAGCTGCCAGAACGAAGCCGATGGAACCTTTGAATGAATGTCTGTTCTGCATAATTGGATACCTTTACAGTTTTTTATTGTCCGGAAAAACTCCGACCAGAACATTTTAGCATTAAAACGGTGCGATATGCAACCGGTGGATTCTTGAAGGAGGCAGTAATAACGCGGACAAATACGACTTTCGCCTCATTATTATATGGTTTTGTTTAGATAATTTTCAGCTACTGTTAAGAATCTTTAAGATTTTTGATATACGGTCTTATTTGAACGGAAAATTCAATTCAGCAGCTTCGCTTCAGGAATATATAGAAAAATTCGGAATGTTTGCCCCGCTGTTTCTGGTATTGTTTCAGGCAATACAAGTCGTAATACCTGTTCTTCCCGGTTTTTGGGGATGTGCTCGGTCGGTATATTGTTTCACATACTGAAGGACAGCAGCTAAAAATGAGCTGCGGCAAATGATAATTGTGCGCAGGAACCGGACTGATATTTCGATTGAAAGATGGAGGATAAAAAAACGAGTGATATAGGGATTTATGCCCTAAATCACCCGTTTTCGTCAGGTACTATTGATTATGTTGCGAAAAACGATGAAATTATAATTCTGTCATCCAAAGACCGTGGAGATTGCAGTAAGCATATACGGCAACCGGAACTTCATTTCCGACACAGAAAGATGCCGACGGTGCGTCTCCGGGTTTGAGCGAAATACGCTGTCCTCCGTTTTCTGTCTGGAGATAGATCCATTCGATATAGTGCTCCGGAAGCATAGGATGGTCGGCGCTTCCGACATTGACTTTGACTGTGCCGTCTTCGACAGAAACGACAGGAATGTGTTTTTCGCCGCTGGCCTCTACTGTGTTAGGAATAAGGGCTTCCATCTTTTCTCCGCAGCATACAACGGGAACTCCTGAATCATTGATCATACCGATCAGATTGCCGCAGTGGCGGCAAATATAAAATTTGGTTTTCATAGCAGTTCACCTCCTGGAATTATTATAGTAAAAAATGGTGTCTGGCACAAGCAAATAAAGGGACAGGCTAAGGCTAAAATGGTGCCAGGGAGAAGCAGTGTTTGTGCCAGGCACAAACACTGCTTCTCCCTGGCACCTTCGTTACTGTTTCACAAGCTTTTGAGTATCACTGTGGAAAACATCTATCTCGGCGTAAAGCGCTTCACCGGGTCGCCAGATACACACGTCATATGCTCCGTTGGTAAAAACCTCTACTTTTCCATAATCTTCCTGACTGTATTTCTTGTTGAGAGTGGACTTGTCCATTTCCGGGAATCCGTTCTCCTTCAGTAGTTTTTCATACTTGTCAATATCGCTGTTTGTACAGGCAAATGTACCGACTCCGGAATTTTCGGAGCTGTAATCGAATTTTCCGCTTTCGGGGATAGGCACATCGTCAGGCCACCAGGATGGTGCGTTTGTAAGCTCTTTGTATCTTTCCCGGGCATCCCTTTCGGCCCTTGCCTGGGAACATGCTTCTTTCATGCGCTGCGTCATTGCCGGGAGCCTCAAGGCGAGCTCTCCGGGCTCATACTTGGTTCCGCATGATGTGAATATCAGCGCGATTACCAGTATTGATGATAATGCGATGGTTTTTAGATGTTTTTTTAGAAGCATTGATATATTCCTCTGAAAATGATGTAAGTAATACTATTTGCTGTGCTGCGGGATAATCTCTACTATATGTTGATAGAAGTATATCGTCTAATTTTAAATATTGCAATTATTTTGTGGAAATATTTCGTAATTATTACAAAAAATGATAAAAATGTAATATATACGG
>JBMNQZ010000021.1:0-28950 GCA_050944395.1 Lachnospiraceae bacterium
TCAATTTTTTTCTGCAACCATGAAAGGATACTGCATGAAAAAGATTCTTCTTTTTAAAAATAAAAACGACAGCGAATACACGCTGCCGTCTCTATTTTTAAAAGGGAAGGAGTTGTCATCAATGATGACTATGAAAAAGAAAATGTATTTGCTTATCTGTTCACTTCAATTTACATTTACAATATAAACAAAAATTATGATTATAATTTGTTTATGGTGTAAATCTTGAATTAACAATAAAAAGACAAATTATGAACGAGCATATTAAATTTCTGTTTAATATTTTTTTCAATCCTTTTACAGCTCCTGATTTTTCCAGAAAGAAGCAATTATTTCTTCAAACCCGGAAAATTCCGTGACAGAAAAGCCTTTCCACTCCCTCGGAAAGAGCTTTTGATACCTGTGTTCCAGAAATCTGTTGTCAAGAAGAACGATCACTCCCCTGTCATGCTCAGTTCTTATCACCCTTCCCGCCGCCTGAAGAACCTTATTCATTCCGGGAAATCTGAAAGCATAATCAAATCCGTCAAAGCCCTGTTCTTCGTATGCATCCCGGAGCAATCCTGTCTCATTGGAGACCTGAGGAATACCCGTTCCCACAATAACGGCTCCAATAAGCTTATCTCCGATAAGGTCGATTCCTTCCGAAAACAGACTTCCCATTACGCAGAAGCCGATCATAGTGCGGCTGTTATTCTCGTAAAAATTTTCCAGAAAGATCTCGCGGTCTTCCTCGGACATAATCCTGGACTGAACAACCCATGTGAGGTCATCTCTGTCAAACTCTCTTCTGAACACTTCAAAAACATCCTGCAAATATTTATAAGAAGGAAAGAACACCATATAATTTCCCTTCCTGCCCTCAGCGGTCTTCAAAATATACCTGCATATGGTTCGGTACATATTCTCGTTTCTCATGGTATATTTTGATGAGACATCATTTGAGATGATTATCTGCTTCCGCGCCGGATCAAACGGGGATCCGGCGTATATCTCGTAATCTCCTTCGGAAAAACCAAGCAGGGATTTATAATAATCAACAGGAAGAAGCGTAGCCGAGAAGAAAACTGTTCCTTTCATTGCTTTAAGACATTCCCGCAAAGCATCGGAGGGGTTGATGCAGAAAAGCTTCATCAAAAAGCCCTCCTTTGTTTCTTCTTCATAACACACATAATTCCTGTCGTCCGGATTATACTGATTAAAAAACTTTCTGGCAGAAAAATAGAATTCAAGAAGCTCGCTGTCCGAATCGGGATCACCGTTCTTTTCGAAATATTCCGCAAAGTCAAACATCAAAAGCTCAATAACGGATACTATTTCGGTTATATCTTTACAGTCTCTTTCTATTACTCTAAATCCGTTTTCAGTATTCTTTCTGTGCTCTATCATTTTTTTATTAATAAGAGACAGCCTCTTATATATTTTCGGAGATTTTTCCTTAACGATACGCCTTGCCTTCAGAACTTCGTCCTTATTTAACACGGCACTGTACATGTCCCTTGCCCTGTCGACAAGATTGTGCGCTTCATCTACAAGGATCACATCCCTGCTAATTTCAGGCTGTTCAAACATTCCCGAAAGTCTCACATCGGGAGAAAAAACATAATTATAGTCACAAACTATTCCGTCACACCACGAAGCGAGCTCCAGCGACAGATAGTAGGGACAAATTCTGTATTTTTCGGCATATTTTCTGATCACATCCCTGTCAAAATCATTTTCGCTTTTAAGGATCTCAAGAAGGATATCATTTATTCCCGAATAGAAATCACGGGCGTATTCACAGTACTGATCATCACATCTGACCTCTGCTTTAAAACACATTTTTTCCCTGGCTGAAATAAATGTTCGTTTAAGCTCCAGTCCTTTATCAGAAAGCAGGGCAAGAGCATCATCCGCCGCCTTTCCCGTCACTGTTTTTGAGGTAAGGTAATAAAACCTTCCGGCCTCGCCTTCCCCCATTGCCTTCAGTGTGGGATAAAGGACCGCAAGAGTCTTTCCTATTCCGGTAGCAGCCTCCACAAAAATTTTCTTATTGTTTTTAATAGTAAGATAGACACTTTTAATCAGGTTTTTCTGTCCGGCCCTGTATTCATACGGAAAAGTAATAGCTGAGATCGAGCTGTTTCTCCTTTCGATCCACTCAATCTTAAACTCGATCCATTTCCGCAAATCATCCATAAGTCCGTCAAAGAATGCCTTTAGCTCCGCGAAGGAATAATAATATTCGAATTCGGACGTTTTTGCGGTTTCAACATCTGCATAGATTATCTTTACCGAGCATCCCTCTTCGCTTTCAAGTTCACAGACCATATATCCGTAGCACATAGCCTGGGCGAGATGAACATACTTCTCCTTCCTTATTTCTTCGGGGTCGGAAAAAACTCCCTTTATCTCCTCAACACACAGCTTTCCGTCCGTGCGGGAAATGCCGTCGGCTCTTCCCTCAAGAAAGATCCTATATCCATCAAAAGAAAGGACCTGCTTCAAAACTACCTCGCTTTGATAATCAAGTCCCTTCTGTGATTGAATTTTTCTGTGGATCCTGGCGCCTTTCAGCATAGCATTAAGGTCTGTTGTCTCGCCTGTGGCCGCCCTTAAGCTGCCCTCTCTGAGTACAAATTCCACCAGTTTTCTCACCGAAATATCAACTCTGTATTCCGCATCATCTCTGTAGAGTTTAAGATTGAACATATCGCCTTTCAGATCATAGTGTCCGAAGCTGCTTCCTTTTTAACCGTTCTGAAAATCTTGATAAACAGGAAAATTACATAGGCAAAGAATATAACTGTGGCAATTCCCCAGTCTACCATTAAACACGCATCGTATATTCCGTGAGCAAGTATCGCAAAAATGCATCCCTGTCTCAACTGATATTTAACTCCGGCTTCAAGTCCGCGGTTAGCAAGCGCCTTTGCGCGTCCGTAATGATATCCCATGAGAACGGCAAAGCACATGTGTCCCGGAATAGATAGCACGGCTCTTGAAAGAGCGACTCCCAGGCCGTAATTAAACACATACATTATGTTTTCGGCCGCCGCAAATCCCAACGATACGAAAACCGCATAAACGATACCGTCAAAACGATAATTGAAGTTTCTGTTTTTCCAGGTAATGAATTTCAGGACAAAATATTTGCACAGCTCCTCGGTCACGCCGACGATACATATCGCTGTGAAAATCCCGAAAAAGTTTGTGGAACTGTCAAGGATTCCTCCTGCGACGGCTTCAAAAATGTATTCAATAATGCCTGCAGGTATCGTCGAGAGCGCTCCGCCCAGAAGAAGCACAATAAGCAGCGCGGGAGGTTCCTTTTCCACCTTGTCGGCTTTAAAAATATACCGGCAAAGTACCGCAGCGGGAATCAGAGCCGCCAAAACATAGACAACAGTTCTTAATCCAAAAACGACAAGCGGAAAAATGATCATTTTGCTCCTCCTTTAAAAACTTATAACAGCCCGGCGTCAAAAAGAGAAATCTGGTTTGATTCCGGAATTTCACCGAGTATTCCGTATTCATCAAGCTGATCCGTGATGGTCTTTGATGCTTTTGTGCGGTTCCTGAAGTCCTCCTTGGAAAGGAATTTTCCTTCTTTTGCCGCATTTTCAATCTGATAAGCAACAGACTCTCCCAGTCCGTCGATCGCGCTTAATGACGGCATTATCTTTCCGTCGACTATCTTAAAATCAACCGCACCGACCTTGTAGATATCAACAGGTGCAAATTCAAAGCCTCTGGCATACATTTCCCGAACAATATACATGTCCCTTAAAATATCGTCCTCAGTGGCTGATTTTTTCTCCTTCCCCTCATACTCGGCAATATAGTGGAAAAGTGTTTCTTTTCCCCTGCACATTTTGCTGTATGAGAATCCGGAAGCCCTGATAGAAAAATATGCCGCATAGTATGCAAGCGGATAATTGATCTTATAATAGGCTATTCTGAAAGCCATCATTACATATGCCACCGCGTGAGCCTTTGGGAACATGTACTTGATCTTTTTGCAGGACCAGATATACCAGTCGGGAACATTGTGGTCTATCATATCCTGCTCCATATCGGCAGTAAGACCCTTTCCTTTTCGGACAGACTCCATCGTCTTAAACGCTCTCTCGGGTTCAAGTCCCATTCCTATGAGGTAGATCATTATGTCGTCTCGGGTACAGATAGCATTTGCCAGGGTCGCCTTTCCCTGATTGATAAGCTCCTGGGCATTTCCCAGCCATACATCGGTTCCGTGAGACAGGCCGGAGATTTTTACAAGTTCCGAAAAAGTGGTGGGCTTGGTATCAAGAAGCATTCCGATTACAAACTGTGTTCCGAACTCCGGGATTCCAAGGGTTCCGAGCTGAACACCGCCGATGGCTTCCGGGCTTATTCCCAATGCCTCCGTAGATGAAAAAAGCGAAAGAACACCTTTGTCATCAAGCATAACCTCTTTAGGATCCTCGCCGGTCAGATCCTCGAGCATTCTTATCATGGAAGGATCATCATGCCCGAGAATATCAAGCTTCAGAAGATTCTTGTCGATTGAATGATAATCAAAATGAGTTGTGATAATATCGGATTTCATATCATTCGCGGGATGCTGAACCGGTGTAAACCAGTTGATATCCATTCCCTTCGGCAATACGATAACGCCTCCCGGATGCTGTCCCGTTGTACGCCTTATGCCGGTACAGCCCATTGAAATACGTTCTATCTCACAGGCTCTTTTTGTCTCTCCTGTTTTTTCAAAAAATCCCTTGGTATATCCGATAGCAGTCTTTTCCTTGACTGTACCTATTGTTCCGGCTTTAAATGTCTGGCCCTTGCCGAATATCACTTCGGTATATGCCTGAGCTACGCCCTGCTCTTCTCCCGAGAAGTTAAGGTCAATATCCGGCTCCTTGTCTCCCTTGAATCCAAGGAAGGTCTCAAAAGGAATATCAAAGCCGTCCTTCACAAGCTGTCTTCCGCAAACAGGACATTTTTTATCCGGCATATCGCATCCGGCACGTCCCGCAAAGGCTTTGACCTCATCGGAATCAAAATCACTGTAGAAGCAATCGGGACACCTGTAGTGCGGAGGGAGCGGGTTTACCTCAGTTATAGACGCCATTGTAGCGACAAATGAACTGCCTACCGAGCCTCTCGACCCCACAAGATAACCGTCGCTTAAGGATTTTTGAACAAGACGCTGGGCAATAATGTACATTACCGCATATCCGTTCTGAATAATAGAGGTGAGCTCTCTTTTAAGCCTTGCCGCAACAGTTTCGGGAAGGTCTTCCCCATATATCTCACGGGCCTTTTTGTAGCACATTTCTTCAAGCTCTTTATCCGAATTCGGTATCTCGGGCGGACATTTATCCGGATGTATAGGTGAAATATTTTCACACATGCTGTTGATAAGCTCGGGATTATCTATTACTATCTCCCTTGCCTTTTCTTCACCCAGATACGAGAATTCCTCCAGCATTTCCCGGGTCGTATGCAGAAAAAGCGGCGGCTGCTCCTCAGGGGCAAATCCATGGCCTACCTGTATCACCTGCCTGTATATCGCATCCTCGGGATTAAGGAAATGAACATCACAGGTAGCTACGACCGGTTTATTAAACTGCTCTCCCAACTTGACGATACGTCTGGAGATATTCCTGAGATCCTCAACCGACTCAATTCCGTAACGCTTTTCACGTACCAGATAACCGTCATTTCCCGTTGGCTGAACCTCCAGATAATCATAATAATTAACTATCTTTGCGATAAAAGAATCGGATTCCTCGCGAAGTATGGCCTGATACAGCTCTCCTGCCGAGCATGCCGTTCCCAGAATAAGACCCTCGCGGCATTCTGTAAGCAGACTCTTTGGTATCCTCGGTCTCTTCTTAAAATATTTTAAATGAGATTCGGAGACCATCCTGTATAGATTTCGCCTACCGATCTCGTTTTTCACAAGGATGATCGCATGATAATACGGCAGATTCATTATCCTCTCTGCAGAATCTCTTCCTTTGGAATTTATTTCCTTAAAATATTCAACACCGTCATCCTTAAGGATCTTTAAAAGCTTTATATATATCTGTGCCATTGTGCGGCATATATCCTCCGTACGGATATTGCCGAAATATTCCACACCCATCTGTTTGGACAATTTATCCATTTTAATACGCCCTATGCCCGGAACATACATTTTTACAAGTCCGGAAATATCAAAGTAAGGCGCATCAAAAGCCAATCCGTTTTCCTCAAAAAGAACCCTCAAAAAAGCTGCCTGATATTCTATATCGTATGCCGCAAGAACAGCTCCGGATGAAAAATCCGCAAAGCGGGCTATCACTTCCCTTATCATCGGGGCGTCCGATATCATGTCATCGCTGATACCGGAAAGCTGAATGACCGAAAAAGGAAGCGGCTTGCCGGGATTCACAAGAGTATGCATGGTATCGATAACTTTCCCGTTCTCGATCCTCACTGCCGAAAGCTCGATCACATCGTGAACATGAGGACTGGTTCCTGTAGTAAGAAGCGAAAAGACAACTGCCGGGGCGTCTGTCTTCTCATCACCGGCATTTATAACTATCTCTTTTATATCGTCTACGAGATACGCCTCCATGCCGTATATGATCTTAAAATCCGCATCTTTCGGTATTCCTTTTTTCCCTCCGAAGGTGTGAAGTGCCTCCGGAAAAGCCTGGACGACTCCGTGATCGGTTATAGCTATAGCCTTATGTCCCCAATTATATGCCTGTCTTATTATATCTGTAGCGGAAGAAACGGCGTCCATATCGCTCATTTTGGTATGGCAATGGAGCTCTATACGCTTATCGGCTTCATCGTCGGCTCTCTTTTTCTTAACAGAGGATGCCTTCATTACCGAATTTACTCTTCTTAAAGTAATCTCCTTATCAAAAGGATCATAATCTACGGTTCCCTTAAAAAGGAACGTTGAACCGGTCTTGAATACATTCCGGTAATCGGAAAGGTCATCGGGTTCAACAAAAAATTTCGTCTTGACACTGTCGGTATAATCCGTCAGGTACAGAGTAAATATCGTCTTTCCGCTTCTAATCTCCTGTTCTTCTGTCTTAAATATCTCACCTTTTATTACAACAAAAGTAGTATCTTCCCTGATATCGGCAATACTTATCGGCTCGTCATTAAACGAACGCCCCATAACAACATCACCGCCATCGGTAATGAGTCCCTTCCTTGAGTCAGCTCTCTTTTTTGCCGGTGCAGGAGCAGGACCTTCCTTTGAAGGTACATTTGCAGGAGCAGCCGGGCCTGCAGCTTCGGGCTCAGCCTGCCTTGCTGCACTTTCATAATACTCAAACGGAATCTCACTGTTTATTAAATAATCCTCACCCGGGTTTTCGGATGACATCTCCTTGTGATTCCCGTTTTCGTTAATATTTTTCTCAGTCTTCTTTTCTAACGAACCCGGAAAAGAAGCATTGTCTTTTTCATTTTTAAGAACGATACCCTCTGAGATCTCAATCTCAATGCCGAAGCCGGCTCTCTCATTGAATACCTTATCAAAATACTCGTACAGCCTTTTTCTGCACTGCTCCGATATAAACGACTTCGGGGTGACAATTTTCAGAGATCTTTCCGAAAATTCGAATGTTGACATATTAAATATCTGCGCAAGGATAGAGCTGTATTTTCTGAGCTCAAGTTCCATGCTGGAGCGATACAATTCGAAGAAATTTTCAGGAGTATAATTTACCGGAAGCCGGAATCTCTCAAAAACCCGCACAGATGTACCCATATCCCCAAACACCTGCTTCTCGATTATTTCCTCGATATCGTATATGTACTGTTTTTTTATCCAGTTTGTACTTGTCAGATAAATCTTGAGAAAATTTTTCTGCTTATTAAGGATAATCCTCTCCACATCCGCATAATCTAAAAGCCCAGATAATTCTGAGCTTAAAGTAATATCACGAAAGGTTTCCTTGAAAGGTTTGATGCATGAAGCCATTATTTCCCCTTTATTATTCTTTCCAGTTATCTAATTCAAATTTCAGAGCGGAAAGAAGCTCGCTCTCCGGCAGTTTTTTTATTATCCTGCCCTTTTTTATGAGCAATCCCTCTTTCACTCCTCCTGCAATTCCGATATCGGCTTCTCTTGCCTCGCCAGGTCCGTTGACTGCACATCCCATAACCGCAACCTTAATATCAAGATCGTAGTTTTTTACTATCTCCTCGGTTTTTGCCGCAAGATCAATAAGGTCGATCTTTGTTCGTCCGCAGGTCGGACAGGACACAACCTCTATTCCGCCTTTTCTGAGGCCGAGGGTTTTCAGGATCACCCTGGCAGTCTCGATTTCATAGACCGGATCTCCGGTGAGTGAAACCCTTATAGTATCTCCTATCCCCTGATAAAGGATTATTCCTATACCAACCCCGGAACGGATATTTCCGGAAGAAACTGTCCCGGACTCGGTAATTCCGACATGGATCGGATGATCGGTATATTTCACGATAAGCTCATGTGCCCGGATGCAATCAAGAACATCGGTGGTTTTAATACTGATCACAATGTCTTCATATCCGAAACGTTCTATAGCTTCACACTCGTCCAAAGCAGATTCCACAAGTGCTTCCGGTGTAACTCCGCCGTATTTTTCGAGAATTTTTTTATTAAGCGAACCTGAATTGACCCCTACTCTTATCGGCACTCCGTTCCGGGAAGCAGCGCTGACAACCTCCCTCACCCTGTCTTCACTTCCGATATTACCGGGATTGATTCTTACCTTATCAATTCCGTTTTCAATAGAAGCGACAGCCAGCCTGTAATCAAACTGAATATCGGCAACAACAGGAATATGAATCTTTTTCTTTATCTCCTTTATCGCTGCGGCGTCTTCGGAGCTTGTCACGGCACATCTTATTATGTCGCAGCCCGCCTTCTCAAGTCTTATGATCTGATCAACTGTTGCATCTATATCTGATGTAACAGTATTTGTCATTGACTGGATAAGAACCGGATTGCCGCCGCCTATCACTTTTCCGCCTATCCTGACCGGACGCGTATTTTCTCTGTGCATCATCATACCTCACGCTCATATGTGACGAATCTGTATGTGTTGTCAAAATAGGTCATCTCATCGCTTTCTTCCTTCACTTTCCATCCGTCGATAGCATCGAGATTCGGGAAAAATGAATCTGCGTCAAAAGCATAATCGATCTTTGTGATATATGCCCTGTCACAATATTTTTCAAATTCATTATAAATCTTCTCGCCGCCGATAACATACACATCATCAGTGTCGTAATCTTTTACTGTCTGAAGAGCTTCCCGGACAGAGTGAACCACGATCGCTCCGTCCTTCTTATAAGCCTCATTTCCCGAAAGAACAATATTCACCCTGTTTTTCAGTGGCGCCCCGTTCGGGAAGGACTCCAGCGTCACTCTTCCCATTATCACAACTTTATTTAAAGTCCGGCTCCTGAAATACTTCATATCATTGGGAATAGAGATGAGCAGTTTGCCTTCTCTTCCTATTCCCCAGTTGCTGTCAACAGCGGCAATTAAATTCATAATAATAACCCTCCGTAATGATAAATCGTCAGATTGCGATCGGGATATTTTTTATCTGCTCACCCGCAATATAATTCTCAACATAGAGATCGTCGGTCGTAAAATCATAAAAATTCTTCACCTCGGGATTAAGCGACACTTTAGGCGCCGGATACTGTTCCCTTTCTATCAGTTCCTTGATAACAGGAATATGCCTGTCATAAATATGGCAGTCGGATATAACGTGAACAAGCTCTCCGGGAATCATATCGCTCACCTGTGCTATCATCATAAGAAGTATCGAATATTGAGCGACATTCCAGTTGTTGGCGGCAAGGATATCCTGGGATCTCTGGTTCAAAATCGCATTTAAGACAAGCTTATCCGAATCAGGACATTTTGTGCAGTTAAAAGTCATAGAGTACGCACAGGGATATAGAGCCATTTCGAAAAGATCCTGATGAACATACATATTTGTCATGATCCTTCTGCTGTACGGATTATTCTTAAGGTCAAACAAAACCCTGTCCACCTGATCCATGTCTCCCTCCGGATAATGATGCTTTACCGACATCTGATATCCGTATGCTTTACCTATGGATCCTCTCTCATCTGCCCACTCATCCCAGATATGTCCCTTGAGATCGTGAATATTACTTGACTTTCTCTGCCATATCCATAATATCTCGTCCATAGCAGTCTTAAGAGCCGTCTTTCTGAGGGTAAGCGCAGGAAATTCTTCTCTCAGGTCATACCTGTTGACAACTCCGAATTTTTTTATAGTATACGCAGGCGTTCCGTCCTCCCAGTGAGGTCTTACCTTCTCGCCCTCTGTGCTTGTACCGTTCTCAATGATATCGCGGCACATTTCGACAAAAATCTTATCCGCTTTGCTCATGATCAGATTCCTCTGGTAAGTCTTTCCTCAAGTGATCTGGCGCTTTCGGAAAGTTCTTCCTCATCTTCAAGGTCAGATGACGATCCTTCTTCGGATTTAGCATAAGCAGCTTCACCGTCATCCGGAGCATCACACATCTCATCGGAACCTTCCGTTTCAGAAGAATCGGTGCTACCTTCACCGGAGTCTGCCCCTTCTGCCCCTTCTTCATTGTTAATTCCGGCTTCTTCATCCTCATCAACGCTGAGTGCCTTCAGACGATCAGAGATACTGGTCTCCTCCGGCATAGATACGGTTTTTCCGAAAACCGTTACAGATTTCGGAGCCGCTTTCTCCTCGGAGCTCTCCTCCGGATTTTCCGTCTCCTCCGGATCCGGTGTTGTATATATCTTATACGCCTTATATACACCGTGTGCCGCAATAATACCCCCGACAACAAAACACACTATGCCCAGCGCCACAAATATCCAGGACGTCTCAAAATCGCCTTTAAAATACGCAACAAGGCTTTTTCCAACCAGATACATTACATAAATTCCGGCAATAACATGAATCACATAGCGAAGTACTTTTCTATCCATTAGTATTCCTTTCCAATATAGCTGAACGCTTTTTGTACAAACATTAATTATACTAACTGTTAGGTGATTTGTAAATAATTCCAACCTTTTTCGGAGAAACGAAAAAAGCACCCTCATGCGAGAGTGCTCTTAAAGGCGACACCCGGATTTGAACCGGGGATAAGGGTGTTGCAGACCCGTGCCTTACCACTTGGCTATATCGCCATAAAGTGACACCGACGAGGATCGAACTCGTGTTACCGCCGTGAAAGGGCGATGTCTTGACCACTTGACCACGGTGCCAAAAAGCTCCCCGAGTTGGGCTCGAACCAACAACCCCTCGGTTAACAGCCGAGTGCTCTACCATTGAGCTATCGAGGAATGTGTCTTACGTGACAGCCAGTAAAATATAACATAAATGCAAGGAATATGTCAACACTATTTTGAATTTTTTTCAATACTAATTTTCATTTTTATATCTTCACCCGCTTCATAAAGTCAGACCTGAGCCCCTGATAAATTCAATCAGGTTATCTGCCGAAACAAAATACTTGTTTTTCCTGACTCTGAAAATATTGTTTACACTCCCCTCCGATATGGTTCCCTGAAGTCTTTTTATGCCGTTGATCGAATACATCTCATATTCTGTCTTGTTGAATATGACAATGCTCTTATCGTTTATGCTGATATCAGAATAATTCAGTCCAAAGTCAATTTCACTGACCTTCCTTCCCGTATAATTGTAAAGAAGGATCTTATAAAAACTTTCGTCGTTATTGTTCTGAACTACAAACCCGATATATTTTTCATTATAAAAGGCACTGAGAACAGGCGCCTCCACTTCGACCCTTCTTATCAGTTTAAGTTCCTTCCCCGAGCCGTATACATTAAAACCGGTATCCGTAAGTGCGGCAAAATTATTGTTCTCACCGCTTATCAGTCCTGCCGTAACACTGTCCTGATAGGTTTCCGAATAATAAATTTCCTCATTTTCCGAATTTCCAAACCTGCAGAACATGATTTTGGTCTCTATTCCGCTTTCTGCAACAGATTCCAGAGAAACAGCCATACATTTTCCGTCGGCAGAAATTTCCACATCCGAGGGAACACCCTGCTCTTCAAAGGATATATCCGCTTTTGCAAGGAGATTTCCGGAGCAGTCATAATATCCCGCGGAAAATTCATTTCCGTCATACATAAGCAGTGCCGCGCAGTCATTATCTGAGGATTTAGCTCTTATTATCGCAGCCGGAGCAGTGAAGGATCCCGTATTACCGTTTTCGTTAAAAAGGCTGACTCCTGTGCTTCCCTTATCAAACACTATAAAATTATCCCCGGTGATCTCTATCTCGGGTGAAGAATAACTGAAAGGGTAATTCCAGATACTCTCAAGCTTTTCATTTAAAAGAGAGACACCGTTGGGTGAATACGAGAGCATCCTTCCGTTGAACTCTTCATATCTTGCGGAAGTATCGGAAGATTCCTTTGACAGAACCACCTTGTATTCTTCATAGTGAAGATTCCGGTATAAAAACACAGCAAAAAAAGCAACGGCAATCAGAATAACCGTAACAATTATCATTTTTGCCAGTGCTCTCTTTGATATTATACTTTTTCTTCTGGGCCTGTCCTCGAAAATCTCTTCTCTCAATCCCATTATAATACCGTTCGCCCTTCAAGGGCTCTAAGCAGCGTAACCTCGTCTATATACTCCAGGTCCCCGCCGACGGGAACTCCGCTCGCTATCCTCGTCACCTTTATACCTGCATTTTTCACAAGCTTGCTGATGTACATTGCGGTAGTCTCGCCCTCAAGACTTGAGTTTGTTGCGATAATAACCTCATCAACATCACCCTGGAGTCTTTTCATCAGTTCCTTTAGTTTAATATCATCGGGGCCTATTCCCATCATAGGTGAAATAGCTCCGTGAAGCACATGATAGACGCCGTCATATTTTCCTGTTTTTTCATATGCAGCAAGATCCCTGGGCGTCTCAACGACCATAATAGTTCGTTTGTCTCTTGCCGGATTCGCACAGATAGGACACACCTCCGAATCTGTAAGTGTGTAGCATTCCCTGCAATATCTGACACTCTCCCTTGCATCGACCATGGCATCGGAAATTTTTTTCACCTGGTCCATGGGCATACTTATAATGTGAAAAGCAAGCCTTTGAGCTGTTTTTGCCCCAATTCCCGGCAAGGTCGACAACTGCTCAATAAGGCTGCTCAAATGTCCGCTAAAATAATCCACCGCCGAGGCCTCCCAATCCTCCTGTAAGCTGTCCCATGGATTTTGAAGCTGTTTCATCTGCTTTCGCAAAAGCCTCATTAATAGCAGCTATTATCATATCCTGAAGGGTTTCGATATCATCGGGATCAACAGCTTCTTCGGATAAAACAAGATTTTTAATAGTTTTATCCCCCGAAACAGTAACCTCCACAGCACCGCCGCCGGCTGTAGCAGTAAACTCAGCCTCCTCAAGCGCCTTCTGAGCTTCCTGCATCTGCTTCTGCATTTTCTGTGCCTGCTTCATAAGATTATTCATATTTCCCGGCATTCCTCCCGGAAATCCACCTCTTTTTGCCATTCCTTACTCCTCTTCAATCTCCATATTTATTTTTTGATTTATTATTTTCATAACATCGACCTTCCGATATTCAGGACTTCGTCCCTCATCTCTTGTCAGTATCCTTACGGATACATCAAGGCCGAATATTCTTCTTATCACATTCGAGATCTCCTCTTTGATCTCGTCATCTTTGAACCTCTCGTAGGCCATCTCGGATTTAAATTCAAGATAGAGCACATTTTCCGGGTTCTTTGTATTAAACTTGACATGAGCATCTTCCAAAAATGTTCTGGTAAGCTTGCTCTTTATCTGGGATACGACCTTCTTCCATTCATCACAAACGGTTTTAAGGGATGCCGGAGGATCAACTGCGGGCAATTCCTCCTCTTCCGGGAAAATTTCCCCGGAAACATTATTTCCCGCTCCGGATACTTCGGAAGACTCCGGCAAATTATAACGGCCGTTTTCAATTTTTTCTTCCAAAAGCCTTATCCTTTCAAGAAGCATTTCCTCTCTTCTCTCCGCTTCTTTAAGTCTGACTGAAAAATCATCATTTTCAGCGGACATGGAGGGACGGGTCATTTTTATAATAGCTATTTCCGTCAGGACCTTTTGGTTTGTTGAATTCCTTATCTGATTAAGGAGCTCAGAGCATATCCTGATATATTTCATTATGCTGTCAGCATCCGAACTGTCCGCAACCTCTTTGTAGGATCTCATATTTTCACCTGACATATCCACAAGGCCTTCGGGAGAATCCGATACTCCGATTATCAGAACGTTTCTCATGTACAGTATGAAATCATTGAGAAACTGTACTGTTTCCTTTCCCTGCGAGATCATCTCATCAAATATTCTCACAGCTCCCGAAGTGTCGTTCTCAACGATCCTCTTCAGAAGGTCACCGTAAACTCCCACATCAACCGAACCAAGGACCTCCAGAACCCTTTCATAGGTCAGACTCTCACCCATATTGAAAGCTATGCACTGATCAAGCAGACTTATTGCATCGCGCATTGATCCATCCGAGCATCCGGCAATATACTTTAACGCACTGTTCTCAGCTTCAACACCCTCTTTTCGTGTCAGTTCCTTAAGATGGCCTGCAATAGTATCCAGGCTGATGCGTCTGAAATCATAGCGCTGGCATCTTGAGAGAATTGTCACCGGAATCTTTCCGATCTCGGTGGTGGCCAGAATGAAGATCACATACTCCGGAGGCTCTTCCAGCGTTTTAAGCAGGGCATTAAAAGCACCTCCCGAGAGCATATGTACCTCATCTATTATATACACTCTGTATTTTCCGTCTGTCGGTCTGTACTCCACATCTTCGATGATATCCCTGATATTATCAACACCGTTATTTGATGCCGCATCTATCTCAACAACGCTCATCGAAGCTCCGGAAGAAATTTTTCTGCAGGTCTCACACTCGTTGCAAGGATTTCCATTCACGGGATGTTCGCAGTTAACGGCCTTTGCCAATATTTTTGCGATAGTAGTCTTTCCTGTTCCGCGCGTACCGCAAAAAAGATAAGCATGGGCCATCCTGCCGTTCCTTATCTGATTTTGCAAAGTAGCAACTATATGATCCTGTCCCTGAACTTCTTCAAAGTTGGACGGACGAAATTTTCTGTATAAAGCTAAGTATCGCATAATTACTCCAAATTCAAAATTGGGTAATTTATTATACAATAATTATCTTTGTTTAACAAGCGGGCGAAAATATAATGATTTGACAAAACCGCAAATCCGCAATATACTGATAGAACGTGCAGCCGGGGAGGTAGCGGCGCCCTGTACCTGAAATCCGCTATAGCAGGGGTGATGCCGATCCGAGGAACAACATTGATGGAGCAGACCCTTCAAAGTAGTGATGACGCTTGGGTCTTCCGCAATGAAGCTCTGTGAACCGTGTCAGGGTGGGAACACAGCAGCACTAAGCAGATCACTTCATGTGTCGGGAGGCGGCCTGAGCCGAGCCAACTGGTCGGGAATCGTCTGTTGGTTTTGTTTCGACGTGAGGCGCACGTTTTTTTTATGAATGGTTTTGTGACTATTCTGCCTTCTATCCTCTTTTTGTCGGTGTTATACGATCCGACCTCTTTTTTTAACGATTAAAAAAACTGCCGCGGATAAGCATACCGAAACAGCTATCCACTTTCCCGATTCGGCTCTGTCTCCCGTATCAACAGCCTCTGTATTTTGTGTTTTTTCCCGGCCGACGCAAGAGTGTTCATTCTCATTGGATACACATTCAATCAAACCTGTAATATAAAGCGTCAGCCTGATATTTTTGCTGTTTCCCAGCATGGTATCACAGACATCGTCAGATCCTCTGATCCATCTCCATTCTATGGCACAATCTCCGGTTTCTCCCGTTTTCATAAGCCTTTCATTTATTACGATCCCTTCATCATCAGAAACAAAGTATTCCGATACATTTTTCCATTTTCCGTTCATCACCCTGATCTCGATCGGAAATTTATCCTTATAACTCACCCCGTCTCTGTTCAAATCAGCCTTTAACGATACTTTATACCTTGCGGTACACCCATAATTATTTTTCATTTCAAAAGAATAATTTCCTGATGATCCGGGCATTATCAATTTTTCACCGTCATAACATGAAAAAATATCTACGGTTTCGCTTTCTGTATATCCCCTGTCATCTGCATGGATTTCACTGTATATAAGAAATATCCACAGGACCGCAAGCCCGATGATAATAAAAATCTTTAAAATAATTCCCGATAATATATTAAAGACAGAATAATATTTCATCATCTACCTCAAAAAGGGAGACAATACTGCCTCCCTGAAAAATATTCTTAAGCTTAAAAAAGATCAATCCACCTGAACCGCCGAAACACTGACAGCAATGCTGCAGCGGGCTGCTTCCGCCGCATTTCCAAGAGCGGTATCCTTTGCATCCTGCAACTCGGTATTTGAAGGATCAGTAAAATTCCATCTCCAGTATACAGTATGCTCCGCATCATCCTTTCCGAAAGCGGCAGGAAGAGTACCTGCTTTATAGGTTTTGGATGATGAGACATTGGCGGCACCGTCATATGATGCTGACATATCTCCCGAAAGCTGAAGAATATTGCTCATCATATTGTCATAGGAGCTCCACTCACCGTCATCCAGTTTCCATTCAATCTGATCATTTGCCTTAAGTGCATCGTCAATGTGAGAGCCTGTCAGATCTACATTTAAAACATAATCAACCTCCGGTGCCTCTGCTCCTGTCTCGTCATATTCGTAGTAAAATGTCTGCGATCCTGCGGTTCCCGGAGCGATTATATTGTCATTATTTTCCGCTTTAACAGTCTCTATATCTTCGGAATTAACATATGAACTGCCGAAAAGCCCTGCAAGTTCAATGCTGTCAGGTGAAGTAAATCCCCAGTATGCAACTCTTGCGCTGTCCTGGGATCTTGATACGGTAACATATTTCGCAAACGTGGCACCTACAACAGCCGAAGTGATCACAGCTCCTGTCATCAATACAAGAACTGATTTAAAAATTCTTTTTTCAGTCATAATATCTCCTTAAAAAATACTTTATAAATTCTGCTGACAATGAGTGATTTTTTCATTCGATTTGTCTGTTTTTCTATTGAAAACAGATAATAATACCGTTAACGCAAGAGGAATACCAGCTGCAAAAATAATGCCTTTTCCGGTAGATATCAGACCTGATACCGTTCCGAGATATTTGACGGAAAACTCATATTTGCCGATGACTTCTTCCGATGTGATCACCGGAATATCTTCCGAAGGATTTGCATCTCCTTTAGTAATCAGACATTTTGCTCCGTCAACATCATATCTTATGTCAACTACTCTGTGACTCAGAATGTCTGTTTCGTCCCCGGAAGGATCAAAAAAAGTCACCACATCTCCGATGTTAATATCCGAAATCCCGGATTTTTTTATTATTATCATATCTCCTTTGGAAAATTCCGGTTCCATTGAGGATGTCAATACTCTAAGCGGAACATATCCCGCTATATCAGGCAAAGTGCCGGGATTTTTCACTGAATTAAAAAGCATAACGGAGTTAACCGCAATTACAAAAATAAAAAAGATGCAAAAAACAAATCCGGCAATTTTCAATAACCGGCAGACTATTCCTGTTGTTTTCATTTTTCCTCCAGCCATGAATATTAATTTTATCGAATGTGAATTTTGTACGCGAACGCGATTTGAATAGAATTAAGAATGATATCTTTCTTAACAGTTATAATTACATCTAATCCACGGGGATGCAAGTCATTTTTTCAAATTTTCTTAAAATTCCTCCGGAACCTTCGGGAATGATTCATAACGCTTTTGAAAAGCCACATAACCCGGTTCTTCGTTTTAAAAAAAGAATCCCGCATGCGAGATTCTTTTAATGTTATAAAGTATTCATTTGTTCGTTAAATCTCATGATAACCGCCGCGCATTCCGCTCTGGTCGAAAAGCCTTTCGGGTCTATGTACGGCTCTTCACGGTCATCCTTTCCGGAAATTATCCCGCTTGCCACGCACCACATAACGGGTTCTCGTGCATATCCCGAAACCTGAGATCCGTCCGGAAATCCGCCCAGATCTCCCCGATCCGATGTATCAATGCCGCAGAAATCGGCATATCGCTTGATCATTGTACACATCTGCTCCCGGGTGATCTTATCTCCGGTACCGAATCTGACTCTATCGGGATACTCTCCCAGGTACCCGGTAATTATTCCGTTATCATACGCCCAGCAAATAGCGTCACTGTACCATTTCATATCAGGCACATCAAAAAACACATTTTTATAATCCACGTCCGGCGAACCCGACATTCTGTAGAGGATCATTGCAAACTGCTCACGGGTCAGATGATCATTGGGACCGAATTTATCCGAATTTGCATAGCCGGTCATGATACCGTTGTCAAACACATATTTTACATAAGTGTAATACCACCGGTCTTCATATACATCGGAAAAATTCATATTATCATCAGCTGAAATTCCCGAAACTTCAGCGAGTGCGGCATATATATCAATGAGTCCGTAGCCCGTATAAACATCCTTGCCTTCCGGGCAATATGCGGTGTCATTGAATTTATCATTTGTCGTCCCGGTTACATCGACAGAGGTTTTCTCAAGTATATCAATGCATTCCGAAGCCGAGATATTCATGTCGTAAGCAAAGATAAGCGCACAGGCCGCACTTACGCACGGAGCGGCAAATGATGTCCCCGACGCATACGCATATCTGCTAAGGCCCCCATTTTCGTAAGCCACTGTCGTATAAATATTCACACCGGGAGCCGCAAGATCCTTCTGATCGTTATAATCCGAAAAATCGGCGTGATTTATTCCTGAAATATCCGTTGCGGCAACAGAAACCGCTCCTTTCCCGTCCGCGGGATAAACATTTTTTGTCATCCCCGTCGAGTAGTCATGATGTGACTCATCTGTTGCACCGTTTCCGCCGGCCGCAACCGTAACAACCGAATAATCGTCCCTGAAGGAGCATATCTTATCTTCAAGAACAGCATCATATGTCGATTTGCTGTAACCTCCCAGACTTATATTTATCACCTTAAGATCATTAAGCTCTCCCGAGTTCATCAGATCTTCGAGATAACCGTAGGCCTTTAAAACATCGCTGGTATAAGATCCGTATTTTGTTGAAGTGCTGTCATTTCCGATATAATATTTTCTGAAAACATTGATCGGAAGAAGTTTTGCATTGTACGTTATTCCGGAAATTCCGGTATTGTTGTCAGATACCGCCGCAATGATTCCTCCGACTTTTGTCCCGTGCCCGGAAAGATCTCCGCCGGTTCCGAAGTCCTCGGTTAAAGCACCTTCCTTCATTGCTGAGAAATTATAATTGCTTCCGTTAATGACCTTTGTTTCCGCATCACATTCTACAATCTGATACGCATGTTCTTTATCTATATTATCCGACAGGTCCTCATGATAAAGACACATACCGCTGTCAATTACCGCTACAGTCAATTTCCGGCTGCACTTTGATATGCTCCATGCATCGGATACATTAAGAGTATCAAGATATTTCTGATTAACGGACAGCGGCTCATCGGTTTCAACTTCATCCGGCTGCATATAGAAATAATCCGGCTGGACATAATCAACTCCCGGCACCCCGGCAGCCTCCATTGCCGCTTCGGAGTAATCGACATCATCCGGAATATCGATAACCACTGCGGTCTGTTCTCCCGCAGACACTATTTCCGAGCTCCCTGCCGATACATTTTCCTCCGTCTCAAGATCCTCTAGTATCTCTTCTGCTTTTTTCTCGTCATTTTCTTTAAGAACAACTATCATTCCGCCAAATTCATCACCTTCCTCAGGCATAAGTACGGTGGCGCTTTCACCCTCGCTGTTGTCAGGCACATCGGCATATACCGGAAAGGCAGATAATATCAAAGAAGCGGATAATACACTTGCTAATACTCTAAAAAATTTATTTTTCATAATTCATTACCCCATATTAATTAGTAAATGATACCATATTTTCTGCCAATTTATCAAAAAACTTATTATCCTTATTTTTTATGATTATTTATCCATTTTTGTAGTAATATTGAAAAAAACTTTTTAGTCTGCTATTCTTTATAGCATACAAGAAAGGTAGGTTTTGAAATGAAGATATCCGATATTCTAAAATCAAAAAAGAGAACCCTCTCTTTCGAGGTTTTCCCGCCAAAAACAACAGATAAATACGCCTCCGTAATCCGCGCAACCGGGCAGATTGCTGCGCTGCAGCCTGATTTTATGTCTGTCACTTACGGCGCCGGAGGCGGAACAAGTGATTTTACCGCCGATGTGGCACGTAATATCAAATATATTTTTGAGGTTGAAGTTCTCGCTCACCTCACATGTGTTTCTTCGACAAAAGAGCATGTAAAAAAAATGATCGAAAAATACAAAGAAAACGATATCGAAAATATTCTTGCTCTCCGCGGAGACATTCCATCCGACGGAAATATCTGCAGCGATTACCGCTACGCCTCCGATCTCATAAGCGAGATCCGCTCCGACCACTCAAACGATTTCTGCATAGGAGGAGGCTGTTATCCCGAATGTCATCCGGAAGCCGAAAATCTGGACTCGGACATTGAGCACATGAAAATAAAAGTGGATTCGGGGTGTGATTTTTTAACAACACAATTATTCATGGATAACGAAGTATTTCTTCGCTACTTCGAAAAAGCCGTAAATGCCGGAATTAATGTACCTATTATTGCCGGAATTATGCCTATCACGAATCCAAAAACGCTAAGGCGCAGCATTGAAATGTCCGGCACCTTTGTTCCCGAGAGATTTCTGAAAATAATGGATAAATTCGGAGACAATTCAAAAGCCATGGCTCAGGCAGGAATCATCTATGCCACAGAACAATGCATCGAATTATTTTCGTACGGAATAAACAACATACACATTTACACAATGAATAAACCGGAGGTTGCCTCCGCAATAAAAAATAATCTGAAGGATTTTCTTGATAACTGATGTTGGAAATTAAATTAAACGAAGTACTCAGGATGCTGGGGGTTAAAAAAGAATCCAACCCCGAATCCATAATAAACGAGATAACGAGGATTCATAGAGAGCTTAATGAAATCTGCGTTCCGAAAAATGTCTGGAAGGTATTTCCTCTTGAAATGAAAACAGACGGAGAATACGGTGATTTTTCATTCGGAGGTTTGTCTCTGAAGAGCCACAGTCTCCTTCGGAATCTTGAGGGATGCAGCAAAATCGCAATGCTTGCGGTCACACTCGGGATGGAAAGCGAGTATTATCTCAAAAGACAACGGGCATCGGGCACGATCAACGCTCTCATCAGTCAGAGCGTGTCTGCGGATATGGTTGAACAGTACTGCAATAAAATAAACGACGAAATCACCGAATTTGCCATGTCGGAAGGCTATAAGACCCACATCAGGTTTTCTCCCGGCTACGGTGATTTTCCGCTCGAATATCAGGATGCATTTCTTGATGCCATAGATGCTTACAGACAAACGGGGATCAGGATCACCGAATCCCACATGATGATACCGTCAAAATCGATCACAGCTATTATTGGATTTGAAAGGATACAGCAAGTATGACAAGATTATCAGATAAATTAGGAAAAGAATGGTTGTTCTTTGACGGAGGTATCGGCTCTCTTCTTCAGCAAAGGGGACTGAAAGCCGGTGATTTGTCCGATAACTGGAATCTGACCCGCCCCGAGGAGATCATTGACATTCATTCAGCATATCTTAGGGCCGGATGCAATATTATCACAACAAATACATTTTCTTCCAATCGTTTTAAATTCAAAGAAGGACTTTCCGACAGGATAAACGCCGCTGTTTCAAATGCCCGGGAAGCCTGCCGGAGAACCTGCCGCGATGATGCTTTTATCGCACTCGATATCGGCCCCACCGGAAAGCTTCTGGAGCCCATGGGAGATCTCGCATTTGAAGATGCCGTTTCGGCATTTGCAGAGATAATTAACATTGGAAAAGGCGGAGCCGATCTGATATTGATAGAAACAATGTCCGACATCTATGAAGCAAAAGCCGCTGTGATCGCCGCAAAGGAAAACTGTGATCTGCCGGTAATCGTCACATTATCTTATGACGCAAACGGAAGGCTTCTGACCGGAGGTACGGTTGATTCCTCGATTGCCACACTGGAGGGACTTGGGGTCGATGCCCTCGGTTTCAACTGCGGTCTCGGTCCGGATCTGCTTCTTCCTCTGGTAAGACATGCTGTTTCGATCTCATCCCTGCCTGTTGTAGTTCAGCCCAACGCGGGACTTCCTCATACGGTCAACGGAGTTCCTCAATATGACATCGGTCCCGAAAAATACGCCGGGCTTATGACAGAAATTGCAGGTCTTGGTGTTCACGTACTCGGTGGCTGCTGCGGTACAACTCCCGACCACATAAAAAAAATGATAACAGCGTGTTCCGGAATGAACTTTATACCTCCCGTGAAAAAAAATATTTCTGCGGTGACATCTTATTCTGAATGCGTAAAGATAGGAGCACGCCCGGTTGTTATCGGTGAACGTATAAATCCGACAGGAAAAAGCAAGCTAAAAGCAGCTCTTAGGGAAAACAATATTGAATATCTTTTAGGCGAAGCTATCAAACAGGAGGACGCAGGCGCTGACATTCTTGATGTAAATGTGGGACTCCCGGAAATCGATGAGCCTGAAATGATGAAAAATGCGGTGATGAGCATTCAGAGCATCTCCTCTCTTCCGCTTCAGCTGGATTCATCAGATCCCGTAACACTTGAAAAGGCAATGAGGATATATAACGGTAAGCCAATGATAAATTCGGTCAACGGCAAATCAGAAACCATGGAAGCCGTATTTCCTCTTGTAAAAAAATACGGCGGACTGGTGGTAGGTCTTGCCCTGGATGAAAACGGAATTCCGGAGACAGCCTCAGAACGGTTCCGCATTGCCGAAAGAATTTACAGGACGGCGGAGAAATACGGAATTGACAAGAAAGACATAATCATAGACGGACTTGCGATGACGATATCCTCAAACCAGAGCTCCGCAAAATGTGCACTTGATACACTCAAAATGGTTCATGAAAAGCTGGACGGACACACTATACTGGGAGTATCAAATATTTCATTCGGCCTTCCGAAAAGAGATATTATCAATTCCCATTTCCTGACAATGGCGCTTTACGAGCATCTTTCCGCCGCAATAATAAACCCGTGCAACGACGGAATGATGAATTCAGTACGGGCTTTCAATGCTTTAATGGAACATGATTCTAAATGCCTTGAGTACATAGAAGCCTGCTCGGCAAAAGACGATGTGCCGAAAAAGGAGGCGGCCTCTCCCTCCTCCGATGAGCCTGATCTTCAAAAATGCATCATCTCGGGAATGAAGGATAATTCCGTACAGTCTGTAAAAAGGCTTCTTGAATCCGGCACAGATCCTATGTCCATAATCAATGAGGTACTCATACCGGCTCTTGACATTGTGGGCAAAAATTATGAGAGCGGGAAAATATACCTTCCGCAGCTTTTGATGAGCGCCGATGCGGCAAAAGAGGCTTTTTCAATATTAAAAGAAAACATGTCCTCTGAGTCTTCGGAAGGAAAGGGCAGGGTGCTTATTGCAACCGTAAAGGACGATGTTCACGATATAGGAAAGAACATTGTAAAGGTACTGCTTGAGAATTACGGGTTTGATGTTTATGATCTGGGAAAAGATGTACCACCGGAAAAAATTGTAAGCTTTGCTAAAGAAAACAACATAAAACTTGTGGCTCTGAGCGCCCTTATGACTACAACGGTAAAAAATATGGAGGATACTATAAAAATGCTGCACGAACAGCTTCCGGACGTAAAAACAGTGGTAGGAGGTGCTGTATTGACCAGAACCTACGCTGAACAGATCGGAGCAGACTGCTATTCAAAAGACGGAATGGATACCGTAAGATACGCAGAAAAGGTTCTCTCGGGAGCATGAAAATCTTTCCAGATCACAAACTATTAAAAAGTAATTTTTCTGCTTGACAGACACTATATAAAATAGTATACTTATCAAGCGTTGAAAATTTACGGCGAGATAGCTCAGCTGGCTAGAGCACGCGGTTCATACCCGCGGTGTCGAGGGTTCAAATCCCCCTCTCGCTACTCAAAAAAAGATGCAGATGATGTCTGCATCTTTTTTTGTCCGCTGATCAGAAAAAAGTGTACAAAAAGTGCCAGGCACAAGTACAACATGTGCCTGGCACAAAATTTTCATCTTTTGTTATCAATCAATTCTTGATTTAGCATTTACTTCTACTTTCTTGTCATAACACCTGAACATGCTGTCGACATCTTCTTTGTTCATCTTCTTTGTAAATGCACTGACGATCGGAACGATAATAAGACCGACAACCATGGCTACTACTCCCGAATTGATAGATGATTTGAAAATGTATCCGAGAACCGTACCCCATGTTGAAACATCAACCTTGGCAAGGGTAATGATCATCTGAAGAATAGCTATTCCGCAGCCCCAGATAAAACATACAACTGTTGATGCCTTTGTTACACCCTTCCAGTACAGACCGTAGAGGAACGGAGCGAGGAAGGCTCCGGCAAGAGCTCCCCATGACACACCCATCATCTGAGCTATGAATGTAACCTCCGGGTGAGCATCCTTTATAATAGCGATCACAGCAGAAATAACAATGAAGAAAACAATAAATATCCTCATTATTCCGACCTGTTTTTTCTCTGTCATATCCTTCTTTCCCTGCTTGATAACATCAAGTGTGAATGTAGAGCTCGATGTAAGGACCAGCGAAGAAAGCGTGGACATAGACGCCGAGAGAACAAGAACTATTACGACAGCAATGATCACTGACGGCAATGCAGAGAGCATTGACGGAATAATGGTGTCAAATAAAGGCTTTCCCGTAGCTTCGTTAAATATAATCTTATCAGAATACAGTCTTCCGAATCCGCCGAGGAAATAGCATCCGCCTGCAACGATAATGGCAAATACCGTTGAGATAATCGTACCCTTCTGAATGTCCTTCTCACTCTTTATCGCGTAGAACTTACCAACCATCTGAGGAAGTCCCCATGTTCCGAGTGATGTAAGGATGACAACAAACAGAAGTGCCAAGGGATCCGGTCCGAGGAATGAAGAAAAAGCTCCTCCGGTCCAACCCTCACACTCTACAGCCGAAAGAGACTGCATTGCGGCAGACAGTCCGCCGTTCTGTGAAAGAACCGCTCCTATTACCGCACAGATACCAAACAGCATGATGATACCCTGAATAAAATCATTGATAGCCGTAGCCATATACCCGCCGTATATTACGTAAAATCCGGTCAGAACAGCCATTACCGCGATAATGAGCCAGTACGGAATATTGAATACCATACCGAAAAGACTTGAAAGACCGTTGTAGAGTGACGATGTATATGGGATAAGGAAAATAAACACAATAAGTGATGCTATAACTTTTATTTTATCCGATGCAAATCTTTTACCAAAGAAATCCGGCATAGTCTTTGCATCGAGATGCTGTGTCATAATTCTGGTTCTTCTTCCCAAAACATTCCATGCAAGAAGCGAACCTATAAATGCATTTCCGAGACCCGCCCATGTGGCAGATACGCCGAAATTCCATCCGAACTGTCCCGCATAACCGACAAAGATTACAGCTGAAAAATAAGAAGTACCGAACGCAAACGCTGTAAGCCAGGGTCCGACAGAACGGCCTCCCAGAACAAAACCGGAAACATCTGTTGCATGCTTCCTTGTGCTGTATCCAACATAGATCATAACCGCAAAAAATATGACCAGAAGAATACCGCATAAAATTTGTGTTGACATTATAAATCTCCTCCCTTTCGCTTTAAAGCGTTACACTTTACAGTGTTGAAGTAATCTTATAAAAAAATACGGCTCCTGTCAATAGAAGCCGTAACAATAATCATATAGGAATACCTAATTTTCAGGGATTTTTTTATTAAGAAGCCATTCGTAAAGCCTGATCTCCTCCTCCGTCTCACAGCTTGACAAGAGAGCTATCTTTCCTTTGCATTCGGACTCGTTTATGAGACCCGCTTCCAAAAGCTCTCTTCTTAATTCTTTTGCCGTTCCGCAGGCTCCGTCAAACATCGGAACATCTCCCGCAGCCTCCCTTATCTGAGCCTTGATAAAAGGATAGTGGGTACATCCGAGCACAATTCCGTCGATAGATCCCCTGTATTTTCCGACAATACCGGCAAGAAGTTCCTTTAGATCTTCATCTTCAAAATTTCCGCGCTCTATTCTCTTGGCAAGTCCCGGGCATGGACAGGTGATAAAATTTGTCTCATCCATAAACCTGCTGATAAGATCATTAAATTTCTTCAACCTGAGTGTGACGGGTGTTGCCATTACCAATACATTTGCTTTTCCCAGCTTCTCGGATGCAGGTTTCAGCGCAGGCTCCAGCCCCAGTATCGGAATGTCCGGATACTTTCTGCGCAGAGATGCCGCTGCTACACTTGTGGCAGTATTACAGGCAATTACCAAAGCTTTGCAGCCGGATGCTATCATTGCATCGGCAATATCAAAAGTAAAGCCGCGTATCTCATCCTCGGTCTTACTTCCGTAAGGTGCATTTGCGGAGTCTCCGAAATAAAGAAGATTTTCGTTCGGAAGTACTTCCGCTATTTTCTGAACAACACTCAGGCCCCCGACACCGGAATCAAATATTCCAATGTAATCTTTAAAATTTTCATCAGCTTTTTTGAATATCTTTTCTACTTTGTTCATATCGGGACATTACAGGTAAACTACCTGACCTTTCGGTTCTTCCTCTTCAGTAACTTTATCGGCAGTGAGTACCGGTCCGGCAAACTTATACATCGGATTCTCTTCTATACTAAGCTTCCCGGTAACATGATAAAATTTCTTAGAACCGATATCCGCACTGTCCTTGAATCTTACCATCAGTCCGAGAAATCTGATGTCATTTGCACAGCAGGTATTTACATGACGACCGGCATAGAAGAATCCGTCGGGCATATCCGCATCCTTATAGGCATACATGCTGATGTCAATGGTTTTACCGATATATCTTTCCTGATTTTCCTGCAGATCTATAAACCAGATTCCGAAATCATCCGCATCGATCTCTATTTTGTCCCTGCTGTAATCATACGGAAGACCCGTTCCGTCATCATCATCCTCATATCCTTCAACATTTTCAAAAAGAATATTAATACGGCCGGGGATTTCGGATACTCCGTTCACCTGTGCCTTGACCTTCCTTCTGATCATTCCCTTATCTGTCTGCTCAGAGCACCTGTTTACTATTACGCAGTCGGAAAACTTCAGATGATCAAACATCATTGCCTGCATATTTGCAAGATAAATATCAAAAGTCTGTGCGTTGATATTTGTAAATATCTGAACAATCGGCCAGGTTCTGGGAATTCTGCCAAACAGCTTATCCATGCTCCATGTCCCGTTGTATTCAATAAATGCCAGTTTCGGCTTATATATCTTCCTCAGATATTCAAAATAATCCTTATCCAGATCATCTTCCTTATCAACATATACAACCTGAGAATTATGTTTGTTCAACTCGATAGGATCATAAGGCTCTTCACCCTGTTCACAACAAATAATAAGAGATTTTAATCCCTCGGTAAAATCATCATCGTATACGATTTCTTTAATAAAGCTGGTTTTTCCGCTCTCAAGAAATCCTGTTGCAATATATACCGGTACAGTAGCCATAAATTACACCTCAAAAAGCTTTTCAATTTTTTCCGAATCAATCTTGCTTCCGATAACACACAGACGTCCGCAGACATCCGGAGCTCCAAAGCGGACATCCGCCTCTCCCGGAACCATATCAAAATGGATCCACTCATTCTCACCTTTGACAATTCCCTTTGCCCTGAGGATAATACCGTATTCCTTTTCATCCGAAAGAGAATTCAGTATTTCTTTGATCTCCTCCACGGTATAGGATCTGTACACTTCTTTGCCCCAGCTTGCAAATACTTCATCGGCGTCATGGTGATGGTGATCATGGCATCCGCAGTCGCAATCCGGACCGTGATCATGTTCATGATGATGCTCGTGTTCGTGATGGTGCTCATGCTCGTGTTCGTGATGGTGCTCATGATCGTGTTCGTGATGATGCTCATGCTCGTGTTCATGATGGTGCTCATGCTCGTGTTCATGATGGTGCTCATGATCATGTTCGTGATGGTGCTCATGATCATGGCAGCCGCATGTGCAGCCTTCACCGTGATCGTGCTCATCAGAACTCAACATGCTCAGCGAGAACTCATCCTCTGTTTCCATCGCCGCAAGGATCTGCTCTCCTTTTATCTCATCCCAGGGAGTGGTGATAATTACTGCTTTGGGATTTCTTTCTTTAATAATGTCAATGGTCTCATGCAGCTTTTTTTCATCAATATTCTGTGTTCTTGAAAGAACAACTGTTCTGGCACTCTCTATCTGATTATTATAGAATTCCCCGAAATTCCTGCTGTACATTTTGCATTTTGAAGCATCGATGACCGCCGTAAAAGAAGCAAGCTCAATATCGATAGATTCTTTTGCCTTAACCACTGCGGCAATGACATCTGAAAGCTTTCCGACGCCCGACGGCTCTATTATTATTCTGTCCGGAGAAAATTTTTCCATAACCTCAATGAGGGACTGTCCGAAATCCCCGACGAGCGAACAGCATATACAACCTGAATTCATCTCCCTGATTTCAATTCCGGACTCTTTTAAAAATCCTCCGTCAATACCAATCTGACCGAATTCATTCTCTATAAGAACAATCTGCTGTCCTTTGAAAACCTCCTGAAGAAGCTTTTTGATAAGAGTGGTCTTCCCGGCTCCTAGAAATCCTGAAATAA
>JBMNQZ010000022.1:0-27646 GCA_050944395.1 Lachnospiraceae bacterium
CAGCTAGGTAATTTCTACAGTTTCAATATTGATTTTCAGTTTTTTTTGTGCATTATTTTTAATTTTGCTGCTCTTTTTCTTTATTTTCCATCTCTTCTCTGAGCTTGCGGTTCCTCTCCTGGTAAACAACAGAATAACGTCTGAGACATTCTTTCAGCATCAACACCGCTGCATTTACCGCAACCATATTTTCGTCATCCACCTTTCCGTCATCACTCAGAGCCTCTTCTATCGCTTCCGGTTTTATCAGAGAAGCAGCCATGACAGACTGTCCCTTCGCAAGCTGAGTCATTGAAGCCATAGCTGCAACAACATCGATCGGGATCTCCGGTGCCGCAAAAAATCCGATCTCGGTAACGATCTCTCTGTGGCATTTTATCCCAAGCTTAAGCTGGATATTTCCGTCGGGATCCTGCATGATGCTCTCGGCTTCCGCGCCTTCAGGGATTCCTTTTCCTATCTCTTCTTTTACAAGCTCGATTACTTTTTTTACATCTGTTGCCATTTATATTCTCCTTGTCCGCTATAAATCAATATTTCAGGCAATCGCCCCGGTGCAGTGAGCAATAAAACCCGCCGTTCATTTTTCACTGTACTGAATATGATTATATACCCTATCAAAAAGTATGGCAAACTATATATTGCTGTTCAAAATCTTACCCGGAAATATTCGAAATGTCCGAAACCAGAACAGTCATTCTTCCGCCGCATACCATGCCCTCTTCCCCTGCAATATCATTGGTCATATCCACCTCAACGGTCTCAGTATTTCCGGTGCCTATAATACTTCTGGCCTTTCCCATGACCGCGGCCTCGGAACAGCCTCCACCAATGGTCCCGGCCGCAATTCCGAGACGATTGACAGCCATCATGGAGCCCGGTTTCACAGGCGTTGATCCCGAAGACGAAAGAACTATCGCAAGAGATTTCGGCTCATCGCTGTCGGCAAGATAGTCAAGCAGTGCCATATCTGCGTTTGTCTGTTCCAGATAGTCCCCCTTTTCCCTGTTCCTGAAGCTAACCAGTTCGGCACAGATGGATACCGCAATTTCCGCAGGGGTAACGGCACCTATCTCGACTCCTATAGGAGTATTGATCTCGTTAAGGAATTTTTCCGGATAGCCTTCACTCTTCAAAAGATTCAGAAGACCGCCGGTCCGTCTTTTCGAGCCGATCATTCCCAGATAATGCGGCATGATGCCTTTTAATATAGTTCTCAGACAATCTCCGTCCCATCTGTGACCTCTGGTGATCACGCACACAAAATCTCCGGATCTTATCCTCAGATCCCGGATAGCATCCTTAAACGCATTGCATATCACTACGGCAGCCTCCGGAAATCTTGCCGTATTTGCAAACGAAGGTCTGTCATCCACCACGATCGTCTCAAAATCAAGCATGGAGGCCATTTTGCAAAGTGGCAACGCAATATGTCCCCCACCGAGAATTATGAGTCTCTCGGGGGGAATAAACAGCCTTTTATAGCTTTTCCCCTCTGTTTCCACCGTAAGTTCCGCTTTGTCACCGTTCTTTACCGCATCGCGAATTTTTTTATATTCGTTCATATAATAATTCTCCGTAAAATAAGATTTTATCCTTGGAAAATTATATTTTTCTTTTGTCTACTTTGTCAATAGGTTTTATAAGATTTCTATTCTTCCTCGTAAACCGCCCTGCATCCTCCGATGAATTTTCTCCTTGTACGGGCACATACAAGGTGAGCTTCACCGATTCCGGAAATACTGAGTCTCACCGGAACGGCTACATCCTTGAGATGCATCCCGATGAGAGTATCTCCGATATCCATTCCCGCGTCCGCCTTTATATGTTCAACAGCCACGGGATTGAGGAAATACTTATAAGCCATAGTTGCAAAAGATCCTCCGGCCTTGGGCTGGGGAACAACATTTACCATCTCCAGACCTCTTTTTTCCGCAACCGCTCTTTCGACGATCAATGCTCTGTTAAGATGCTCGCAGCACTGGGCTGCCAGGGCAATTCCATGTTCATTTACCGCATCATATATTCCTTCAAACAGTTCCTGTGCAAGCTCAGGCCTGGAATCAGACCCTATCTTTGAACCTGCAACTTCGCTCGTCGAGCATCCCACCACGAGAATGTCTCCTTCACCGATTCCCGACACACCGATCAGTTCCTTTGCCGCTTTATAAGCCTCATCTCTAACCATAATATATACCTTTCCCACAACATAAAAAGATAACCTGCTTCTTAAAGGCACAGTAAAAAATCAATTATTGAATAAAAAAAGAAAAGCCCCGAACCACATCGCAGTCCAGAACCCTTCCCCTCAGAGCGCGAGACGGGGATCGAACCCGCGGCCCCAACCTTGGCAAGGTTGTGCTCCACCACTGAGCCACTCGCGCTTATTTATTTGTGTCTCTCTCGGACACAAGCAATAATATACCTCAAATATTTACTTCTGTCAACTAAAAAATAATATTTTTTTGTATTTATAAGATACTAAGACTCATGATAATTTCTATCCGATTTATGGTATGATGAAATCATCATAAAATATAATTTCGATAGATATGGTGATAATATGTTATTAAATCTTAACGATATGCTTTTCCATGCAAAACAGAATCTGTACGCAGTTCCTCAATTCGATGTGATAGACCGCATCTCCTGCAGCGAAATCATCTCATCTGCGACCTCCTCATTCATGCCGGTTTTACTCAACATAAACGCATCGGAATTAAAAAGCGAGGAAAAAATCATTTCCGCATTAAAGGAGGCCGAATCCCAGGCCGAGATATCCATAAATCCCGTTTGTATAACAATAAGCGGCACCTCCGACGCAGAACTTATCAAAAAAGCTTTCGATTCCGGGGCATCCTCCGTATTTCTTGATTTGGAGGATTTTTCCGCTCTGAACGGTGGCGACCTTCCAAAGGCAGTATCCGAGATCATAAAAGCCGCTCATTCATACTCCGGAACCACAGAGATCACAGAAAAGCTTATTCACTGCATTACTTCCGAATCGACTGATTCCTCCGACGAAAAGAAAGCTCTTGTCCTGCTTCTCGAATATTTAAAAGACATGGACATAGATGTGCTCTCCATCGACACAACGCTTTCCCTGCGGAATTCTCCCGTGAACAAGCCGATTCTGTCCCTTGAGCATATCGTTCATATGGCAAGGGAAACAGATATCCCCCTGTCCGCCCATTTGGTAAACGGCTATTCGGAATTCGACCTGATTCATGCAGTCGGAAACGGAGTATGCAAGATCGATTTCCCAAACGGAACCCGTATTCTTAAAGGGAGTGTTCTGGAAAAGAATCCGGATTATATCACTCTTTCAAAAAACGGAAGAGATAACTCTTCCGCCATGATCGATCTTTTTAAAATTGTAACAAACAGGTAGTTCAGAATCCAAAATAGGAATTAATTCCCTTGAGCAGCCCGTCTCCCAGTCTCGCAAGCTTTTCATCACTGTGGTCGGACGCGGAATTTCCCAGCTCAATATCAACAGAAGGTATTGAGCTGTAGGAGGTCTGCGTAAGATCCTGATCCATATGCCCTTCGTCAAATATTTTATTTCCGTATTCCGAAAGACCGCTTATCAGGCAATCTCCCAGATGTTCACTTGACTGCCAGGCAGAAGCCACGTTATCAAGATACTTTATACCATCCGGAACGCTCATATAGTAGCAGCCTTTATCATAATCAAGTCCGTCGCCATCCCAGTGAAGCGCAATATGGCAGTCTGCCGCATTATTGCATATCACGGTTCTTGCAATATTATCAAGCTGGACATCCTCTCCGTCTCTTATCATAAGTACATCATATCCGGAAGCCAGAAGCTTATCCTTTAGGATCTGTGCCATTTTAAGAGTCACGCTCTTCTCGGGAACACCGTCATGAAATTCCATTCCGGAAGAAACACTAACAGATTTCAGCGAGCCGGCAGATGTAGTGCCGCCCGTTACCTTCGGGGTCTGATCCGGATGACTGTAGGTATAATAATCATAGGATCCCGAAGTGCCGTGCCCCGCGTTTACACCAATGATAATATCTTTGCGGTTATCCTTAGCCAGATACATCACCGCATTGCCGGAATTTATCAATGAAAATTCAGCAAAACGCCACCCGGGATCAAGCGATACTCCTTCCCCGTCCGCATAGCCGTTTTTGGATGCGAGCACCGGTTCGGGAGTCGGTTCGGGTTCAGGAGTCACCGCTTCGGCCGCAATCAGTTCCGGCTCCGGTTCGGGTGTGGGTTCAGGCAGAGACTCCTCCGTCTTTTCATCGGAAGATATCTCGGGAGCAATGATTTCACTCTCTGATTCCTCCGTTTCTTCGGTCGCCTCCGATACCTCAATACTCTCTGCTTCAGATTCAGTTTCCGCAGTCTCCTGCACCGGACTTTGGGAGTTTCCGCAGCCGGACAATACAAGAAAAGCCATGAGTATACCCATGACTTTTCCGTTATTTTTCAATACATTTCTAACCCAATCAAGCATATGTCTTTATCAGCTAAATTACTTTATTTCATGGATCCATCCTTCAGGTGCTTCAATATCTCCCATCTGGATACCCGTAAGAGTGTCGTACAGTTTCTTTAATCCGGGACCCATCTCTTCCATTCCGCTGGCGAAACAGATCTCCCTGCCGTGATCATTAATTTTTCCGACCGGGCTGATTACCGCCGCTGTGCCGCAAAGGCCCATTTCCACGAAATTCTCAACCTCATCGAGTCTTACCGGTCTTTCATCAACCTTCATGCCGCAGTACTTCTGCGCAACCTCCACGATCGACCTGCGTGTTATTGACGGAAGGATCGAATCCGTATAGGACTTCGGAACCACAAGATTACCGTCTTTGTCAATAAAGATGATATTAGCTCCGCCCGTCTCCTCGATATATGTTCTTGTCGCGGAATCAAGATATACATTCTCGGCAAATCCTTCCTCATGAGCTTTAACAATAGGATGAAGGCTCATTGCATAGTTGAGCCCGGCTTTGATATTTCCTGTTCCGTGAGGTGCGGCTCTGTCAAAATCACTTATCTTCACAACTATCGGCTTTGCACCGCCCTTAAAATACGGTCCAACAGGTGTGCAGAACATTCTGAACTGATAGCCTTCAGCCGGCTTTACTCCGATCACAATGCTGCTTCCAAACATTACAGGACGGATGTAAAGAGTTGCACCGCTTCCGTACGGAGGAACCCATTCCCTGTTTGCCGCAACGACTTTGTCCACAGCCTCAAGAAAACGCTCCTCTGGAAACGGCGGCATCTCGAGACGCTTAGCCGAATCTGCCATTCTTCGGGCATTCAGATCGGGACGAAATGTAACGATCTTGCCGTCCTTTGTAGTATATGCCTTAAGTCCTTCAAAGCACTCCTGACAGTAATGAAGGATATTTGCGCACTCGCTGAGGACAACTTTATCATCGTCTGTGAGCGTACCCTCGTCCCATGCTCCGTTCTGAAAATTTGAAACGTAACGATAATCAGTCTTTACATATTCAAAACCCAATTCCGACCAGTTCAAATCCTTTTTCATTTTTATTGCCTCCTTTTTGAAAAAACCCCGACAGACCTCAATCAAGGATTTCCTCATCATCGTCATTATTTAGCATTTTCTCAATAAAATCCTCTGACACTCCCGAAATATCGGACGCAACAACATCACCCATTCGGTTTTCCTCCGCTATGATACCGGCATCGTTTTTCCCAACCTCTGCATCGTTATTCCCAGCCTCTGCGTCATTCTTCCGAACCTCGGCGTCATTCTTCTGATTTCCGGAACTATCTCTCTCCGGTGTTCTGACCGATGCACGCCTCTTCTTTTTCCTGCATAACTTATCAAACGCCGCGCCTGCCGCAACCATAAATACAGCATCGAGAATGATGCACACAATAAGAACAAAAGTGCTTTTCTGATTTGCGAGAACAATGATCTCAATCACCGCATATAAGATCAAAACCACAGCCAAAAGCAGCCTCACTCTTTTCACATCGCAGTTTCTGAGTCCGCTGAATCTCTTTTCAAGAAATGAGTTGATTTTTTCTTCGGGCAGAAGGAGAAGCAATGCCGCCATTATCAAAAACAATATCAACAGAATAATATTTACAACAATCATTCAATTCTTCCTATCAGGCACCAGTGCCGGTTCTGTTTTCGGTAACTATATATCCGTCATAGTTATTTCCTGAAACCTCATAATCATACTCCGGCATCCGAACAACATTTTCAGCCGTATACCATACGGCATAATCTCCGGAGTTGCAGCTGATCATCAACGGAGCATCCTGAGAATATCCTTTCACCACCTCAAGATATTCCTCCAGGCACAGGTTGTTATCATACATATATGTTGCATGAGGTATGCCGACATAGCGGAAATGCCATGCTTCGTTGCTTATTCCGGTAATACCGGCTTTTTCTTCCGTATATCTTCTGATAAATCCGTATTTAAAGCAATTCGCTCTTACCCACTCAGAATTAGTGCTTTCCGAGAACGACTGGGCATATCCGTCGCTGAATATCCCGAGGTCTACAGAAAGACCGGTATGGTGCTCACTGTACCCCGGATTGGCCACATACTGCGCTGCATATTCCTCTCCGTATTCAGCCGAGATCTCCGCATACAGTTGGCTCTGGTAGTCAATACTTCTGTAGGCACTGGCAATACTTGTGTCCTCACTTCCTACCGCGGCATCACAGTCGTCAAGCATCTGATCCAGATAACTTAGAATTCTGCCGCCGACCTGCATCCCATCGTTTTCACATACATGATTAAAGGATTCAATGTCATTGAGAGTAACCAGCTCTATAAAATCTGCATTAGCCTCAAAATCGTATCCATACTCTGAACTAACCAGTATCAGATATCCCTTATGAAGCATTTCCGTATCCCAGGCCGCCTTTTCCTCAGGAGGCTCCTCCTCCGGAATAACCGATACAGTCTCTTCAGGTTCAGGCATTTCTTCGGATTCCTCATAAGACAAAGACTCCTCCTGTGCCGAACCTTCAAGAATCGGATCGATGTCAATAGTCTCTTCCACGCCCAGAACCTCTGCCAGCGTTTTATTATTCCGAAGAAGAACCGAAATAAAAACCATCGCGCCTATCAGAATTATCAGAATAAGAGAATAAATGACTCTCCCGAATATTCTTTTCCGGCGTCGTTTTTTGTAAGCCTTCCTCCAGACACTTCTCTTTACTTTTCTCATTTTTTATTCATCCACGCTGTAATTCGGTGCTTCCTTTGTAATATGAATATCATGAGGATGCGACTCTTTAAGAGAAGCTGCAGAGATCTTGATAAACTTGCCTTCTCTCTTCAGGCTTTCAATATCCTTGCATCCGCAATAACCCATTCCCGAACGGAGTCCTCCGCAAAGCTGGAAAATAGTATCCTCAAGTCTGCCCTTGTAAGCGACTCTTCCTTCAACGCCTTCCGGAACAAGTTTCTTGGCCTCAGTCTGGAAATATCTGTCCTTGCTGCCGTTTTCCATAGCCGCAATAGATCCCATTCCCCTGTAAACCTTGAACTTTCTTCCCTGGTAAAGCTCGAAATCTCCCGGTGATTCATCGCAGCCCGCAAACATGCTTCCCATCATACATACGCTTGCTCCCGCAGCGATAGCTTTTGTCATATCACCCGAATACTGAATTCCTCCGTCTGCAATGATCGGAATACCGTACTCTCTTGAAACCTCATACGCATCCATAACAGCCGTGATCTGCGGAACTCCTATTCCGGCAACGACACGTGTTGTGCAGATAGATCCCGGTCCGATTCCCACCTTTACGGCATCGGCGCCGGCCTCAATGAGTGCTCTGGTAGCTTCACCTGTCGCAACATTTCCGGCAATAACCTGAATATGCGGAAACGCTTCCTTAACTTTTTTGCAGGTATCAATGATATTCTTTGAATGCCCGTGTGCGGAGTCAAGAACCACCACATCGACGTGAACCTTATCAAGTGCCTCAACTCTCTCAAGGATATTTGCCGTCATGCCGATAGCGGCTCCGCAAAGGAGTCTTCCCTGGCCGTCTTTTGCAGAGTTCGGATATTTGATCTGTTTTTCAATATCCTTTATGGTAATAAGACCCTTTAGGTAACCTCTCTTATCTACGATTGGAAGCTTTTCAACCCTTGCATTTGAAAGTATCTTTCTTGCCTCCTCTAAGGTAACGCCTACCTGAGCCGTTATCAGCCCCTCCGAAGTCATTCTTTCCCTGATCGGAATGCTCATGTCCTCCTGAAAGAGAAGATCCCTGTTTGTGATGATTCCAACCAGTTTCTTTCCTTCGGTTATCGGAACGCCTGAGATCCTGTATTTTGCCATAAGTGCATTGGCATCTTCCAGAGTATTGTCGGGTGAAAGATAGAACGGGTCCGTAATTACACCGTTTTCAGATCTCTTTACCATATCCACTTCTTCAGCTTGAGCCTCAATACTCATGTTTTTATGAATGATTCCGATACCGCCCTGTCTTGCCATCGCAATAGCCATACGATGCTCAGTTACCGTATCCATTCCCGCACTCATCATCGGAATGTTAAGTCTGATAGTCTTAGTAAGATTTGTAGAAAGATCTATCATGTTCGGGGTGACTTCAGAATATGAAGGCACAAGCAGAACATCATCAAATGTAATTCCATCGCCAATTATTCTTCCCATAATAAAACTCCTTTTAATATACCGTTAAGTAAGCCTATGATTCTCCACAATAAATTTAATTGTTAATTTTACCAAAACTGACCTTCATTATCAAGCACATGATTCAAGCCCACAAAAAAAAGTGAGGCTTTGAATCGCCTCACTTTTAGTAATATTGTCCAATTACATCATTCCGCCCATGTCCGGTGCAGCCGGAGCCGGAGCCGGTTCCTTTATCGTGGAAACAGCAACCTCTGTTGTAAGGAGTGTAGCTGATACCGATGTTGCATTTTCAAGAGCACTTCTTGTAACCTTGACCGGATCAAGAATTCCCTTTTCGACCATATCGCAGTATACATCATTAAGGGCATCGTAGCCTGTTCCGACCTTTGCGTTTCTGATCTCGTTGAGAACAACGGCGCCCTCCTTACCTGCATTCTCGGCAATCTTGTTTGCCGGAGCTCCGAGAGCCTTCTGAACGATCCTTGCTCCTGTCTTCTCATCTCCGTCAAGCTCTGCAATAAGAGAATCGAGTGATTTTGCGGCATGAATATAAGCTGTACCGCCGCCGGCGATAATACCTTCCTCAACCGCAGCCTTAGTAGCATTGAGAGCGTCCTCAAGACGGAATTTTGCATCCTTCATCTCGATCTCGGTAGCAGCTCCTACCCGGATAACAGCAACTCCGCCCGCAAGCTTTGCAAGTCTTTCCTGAAGTTTTTCCTTGTCATAATCAGATTTTGTCTCCTCGATGAGAGCTCTGATCTGACCAACTCTTGCATCAATGTCAGCTTTGTTTCCGAGGCCGTCAACGATAACTGTGTTCTCTTTGTTGATCTTGATAGATTTACATCTTCCGAGCATATCAAGTGTCGCATCCTTGAGTTCAAGGCCTACTTCCTCGGAAATAACCTTTCCGCCTGTAAGGATAGCGATATCCTGAAGCATATCTTTTCTTCTGTCGCCGTATCCCGGTGCCTTTACAGCAGCAACATTGAATGTTCCGCGGAGTCTGTTTACGATAAGAGTAGTAAGTGCCTCGCCTTCAACGTCCTCTGCGATGATAAGGAGTCTTGAGCCCGACTTAACGATCTGCTCAAGAAGCGGAAGAAGATCCTGAATAGAACTGATCTTCTTATCTGTAATAAGAATGAACGGCTCCTCAAGCTCGCATTCCATCTTTTCCATATTTGTGCAGAAATACGGTGAAATGTATCCGCGGTCAAACTGCATTCCCTCAACGATATCGATCTCAGTCTTCATTGTCTTAGACTCTTCGATGGTGATAACGCCATCAGATGATACCTTTTCCATTGCATCGGCAATCATTTCGCCCACTTCTTCGTCTCCTGAGGAAACAGCTGCTACTCTTGCGATCTGTTTCTTGCCCTGTACGGGTGAGCTCATCTTTACAAGCTCCTTAACAGCGGCCTCACAGGCTTTCTTCATACCTTTTCTGATAATGATAGGATTTGCTCCGGCCGCAAGATTCTTCATTCCCTCATGGATCATTGCCTGAGCAAGAACGGTAGCTGTCGTAGTACCGTCACCTGCGACATCGTTGGTCTTTGCCGCAGCTTCTCTTATGAGCTGTGCTCCTGTATTTTCAAATCCATCCGGAAGCTCGATCTCTTTTGCGATGGTTACACCGTCGTTTGTGATAGTAGGACCGCCGAACGGCTTCTCAAGTACTACATTTCTACCCTTGGGACCGATTGTTGCTCCTACTGCATCTGCAAGTTTATCTACACCTCTCAGAAGAGCTTCACGCGCTTCTGATCCAAATAACAATTCTTTGCCAGCCATAATTCTTCCTCCTGTTACTCAACGATCGCCATGATTTCACCCTGTCTTACGATAAGGTATTTTTCATCATCAACTTCGATTTCTGTTCCTGAATACTGGCTATAAACTACTTTCTGACCAACCTTTACAACCATTTCCACTTCGTTTCCGTTAACTAAACCGCCGGGGCCTACAGCAACTACTTCTGCCTCCTGCGGACCTTCTTTCTGCTGACCAGGAAGCACGATTCCTGATTTTGTTGTCTCCTCCGTAACTTCTGACGGCTTCAAAATTACTCTGTCTGCTAATGGGACTAATTTCATTTTCAATAACCTCCTGTGTGAATTAATCAGCACTCAATATCTTCGAGTGCTAACACTGAGTAATATAGTCCTTTATTCGTTGAATGTCAACAACTTTGGACAAATTATCGAAATATTTTTTATAAATTTCATCAGCGGCATTTATTGATTATTATCCGCCTGTTTCTTTTGTGCATATCCGCACTTATCGTTTGCGCAGACAATATTCCTGCCCTTCTCCACCATATATCCGCCGCACTTCGGGCACTTTGTATCCACAGGCTTAAGCCATGACATAAAATCGCATTCCGGCGACTTGATGCAGCCGTAGTAGGTCCTTCCCTTTTTTGATCGCTTTCTGGCGATCTCACTTCCGCATTTAGGGCAGGATACTCCTATCTTCTCAAAATACTGCTTCGTATTTCTGCATGCAGGGAAATTCGGACAGGCAAGGAATTTTCCGTACGGGCCGTATTTTATCACCATGTTTGCCCCGCATTCCTCGCAGATCTCCTGTGTGACCTCATCGGCGATCGTGATCTTTTCAAGGCTCTCTCCCGCCTGCTTCACAAGATTTTCGATATCCGGATAAAAATTCTCAACAATGGTCTTCCAGTTCATCCGGCCCTCAGCCACTGCGTCAAACAAGGACTCCAGATTTGCGGTAAAGCTCTCGTTCACAATAGGCGAAAAATAGTCAAGCATAATTTCATTTACTACTTCGCCCAGTTCTGTAAGATACAGATTTTTCTGCTCCTTAATGACATACTTTCTTGCAATGATTGTCGAAATAGTAGGAGCATATGTGCTCGGACGCCCTATTCCCAGCTCCTCAAGTGTTTTAACCAGCGCCGCCTCCGTGTAATGCGCAGGCGGCTGAGTAAAGTGCTGTTCCGGGATAAGGTCATTCAATTCAAGAACCATTCCCTTCTCCGGAATCACCGGAAGAACCGAATTCTTCTCGTCATCAGCCTTATAGACAGCGGTAAAGCCCGCAAAGCTGAGCTTTGAAGAGGAAGCTGTAAAATAGTATTCACCCGCACTTATCTTTACCTGCGAGGTTGCATATACCGCAGGAGCCATCTGGCTTGCCGCAAATCTCTCCCAGATGAGACTGTACAGGCGATACTGCTCTCTTGTGAGAGAATCCTTCACAACGGCGGGTGTACGACGTATATCCGTAGGCCTTATGGCTTCATGTGCGTCCTGGACATTCCCGTTTTTGTTTCCGGCTCTGACCACGCCTCCGATGTACTCTTTGCCGTACTTTTCAGCAATATACGCTTCAGCGGCTTCTTTTGCCGAGTCCGCTATCCTGGTGGAATCTGTTCGAAGATATGTGATAAGACCGACGGAGCCCTGTCCTTTTATCTCAAGACCTTCGTATAACTGCTGAGCGATCCTCATAGTCTTTGCGGTTCCGAAATTCAGATGCTTTGACGCCTCCTGCTGAAGCGTACTGGTTGTAAAGGGAAGGGGCTGCTTCTTAACTCTCTCCGAGTTTTTAACATTCGATACAACGCACCGGCTTTCCCTGATCCCGGAGATCACCTCCTTCACCATATCTTCATTATTTAATGCCAGCTTTTTTTCTTTTCCGTAAAAAGAAGCCTTAAGTGCTCTCGAAGAACCCGGAACGCCAAACAAAGCGTCCAGGGACCAGTATTCCTCAGGAATAAAATTCTTGATCTCCTCCTCACGATCGGCGATTATCTTAACCGCAACCGACTGAACTCGTCCCGCAGACAGACCTCTCTTCACCTTAGACCAGAGCAGCGGACTTATCTCATATCCGACAAGCCTGTCTATAATGCGCCTTGCCTGCTGAGCGTCTACAAGGTTCATATCGATCTGACGTGGATTCTTAATGGCATTCTTTACGGCATCCCGCGTGATCTCATTGAAGGATACTCTCTTGAATTTCTTCTCATCCTGTTTAAGAGCTACCGCAAGGTGCCATGATATTGCCTCTCCCTCACGATCCGGGTCGGTTGCAAGAAAAATCGTCGATGCGCTCTTTGCACTCTTTCTGAGATCCGCAAGAAGATCACCTTTTCCTCTTATTGTAATATACTTCGGCTCACAGCCATTTTCGAAATCTATTCCCATCTGGCTCTTTGGAAGATCACGCACATGCCCCATAGATGCCTTCACTGTATAATTTGAGCCCAAAAATTTCTTTATAGAATTCACCTTTGCAGGCGACTCAACTATCACAAGATTCTTTGCCAACAGTAGGTACTCCTTGATTATTTTTGTTCGATAAAAGAATATATAACAATTATTATTCACAATCAAGGAAAAAAATAATCTTTTACCGTTTTGTCAATACAGAATTATTTCTTTACCCGAAAATATTCTTGTGGTATCATCATCAGAAAAATTTGAATTTCGGAGAAAAAAATGATACAGGAGCTTGAAAATACAAGTATTGACATTACATATAAAAATATTAAACCCGAAAAAGAAGATTTCATTATTTCGGTCAAAAACGGGTGTGTGCTGTTCAGCGGCAGACATGATGATTCCATCTCGTTTCCGCGCCTTAAAAATATGAAAGCTGTTCCCGCAAATATCAGATATCTTTTCAAAATAGGAAGTGAAAAATACTTTTTAGTCAATGACGCGGATGCTTTCGGAGAATTCGAATATCAGCGCGTGAAGTACTCTTTCACCCGCAGAATGAAAAATAAGAAGGAATTATATACCGCAGCCCTTGCCGTTTCTCTGAGCAATTGGTACGAAACCACCCGTTTCTGCGGAAAGTGCGGTGCATCGATGGTCCATGACAAAAAAGAACGAATGATGTTCTGTCCTGAATGCGGCGTCATCGAATACCCCAGGATATGCCCCTGTATAATCGCAGGTGTGATAAACAACGGAAAAATACTCGTCACAAAATACCGAGGAAGCACTTCGGAAAACTATGCTCTTGTAGCAGGATTTGCCGAGGCAGGCGAAACGATAGAACAATGTGCCATTCGCGAGGTCTACGAGGAAACTCATGTAAAAATAAAGAATCTGAAATTTTACCGTTCTCAGCCGTGGCCATACTCATCCAGCCTGCTTTTTGGATTTTTCTGCGAGCTTGACGGAGATGAAGATATCGAAATCGAACCAAATGAGCTCTCGATGGCAAAATTCGTTTCTCCGGAAGAGATCACTGAAGAATTCAATGACTGTTCCCTCACAAATGAAATGCTGTGCAAGTTCAGGGACGACATGCTGACCTATGGAAAACTGCTGTAACGAACGCGCGGTCCGCCTGTCAAAAATGTGCAATGTTCTAAAATTATCAGGCAAAAGTGGACTTTGCCACACTTTATGATATAATGTTCATAATCATGGGTGTGGTTCGACCCTGTCCCGTGAAATCAAGCATTATTGTTTTTCAACCGGAGGATTTCTTATGAACAACAATGAACAGATTCGTATTGTCCAGGAAACGGTTGCCGGCAAGGAAATTACCCTTGCGCATGTAATGGGCGGTCCGGATCCTATAATATATACAAAACTCGGACTCAATCCCTCGATCGATTTCGGTGTATCAGCTATCGGAATCATGAACATGACTCCTCCGGAGTCAGCGGTCATCGCCTCCGACATCGCCGTAAAAAGCGGAGATGTATATCTGGGATTTGCCGATCGTTTCACCGGCACTGTAGTAATAGCAGGCGAGCTTGCCGATGTCCAGAGTGCCCTCACGGAGATATGTAATTATTTCCACGATGTTCTCGGATATGTAACCTGCCCTATCACAAAGAGATAAGAAGGTTTCTTATGGAAGACAGAATCACCCGAAACCAGTTTGTCGAAACGGTGTTCAAAGAAAAATTCGGCTCCTCCGATATTAAGCTTGAAGGCGGCACCTTCAGATATAAAAGAATCCGTGTTGCCGGCCGCGAGATGACACTGGCACACATAATAGGTTCTTCCCAGAGATGTGTATATGAAAATCTTGCTCTTCACATAGGAGTGCACGAAGGCGAAGATCACACAGGCGAGTCTATTGGACTGATGCATTTTTCTCCCTGGGAAACAACGGCAGTTGCAGCTGATATCGCAAACAAAGCTGCCAACATTACTATCGGTTTTCTTGATCGTTTTAACGGGAGCCTTATCATTCTAGGTGAGCTCTCCGCTGTCCGGACAGCAGTTACCGCTGTTCGTGATTTCCTGAGAGATGAGCTCCACTTCACTACCTGTAATATCACAGAAAGCTGAAATACGATATAAAGAGGTTGTTTATGAAAAAGTTATTCCTGATGGGCCGCAGTGAAGCCGGAAAGACTTCGATCATGCAGGCCCTGAAAGGCGAAAAACTTCATTACGAAAAGACACAGCTGTCCATAGCGCAGGATGACATCATCGATACTCCCGGAGAATATTCCGAATCGAAGTATCTCGGAACAAGTCTTGCCTGCTTTTCCTTTGAAGCTGACTGTATCGCCATTGTCTGTGCGGCGGATGAGCCGTTCTGTGTGTTTATGTCCGATATTCAGTCATTTAACAACCGCCAGCTTATCGGAATAATCACAAAAATAAATTCACCCATTGCCAATGTTCCTATGGTTCGGCGCTGGCTTGAAAACTGCGGATGCCAGGAAATTTTTCTTGTTGACAACAACACAGGCGAGGGGATAGATAAACTTCAGGCTTATCTTGATATCGATACCGAAAAGATCACGCTTGAAGAGGCAAAAAAGCGCCAGGCAGCAGGAAATTTCGACTGGTTTCCCGTAAAGTGATGCCACTTCGTATTTGAAATACAAGATACCCATATTTCGGGTATCTTTTTTATTTTCTCACATAGTATTGAGGCAATATTTCCCATATCAGATCTTTCATCATAAGTTCAAATACAGCTTTCTGAAACTCTGCGTTTCCGATATTCATATTGATAAGAATATCAGAAGCCGGCACAGGATCATCTCCTATTAATTCCAGAATTTTCCGAGCGTTCCCCGAAACCCCGGATTTTTTTGTATTTAAAGCATCTCTTCTTTCAAATTTCCATTTTTTATATGGGTATGCCAATTCAAGCGCCTCAATTATATCGTCCATCTCTCCCAGCACTCCCGCTCCCTGGGAAATGAGCATATTGCATCCTCCGGAAAGCTCGTCTGTTATCCTTCCCGGAACCGCAAAAACAGCCTTCCCCTGAGAAAGGGCGTGGTCGGATGTTATGAGCGAGCCCGATTTTAACTTTCCCTCGACCACGATCACAACATCTCCCAGCGCACTTATAAGCCTGTTCCTGGCAGGAAAATTATACCTGAAAGGAGGCGTTCCGTTTTCGTATTCCGATATCAATCCTCCCTTTTGGGAAATGCGCTCATACAATCCCTTATTCACCCTGGGATAACAGATATCCACCCCGCATCCCAACACCGCAAACGTTCTTCCTCCGCCGTCCATCGCCCCGCGATGTGCCTCCGAATCGATTCCCTCGGCCATTCCGCTTATCACCTGTATTCCCCTTTTTGCCGAATACATTCCGATTTCATAAGCAATCCTTCTGCCGTACGGACTGCATTTTCTTGCCCCGACAACAGAGACGGAAGGCATATCATCAGGCAACTCCCCTTTTACAAATATTTTTTCCGGCATTTTCGGCAATTCCCGAAGTCTGTCCGGAAAATCCGATTCATATTCATACACGATTCTTATTTCATTATTATCTGCCATGATTTCTCCGTGAATAATACTATTCCAATTTCACAACACCGGTACATCGCTCACATAATGACCGGATTAATAACCGTTTCTGTACATAAGAGCCTCCATAACATGCTCTTCTTCTATAAAGAAAGAAGCTTCAATGTCGGCGATCGTGCGAGCCACTTTAATTATCCTGTGGTAACTTCTAGCCGACAATTTCATTTTTTCAAATGCCTCTCTAAGAACTTTTTCCGCAGAATCGGACAGCGGACAGTATTCTCCGATAAGAGAAGACGGTATTTCGGAATTAAAATGAATATTATTTGCGCTGCCTTCAAACCTCTTCTTCTGAACGGAATACGCCCGGCTGACCGTCGCTCTCATCTGATTCGAAGACATTCTCGCGCCATTTTTCTCGGAGTTCTCATCATATGTGTTCGAAATATCATCGTATTTCATCCCCTCCACCCGGACATGAATATCTATCCTGTCCAAAACGGGATGGCTGATCCTGTTCTGATATCTCATTATCTCCTGTGATGTGCATTTACATCTGTTCATGTCCGGATAATATCCGCACGGACACGGATTCCTTGCGGCAATCAGAAGGAAGTTTGCGGGAAATTCGCAGGCACCTGCCATTCTTGTCACCGTAACCTTTTTTTCTTCAAGCGGCACACGAAGAACTTCGATCGCATTTCTCCCGAATTCCGGAATTTCATCAAGAAACAAAACCCCGCGGTGTGCCAGCGTCACCTCCCCGGGCACCGGAATGATTCCGCCTCCCGTAAGAGCTTTTCCCGTAATTGTATGATGAGGCGCCCTGAAAGGCCTTTCGGTTATGATTGGATTTTCTTTTTTAAGTTTTCCGGCCACGGAATATATCTGGGTAATCTCAAGACATTCGTCTCTTGAAAGCCCGGGAAGAATGGTCGGGATCCTGGAGGCTATCATGGATTTTCCGGAACCCGGAGGGCCGGTCATAAGCATATTGTGATATCCGGCGGCCGCTATAACCGCAGCCCGCTTGGCGAATTCCTGCCCCTTGACATTGGAAAAATCCGGGGAATTTCCCGAATTATTATCATCATTTTCAAAGCTTCCGGCAAAAAAGCCTCCTCCTTTTTTATCGCAAATGCTGTCCGAAGAAGGGATTTCGCCAAACCTCAGAAAATTGACAAGGTCATTCATGGAATTAATTCCGACAATGGTAATTCCGTCGATCAATGTCGCCTCGCAATAATTATCCATGGGGACAACACATGCTGAGGCACCTGTCTGCTTTGCCCTCATAACGGTGGCAAGTATTCCGTTTACTCTGTTTACCCTTCCGTTAAGGCTGAGCTCTCCGACCATTACAACGCCTTCCGTGGATCTTTCGGGAATCAATCCGCATGCGGCAAGAACTGCTGCAGCAATAGGGATGTCAAATCTTGATCCCTCTTTCCTGACATCTGCAGGTGAAAGGTTAATCGTTATCTTTTTGGGCGGAACCGAAATACCCGCATTTCTGAAGGAAGCTCTTATTCTGTCCTGCGCCTCTCTTACCTGGGTCGAGAGATACCCTACCATCACAAAACCCGGAAGTCCATTGCTTACATCTGCCTCAACCTGAACAGGAATCGCCTCAACTCCTATGATCGCGGCAGAAAGAACCTTACTAAACACACTTATTCCTTCTTTCGTATTCAAATATAAAAATGGTAATATCCGGACCGAACGGCCCGTCAGATATGTGAATTGATTTTAAGTGGGATGATTATACAGAACAAATCCGGGCTGTGTCAAGACAAAAAAAGGAAAAATCGCTCTTTGTAACAGTAGTGCCAGGCACCGGTACATTTGGTGCCTGGCACTTTTTTTACTTTTTTTACAATTCTTCCCGTCTCAGGATATCAAGCTCTTCGGCAGCCTCGTCAAGCAGTACAAATATCTCCTGTTCAGGATGAGGCGCACTTTCCTGTGAATTGCCATAACTGTCAAAAATCCCAAGAACTTCTGTCCTGACATTTCTTCCGTCCGGCTTCATTATCTCTATCATCTCTCCCACGGAGAATTTGTTCTTTTGAATCAGGCGTACAAGCTTTCTTCCGTTTGCTTTTTCGGAAACAGCCTCCCTGGTCTCATCGGGCATCTCCGGATCGTCAAATGCCTCACCGCAGGAATAGAGTCCCCGCACAAACCCAAGATAAGTATAATCCTTATAATATGTGTTGCTTCCGTATATCTGAGCATCCGAGTCCGGTCTGCCGTAGAAAAACCCCGTCGTGTAATCCCTGTAAGTGCAGTCCGACACCAAATCGAGATAGAGATCCCTGTTTTTTTCGTACAGCACCGGATCCTTCATGTAATCGTCGATAGCCATTCTGTAGGATCTCGCAGCAGAGGCTACATACAATGCCGTTTTCATCCTTCCCTCTATCTTGAAGCTGTCAACTCCGGCCTCAAACAGATCGGGTATGTGCTGAATCATGCAAAGATCCTTTGAATTGAAAATATAGGTTCCCCGCTCGTTTTCATAAACGGGCATATATTCTCCCGGCCGGGTCTCCTCCACGATCTGATATTTCCATCGGCACGGATGGGTGCAGGCACCCTGATTTGCATCCCTTCCCGTAAAATAATTGGAAAGCAGGCATCTTCCGGAATAAGAGATGCACATGGCTCCGTGAATAAATGATTCGATCTCCATATCCCCGGGGATATTGTCCCGGATCTCCTTTATCTCCTTCAAAGAGAGTTCTCTTGCGGAAACAACTCTTCTTACCCCGTTTCTATACCAGAAATTATATGTGCCGTAATTGGTATTGTTAGCCTGGGTACTGATATGAATATCGATCTGCGGGCACACTCTCCGCGCAATATCAAATAATCCCGGATCTGAAATGAGAATGGCGTCGGGTTTTATCTCCCCGAGCTCCCGGAAATAATCCTCCGCTTTTTTTATATCCTCATTATGAGCAAAAATATTTGCCGTCACATAGACTTTTGCGCCTTTTTTGTGTGCAAAAGCTATTCCTTCCTTCATATCTTCCTTTGAAAAATTTTTGGCTTTCGCCCTCAGGCTGAAAGCCTCTCCGCCTATATACACGGCATCCGCGCCGTATGTGACAGCGATCTTGAGAACCTCAAGACAGCTTGCCGGCAGAAGCAGTTCAGGTTTTTTCATCTTAGTCTCCATTCCGACCGTAAATACGGATCTATCTCTTTACGGAAAGCGCAACTCCGTCCCCTATTGAAAAGACAGATGTTGTAAGCTCATCGCTGTGAGTTATCTCAAAGAGGTATTCCCGCATCCTTTTATATATAGTTCTGTTCCTTCTCTCCACAGCAAAATGCGATTCCAGAATATCTCCTTCCTGGAGAATGTTATCAGATACAAGAACCCCTCCCGACTTTAGAAGCCTCATTACCTCACTGTGAAAATTAATATACTGGCCTTTTGCGGCATCCATAAAAATGAAATCAAATTTTTCATCAAGTGTTTTCATGACGTCCATGGCATCTCCCTCAAAAAGAGTTATCCGCCCTTCCTTGTCATATTCCGCAAAATTAGCCCTCGCTTTTTCGGCTCTTACAGGATCCAATTCTATTGTCGTTATCCCGGCATCGGAAAATTCAGCCATAAACAAAGCAGAAAATCCGATTCCTGCCCCAACCTCAAGAATTCTTTCCGGTTTTTTCATCTCCAGAAATGTTCGCAGAGCCGACTGTGTTCCCTGTCTGATAACCGGAACAAACTCGTCTCTGGCCCTCTTCTCAAGTTCAACCAGGTACTTCGGATTTCCTTTATAAAGCGAATCTGTAAATACTGATATTCTTTCCTGTCTGTCCATAATAATACCAACATCGCGAAAATGAACGGTGACCGGTACATCGTTCGCGAAATAACCGCAGTTATTTAATATACGATGTGCTAGGCTTCCGATTCCTCCCCGCTCTCTTCGTCATAAGACATTTCCTCCATGATTTCCTCCGGAGTCATAGAGCTGTTGAGACGATAATTTCCTCCTCTTAACTTGCCGTGATATGACGATATTCTCTCCTGAAGAATAAAAACATTTGCATCGGCGATTACTCCGCTGTTTTTCAGAGCTTTGGCTATCTCCTTTATATCCGCATCCTCATCTATATCCACAACAACATTGTGTCCGGGTGCCTCCTCCAGCGCCTTCTCGCTTGTGACGGCATAGCCAAACACATAGGCACTCCTTCCTAATGCGATAATTCCAAATACGCACAGTACAAGAAGAAGCAATTTAACTATTCCGGCTATACCTTTTAATGCAAAATTATATCCCGAATTTCTTTTTTTGTTCTTTTTTCTGCCCTCTGCCATGTTTCTCCTTTTCAGACCTCCATGATAATCGGAAGGATCATAGGTCTTCTCTTTGTTGTTTTCCAGACAAAATCTCCCAGACTGCATTTGAGGTCATTTTTTATCCTGTTCCAGTCGGCATTTTTCTTCGAGAGAGTTCTCTCCAGTGTCTCCGCGGCTACTTCAGATGCCTCGTCCATCAGTGATTCAGCCTCTCTCACATACACAAAGCCTCTCGATATTATATCAGGTCCCGCAAGTACCTGTCCCGATCCTGCCTCAAGGGTAAGAACAACGATTATTATCCCGTCCTCGGCAAGCTTTTGCCGCTCTCGGATGACAATATTTCCGACGTCTCCGATTCCCAAACCATCGACATAGACGCTCCCTGCCTGAACCTTACCTGTTATCTTAGCGGATTTTCCGGATAATTCAAGCACATCTCCCGAATGAAGCATGAATATATTTTTTGAGGGAATTCCCAGAGACTCGGCAAGATTAGCCTGAGCCTTGAGATGCCGTCTCTCACCGTGCACCGGAATCGCGTACTTCGGCTGAAGAAGTGAATATATAAGTTTTATTTCCTCCTGGCAGGCATGCCCGGATACATGGGTATCCTGGAAAATAACTTTTGCCCCGAGGTCATTCAGCTCGTTTATTACATTTGACACAGCCTTTTCATTTCCCGGAATGGGTGTGGATGAGAGAACTATCGTATCTCCCGGCATTATCTGAACCTTTTTATGGATATTTGCAGCCATTCTGGACAATGCCGCCATAGACTCGCCCTGACTTCCTGTCGTGATCAGCACGATCTTCTCCGGTGAATACTTATCCAGATTTTCCAGATCAATAAGCGTCTTTTTCGGATCCTTCACATATCCGAGGTCAACAGCAGTGCCGATAACATTTACCATACTGCGGCCCTCAAGGCACACCTTCCGCCCGTATTTTCCGGCAGAATTGATTATCTGCTGAACTCTGTCGACATTGGACGCAAAAGTCGCAATAATCAGCCTCGATTTTTTATTCTCGCTGAAAATCCTGTCAAATGTGGCTCCCACCGTTTTCTCCGACATGGTAAAGCCCGGTCTCTCGGCATTTGTGCTGTCGCACATGAGCGCAAGAACACCCTTTTTCCCTATCTCACCGAGACGCTGAAGATCTATCGCATCCCCAAACACCGGAGTGTAATCCACCTTGAAATCACCGGTGTGTACCACAACTCCCGCCGGAGTATAGATCGCAAGTGCCGCCGCATCCTGAATACTGTGATTTGTCTTAATAAATTCAACTCTGAAGCTTCCCAGATTGACCGACTGACCGAATCTGATGACTCTTCTTTTTATACCCTTGTCAATTCCAGCCTCCACAAGCTTTTTCTCGATAAGAGCCATGGTGAGCTTGGTTGCATATATGGGAATATTGTGCTCTTTTTCCACAAACGGGAGTGAGCCTATATGATCCTCGTGGCCGTGGGTAATGACAAAGCCCTTCACCTTCTCAATATTGGCTGAAAGATATGAAATGTCGGGAATGACAAAATCTATTCCGAACTGATCGTCCTCAGGAAACGCAAAACCGCAATCCACAATAATAATACTGTCGTCTGTTTCAAACGCAGTCATATTCATTCCGATCTGTTCAAGTCCTCCAAGCGGAATAATCTTCAATTTTTTTGATACTTTCAAATAATCCTCCTTAATACTCGAAATCGATATCTTCTCCCTCGAATATTTCCGCAAACAGTGGCAAGAGGGCATCTATCTCCCTTTCATCTTCGAGAAGTTCAAATTCTGCCTCTTCGCTTTCCGCTGTGGAAATATCCTTGAGTATCAGGGCCTCGGCCTCATCGCCATCGGCATCCTCGCTTACAAGGATGTATCTGCTTCCGTTAAGCCTGACCTCGGCCTCAACAAAGAATCCCTTTTCCGTTCCGTTCTCATCTGTAAAAAATAATTTTTCCATAATCTTTATCTATCATCTCACCTGTGTGAGTAATATTCAATTCTTTATCTGTCAACTATCTCTTTTTGATGCCAGCTCCTCAAATAGTCCGGCATTCGCATCAAGCCATCCCTGAAGAATAAGGACAGCCGCAATCTTGTCTACATATTTCTTTCTGTCTTCGCGCCTGACATCCGCCGCTATCATAGTCTGCTCCGCCTCAACGGTGGTCAGTCTTTCATCCCACAAAAAAACCGGGAGACAGGTACGTTTCTCCAGATCAGACTTGAACTCCTCTGTCTTTTTCGCCCTGTCCCCTACTGTATTATTCATATTTTTCGGATATCCGAGCACTATGGCGCCGACATCGTAGCAGGATATGATCTCATCTATCCTTCTGTATGTCTTCCGCATATGATTTTCTTTTTCTCTGTTTATTATCTCCAGTCCCTGAGCAGTTATCCCCAGGGGATCGCTTAAAGCTGCTCCGACTGTCTTTGACCCGAAATCCAAACCCAGTACTCTCATCCGTCAGTCCTTCCAGGATTGTCTCCTTATATACTCTCTGAGCAATTCCTCCACCAGCTCATCTCTCTCAACCTTTAATATAAGGCTCCTGGCATTGTTATAACTTGTAATATAAGTCGGGTCGCCGGACATAATATATCCGACTATCTGATTCACCGGGTCATATCCTTTTTCTGTCATCGCGGAATATACTTTTTCTATAACATTTTTAATGTCATACTCATGTTCAACCTTCACATTAAAATAACCAGTCTTTCTTGAATCCACTTAAACACCTCATTTCGAATCCACTTACATGACCCCAATCATTTATTAAACTATAAGTCTAATATAAATTTCAGAAAAAGACAAGGCGATAATAATTTTCATACCTTATTTGGCATTATATCATATCCGCGAGCTCAAATATCAACCTCTCGGATTTCTGCCAGCCAAGGCATGCGTCGGTAATTGATTTTCCGTAAACGCCCTCACCGATCTTCTGGTTGCCGTCCTCAATATAGCTTTCCACCATAAATCCTTTTACAAGACCTCTTATCCTTCTGCTGTACTTGCAGTTCGTCATTACTTCATGAATAATTCTGGGCTGTTCAAAAGGATTTTTTCCCGAATTTGCATGATTTGTATCTATAATAAGCGCGGGATTTGCCAACTCCGTATTCTCATATGCCTCATAGAGTCTCATAATGTCTTCGTAATGATAATTCGGTCTCGATTCACCGTGGGAATTCGTATATCCTCTGAGAATCGCATGGGCAAGAGGATTTCCGTGCGAATGAGCCTCCCAGCCTCTGTAAATGAAAGTATGCTTATTCTGTGCGGTAAATATGGCATTCATCATCACGTCATAGTCGCCGCTGGTGGGATTCTTCATCCCCACAGGCGCTTCGATCGCACTTGCCGTAAGCCGGTGCTGCTGATCCTCCACAGATCTTGCCCCGACGGCAACATATGCAAGCATATCATCAAGGTACTTATAATTTTCCGGATACAGCATCTCGTCGGCACACGAAAATCCGGTCTCCGCAAGTGCCCTCATATGCAGTTTCCTTGTCGCAATAATACCTTTAAACATATCCGGCTTTTCATTCGGATCCGGCTGGTGTACAAGTCCCTTGTATCCGCTGCCTTTGGTTCTCGGCTTATTGGTATATATTCTGGGAATGATAAATATCTTATCCTTCACCTTATCCTGAACACCCGCGAGCCTGTATATATAATCAATGACGCTGTCGGGATTATCTGCCGAGCAGGGTCCTATTATAAGAATGATCCTGTCATCCTCTCCCGTAAATATCCGTCTTATCTGCTCTGCCCTGGCATCCACGACAGCCTTCAGCTTTCCCTCCAGAGGATACATTTCCTTGACCTCCATCGGAATCGCAAGCTTTCTTTCAAAATCCATATTCATCCTATTTCACCACTATCCTTCTCTTAAACTAAGCGCAGAAGCCTACTTTTTGTCAAACAATGACCTCCTTGCCGTCGACAATCTCATCTTTTCCTTAATTCCTTCACGGTCTCCGCTCTCAAGCATTTCCTTTAACAGATCAAACTCACTTTCGAAGGCATTCATCTGTTTCAGCAGTGCCTCCCTGTTCATGAGGAAAAGCTCTGACCACATATCCTCGTTTATCCTGGCTATCCTGGTAAGATCACGGAACGAGTCTCCCGTGTAATCCACCAGCTTCGGGTTATCATTGCAGGTCATGAGCGAAACCGCTATGCAGTGGGTCAGCTGTGAAACAAAGCCTATCATTTCATCATGCTCCTCGGGAGTAAGCGTTGTCACATTTCTGCATCCCAGAATACGCCCAAGCTCCTTGCACCACTCTATCGCACCCTCTGAATTTTTCTCGGTGGGTACCACAATGAAATTCGCATCCCGGAATATCCTGTCGTCACTGTTTTCAACGCCGTATACTTCACGCCCCGCCATGGGATGCGCGGCAATAAACTCAATCTCCGGGCGAAGCAATTCCTGAATATCCCTCACAATACAGCCCTTTACACCCGTGACGTCGGTTATCAGCACTCCGTTTTTGATAAGATGCTGGTATCTGACAATCCACTCTCTGAATACCTCCGGATAAAGCGCAAAAATGATTACATCCGCATCGCTTACGCACTTTTCATTTACATACGAATATCCGGCATCAATGATCTCATTTTCCAGGGCATATTCGATAGCGGATTCCTTTGTGTCGATCGCCTCAACATGAAATCCCAGTCTTTTAAGGGCTCTTGCATAGCTTCCTCCGATAAGTCCGAGTCCCACTATCAGAAAATCCTTATCGCTAATAAGTCTCAATTTTCGCTCCTTTCGATATCGGCATGAAGCGCTTCCAGCACCTCAAAGAAATCCGGATAACTCTTTTTCACTGCCTCCGCTCCGCCAATAGTTCCCCCGCATATCAAAGACAGCACCACCATTGACATAACGATCCTGTGGTCATTATGCCCGTCAAGCTCTGTCCCGGGCTTTCTTAATGTTCCTTTCTTTACCGAAACGCTGTCCTCATTTACTTCGACGCTTATTCCGAATTTTTCCAGCTCCTCTTTCATGGCCAGAGCGCGGTCGCTCTCTTTTATCCTTAGTCTGGCCGTTCCGGCAAATTCTCCGCCGCTGCATATGGCAGCAACCGCAAAAAGAACGGGCCCCAGATCCGGACAATCGGATATGTCGAGTACGGCATGACCCCTCTTAAGCGCATCAAAATATTTTATGTAAACCGAATCTCCCTGAAGGGTTTCTTCGGCAAGACCCTTCACCTCGACCGAACCTCCGGCAAAATTTAACGCCTCAAGAAACGCCGCATTGGAATAATCCCCCTCCACATCGGCATCACCGGAAATATATCTCTGCCCTCCGGGAATTATTATTGTATTTTCGTTTTCCCAATAACAGTCAACTCCGAAGCTTCTCTGTGCCTGAAGCGTCATATCAATATAGGGTCTGCTCTCCACGGGCGGGATTATCCTCAGAGTACTGTCGCCGTCAAGGATAGGAAGGGCAAATAAAAGCCCGCTTATAAACTGGCTGCTGACATTTCCCGGGAGGACATATTCCCCGGCCGAAAGCCGTCCCTTGCAGGTCACACTGTTATCATTTTTTTCAAATAATATCCCCTGAGCTTTGCAGATATCGCTGTAAACATCCAGAGGTCTCTGAAGAAGCCTTCCGCTTCCTTTAAGTATTATTTTTCTGTCCAGAAGAAGACATATCGGTATAAAAAATCTGAGCGTGCTTCCGCTTTCTCTGCAGTCAAGAACCGTTTCGTCGCAGCAGCGGCCAAAACCGGCCCCGTCAACGGAAATCTCCGATATATCTCTCCTTCCGGTCTCATTTTCCGAAGCATCCCGACCATGCTTTTCAAGGGCTGCTCCGAGCATCCTCAGACAGTCGGATGTAGCAAGTATATCCTCGCTGTCCGCTATTCCTCTGACGCTGCTCTTTCCTTTCGCCAGCCCGGCACAGATGAGCAGACGGTGCGCCATACTCTTTGAGGGAGGTGCGTATACCTTTCCAAAAGGTGCAGACGGTCGTATTGTTACTTTCATAATTCGGTAATTCTCCTCACTGTGCAAGATAATCGGTTCCGTATCTTTCTGCCAGCATATCGCAGATAACGATCGCCGTCACACTGTCCACGACTACCCTGGCTCTGTGAATAATAGCGGGATCGTGTCTTCCTTCTATCCTTAAAACAGCATCCTCATTTTTTGAAAAATCAACGGTATTTTGTTTTTTATATATAGAAGGAGTCGGTTTTACCGCGCATTTGAACATTATCGGCATGCCGTTGGTAATTCCCCCGTTAATTCCTCCGTTATTGTTCGTTCGCGTGCGTATCTCTTCACCGTCCATATAGAACTCGTCATTGTACTCACTTCCTCTGCATGAGGTCATTTCAAACGCATTTCCGAATTCAATTCCCTTGACCGCAGGGATTCCGAAAAGAGCATGGGAAAGCACTCCCTCCATCGTATCGAACCAGGGCTCTCCTACTCCGGAAGGAACGCCCCACACAGCGGTTTCCAGTATTCCTCCGACACTGTCGCCCTCTCTTGCCGCATCCTCCATTGAGCTTCGCATCGTCTGAGCCTTTTCGGCATCAAGTACGGCAAAATCCATTGCACACAGCGATTTTATATCCTCCTTGACATTATCGAAGGATCTGTCTTTTATACCGGCGCTTTCGGCAATGTGAGTCCCGATATATATCCCTTTTTTCTTCAGGGCGCTGATGGCGATGGCTCCGGCTGCCACCAGTCCGGCAGTTATCCTCCCGCTGAAATGTCCGCCGCCCCTGTAATCCTCAAACCCATGGTACTTGCAGTTCGCGGTGAAATCCGCATGCCCCGGCCTTGCCAGGAATCTTGATCCCGAATAATCCTTGCTCCTTGTCGAAGTATTCGGAATAACGATCGCAATTGGTGTGCCGGTCGTTTTCCCAT
>JBMNQZ010000023.1:0-27026 GCA_050944395.1 Lachnospiraceae bacterium
AGACGCGGCATTATCACGAGAATAACAATGAAAGAAGCAGCTGCTTTAATATACCTCATAATTAATTCTTTTTTTGATATCCGAACAAAAACAATCCCCCTGCTTCCATCGATACTGTTTGGATTCTCAGGCATTCTTTTATCTATATTTTTATTTAAAAGATCGATCCCTGAATTACTGTGTGCTCTTATTCCGGGCATCCTGCTTACGGCATTTTCGTTCATAACCCGCGGTGGGATAGGTTTAGGAGACGGTCTTTCCGTCATTGTAGTGTCACTATACATAAGTTTTTCGTCGGTCATTCCGTTTCTATGCCTGTCAGTGTTCATATCATCGATCTATGCCCTGTTTCTTTTCGGTATCAAAAGAAATCGCTCTGCGGAATTCCCGTTTATTCCCTTTCTTGCTGCAGGCCTTGCAAGTTACCTGATGATCTCAAAAATATTCTCCGCATAAAAAAACGCAAAAAGGATTAATATACAAATGAAAAATATGCCCGCTAAAACGATATCATCTAAAAAATCCCATGAAGAATATCTGATAAAAGGAAGCTTTACGGTGGAAGCAGCACTGGTATTCCCGGTAATTCTTATAGTAATTTTCAGTGTCATATATCTCAACGCCCACATACACAATCGCAGCTATCTGGAAATAAAAGCCTGTGAAATATCAGTCTCCGGAAAAGAAGCCCCTCCTTTATCACTCTTTGCCATGAAAGAGTGCAGCATGTCCGTCACCGAATCCGACAATTCTCGAAATGTGTCTGTCTCCGCCTCCACAGAAGGTGTTTTCAGGTTCCTCAATTTTAAATTAAAAAAAGACTGTACCTATGAAAAATGCAGTCCTTCGGTATTTGTTAAGAAATATCAGCTATTAAGCACAGCCCTTAAGCAATAAAATATGATCGGAGAATGAAATGGATCTGACAACTACACAGGAATTAAATCGAAGCTATCTTATTCTGACAGCAAGCAATCAGGAACTACAACATTCTTATCAGCTCGATCTGCTTACCTCCAACATTATCAGCGGATTCCTGCCCTGCTCCGTTCTGTACAGCAACGACCATACGGAAATCAGGTACGACATCACATCAAAGCAAACGCTGCTTTCATTTTTCCACAAAAAAGAGCCGGATAAAAAGCTTCTGGTTGAAATATTATCTGAGATCTTCAGCGCTATCCTGACAATGCAGGATTACCTTCTGGATGAACAGTTTCTGATAATGGATCCGGAATACATATATATCTCTCCCGATCCGCTGAAAGTTTTCCTCTGCTTTGCACCCGCCGATCCCAGGGATTTCAGAACCGAACTGAACCGGTTCATAGAACAGCTTCTTGGAAAGATAGATCGAAATGACAACGGGGCTGTCATGCTGGGCTACGAGCTTTTTCGGAAAACACTGGATCCGGGATTCATTATTGACGATCTCTATAAAATACTGTTTTCCGGAGAAGTGCCCAGCCGCATTCCAGTGCCGGATGATCACTCTTCCCGCAGCAGCGAAAGCTTTGATGACATTCAGCTCATGAAAGATATTGATTCGTTTTATTTCTCAGGAAGTGAAGACGATGATAAAGTCAGAAAAGCCGGTAAACTGAACTTACACTTTGATATAGATAAAAAGAAGATCCTTGGAATAATAAAAATACTCGGAGTTCTGATGGGAATAATCGGCATAATTTATGCCGCTGTCCGGTTCAGTCCCGATTCTTTCCCCGATTTTTCTTTTATAGCAGGAACATTGATACTTGCCGCCTCCGGAGCACTCATTTTTACTTTAAAAAAGAAACAAAAGGAGACTTCTGATTTTTTTCCGGATACCAGGAAAAAATCGTCCTCGGGCAATTCCGCATCCTCGGAAATGTGGGAATCACCGGATATCGGAAACAGCCCGCCATTTGTACAAAAATCAGGTGAAAGTCTTTTCGTGCAAAATACAGACGAAGAATATACCGAATTATTCAATGATTCCGATGCCCTGACTGAATACATGTGTGAGGAAACCCGTAATCATGCATATCTTATTCCTTTTAACACATCTGTTCATAACGGAAGCTCCGCCTCCGAAAAACAGATAATGATATGCGAAGACAACGTCATTGTCGGTAAAAATCCCCGTGCTTCCGATATCGTCATCTCCGATTCCACCGTCAGCAGAATTCATGCCGGGATATCCTTAAAAAACTGCGAATACTCTGTTGTTGATCTAAACAGCAGAAACGGTACCTTTGTAAACGGCGAAAAAATAACGCCGGACACTCCGCATAAGCTTGTTTCCGGCGATATCGTTTCTTTTGCCTCGGCAGAATATATTTTTAATACAGGCGCCTCTTCTCAATCCTGAATCAACAGCACGGACCGCAGAAACACGGAAAGCAGAAAGGCATAGCGCAGAACGGATAACAGCATGTTCCGCCGCTTGTCACAGGTCCGTAGGATTCCCCTCTCTGCTGATACCAGGTTCCTCCTGACTGAAGCTGATTCAGAAAGCTTGCATATATCTGGTTTCCCGGCTCCAGGTCGCACGCTCTTCTTGCATGCTGAATTGCGGTGGCGTTATTCCCGGCTCCCCGGTTTGCCATGGCACTGTAATAATACCATCGCGCATTTCTCGACATTTCAGGAACCTGAGCCAGAGCGGTCAAAGCCTCTTTGTAGTATCCGTTATTGATATAGCTAGCTGCCGCACGCATCTCATTCGGTTCATTTGACGAGCTGTACTGCTGCTGATTTGCCTGCTGCCATTGTCTGAAAAAATCTCCGAACATTCCTCCGAACGGATCTTCGTACTGCGAATAGCCTCCTCGTTCTCCTGAATAATTTCCGTACCCTCCGGAATATCCTCCTGAGTTTCCCGGACCGTATGCACTTGTTCCGCGCTCTCTTGCATCGACTATCTGCCTGTATGCTTCCTGAACCTCCTTGAATTTTGCCTCCGCAGCCTGAGGATTATCAGGATTCGCATCCGGGTGGTATTTTTTACTCAGTGCACGATATGCTTTTTTCAACTCCTCATCCGATGCGCCCGAGTCAATTCCCAAAATTTTATAAGGATCGGTGATCATTATATATCTTCCTTCTCTTTTTTCTTCTTATGCTCATTATATTTCGTCCATACCCCGGAGTAAATAATATTTCTGAGAATATCCGCATCCTGTACTATGGGAAGCCTCTCAAAAGAACGGGCACAGTCCGACATCATAAGTGTGAGAGTGTTTTCCACGCACGCATCAAAATCTTTTCTGTCCTTGTATGGAAGCCACACGTTGAATCTGTGTTTTTTGATATCTTCCTCAAGATCCTCATATGCATCGAGAAGATAAATGAATTTTCCGAGATAAAACCCGATCGTTCTCAGCTCTTTGCTCCATTCGTCATCCCTGTACGAAAATACCGCACTCAGCATTTTACCGGATATTCCCGCCATCAGGTCAATGTCATAAACGCCCTTTTTTTCGTTTTTTACATTTTCTCTGACGCATTTTGCAATTTCTTCACATTTATCCTTATATTTGTGAGCGATCTTTTCTTTCTTTTTTCTGAGTTTTTCGGCAAGGATCCTGCTCTTCATATCCTTATCGTCAAACCAGTTATCCATGAGCTTATAGTACATGAGCAGCAGCGACATATCTGCGGCATACTCCGTAATCTCATTCCGTAAAATATTCTGTTTTTTAGACGGATGAGCAATGCAGGTCTTCTTCACGGAGGAAACAGGTTTTTCATACAGTCCCTCAAGAAGAACGATAAGAAAAGTCATATCGTACGAAAGAATAATCTGACCGGATAAACCGCATGATTTCTTCAGGCTCTGACAAAGACCGCAGTAATAAGACTTATACTTATTATATTCTTTTATCTTTAATTCATCTTGATTAACTACGATATAACCAAACACCTTCGGCCTCCACTGATCAGGATTTTTTTATAAATTTCGCATGGCATTTCGGACAGGTGATCTCTATTTTACCCCTGCCTTTCGGAACTCTCACGGTCTGCCTGCAGTCCGGACAATGATAGAATCTGTATGTTCCGCTCTGCTTTGCCCTGTTTTTCCATTTTCTGAAAAATCCTGTTATCTTGTTCCTGAATACCAGATATTTGCGGTTTTCTTCGGACCTTTTGTAAATATTGCGCGACAGCGTCCTGAAATAGATCCATATAAGGAGTGCAAGGACAACCACGGAGATCGGCGTAAACCGGGTAAACAGTTCAACAATTATAAGCACGATCGCAAGAACGGAAACCGCCCTTGAAAGCTGGTCGCTTCCGTATCTTCCTGCCATAAATCTGGAAATCTTATCTCTCATAAAAAACCTTCTTCTTTCCCGTAATAATATGATTAGAAAAATATTATTACAAACCCCGAAAATTCACAATATTTTGCGGCAAACCTTAATGTAAATTTTATATTTTAATAATATTACCGGCAATTCAGGGTGCATGGCATCCAAAAAATCGAAAAGCATGAAAATGAAATATCTGACTGAAAAAACATTCCCGTAAAACACAAACAGGCAGATGCTGGATAAGCATCCGCCCGACAGGTCCGTAATCACATATACATGATCTCGATTATACGGTTCACCAATTTACATGGCAGTATCTTAAGAAGAAAACACAGAAATTTATACAATCCTCCGACCGCATACAAGGGCTTCACTTTTTTTCTAAGTGCTATCCCTGCAATGTATCTCCCCGCCGTCCCGGGATCCATTCCGTTCTTTTCGTCCTTCTCCATCTTGCCGATGCTCCTGCGTATGGTTCCGCCGAAAACATCGTCTCCGGAAAAGGTACTCTCTCTTGCCTCCGTAAATCCGGTATTGATATCACCCGGCATAACCGCGGTAACAGATATGCCAAAGCTTTTCATTTCATTTGCAAGAGATGCGGAATAGCTGTTTACAGCCGCCTTTGAAGCGGAATAGTATGCCTGAAAAGGAATGGATGCCTGAGCCGCAACCGAACTTATGTTAACTATTCTTCCGCTTCCGCGCTCTCTCATGGAATGAAGTACTTCTTTTGTCACACATACCATCCCGAAAAAATTAACATCAAACTGCTTTTTTGCATCGGCTGTCCCGGTAAACTCAATAGCCCCCGCAATTCCGAATCCCGCACAGTTTATGAGGATATCTATCCTCCCTTCGGATTTCAGAATAGAATCCACAGTTTTCTCCACCGAAGCCTCATCCGTGATATCACAGCTGATATGCTTAAGTCCCCCGGCTCCCGTTTTTCTCCTGGAAATCGTATACACCATGCATCCCGATGCGGCAAGCGCCTTTGCCGTTTCAAGTCCGATTCCGGAAGTTCCTCCGGTTACCACCGCAACCTTCTTCTCCATATCTTTCACTATTAATTATTTCTCAGAACTTCAGCAATGATGTCAGCAGCTTCCTCAACAAGCGGCTTTGTCAGATTTGCCATACAGCTTGTTCTTATCATACAGTTTCCTTCGGGAGCAGCAGGCGGAAGAACCGAATTGACAAATACTCCTTTTTCATATATCTCATGAACCACCTTAAGAGTTCTCATTGCATCTCCCGTATAAATCGGAATTATCGGAGTCGATGCCTCCACTATCTCAACGCCGTTCTTCTTTAAGCATTCCCTGAAATAATCCGCAATGTCGCTCAGCTGTTTTACGATTTCAGGATGTTTCCTTAAATACCTGAGCGCAGCCAGTGCGCATGCACACTGAGCGGGAGGTATCGATGCGGCAAAGATAAACGGTCTGGAGCTGTGTTTAACGTAATCTATCACCTTTTCGCTTGCCGCCATATATCCGCCCAGGGATGCCAGGGACTTGCTGAACGTTCCCATATAAATGTCAACATCATTTTCCAGGTCAAAATGACTTGCGGTTCCCCGGCCGCCTTCTCCCAGAACTCCCAGACCATGCGCATCATCTACCATGAGGCGTGCTCCGTATTTTTTGCACAGCGCTGAAATCTCCGGAAGCTTTGCAATTCCTCCGCTCATCGAGAACACACCGTCCGTGATAACAAGGCTTCCCTTGTTTTCAGGCACCTTCTGAAGCATTCTCTCAAGCTCCTCCATATCGTCGTGGTGATATCTTAGCATCTTTCCGTATCCGAGCCTTACGCCGTCATATATTGACGCGTGATCCTCCCGGTCAAGAATTACAACATCGTCCTTTCCCACCAGAGCACTGATAATACCCAGATTTGACTGGAACCCTGTCGGAAATGTGATAACGCCGTCCTTCCTCAGGAAATCAGCGAGTTCTTCCTCAAGCTCCAGATGCATTTTAAGAGTTCCGTTAAGAAATCTGGATCCGGAGCAGCCCGTTCCGAACTCTTCTATCGCTTTGATTCCGGCCTCCATCACCTCCGGACATGTGGTAAGTCCGAGGTAATTGTTTGACCCCAGCATTATCTTCCTTCCGCCTTCCATCACTACCTCGGGAGCCTGTCTTGTCTCGAGGTAATGAAAATACGGATAAATTCCGGCATCTCTTAACTGATCCTGAAGTTGAGGTTTAAAACATTTTTCAAAAATATCCATTATATCTCCTTATTATTAAGCAATTTCTTTTGGTTAACCGGTAATTATCCTGCCCGCAGAACATATTACTTCACTGGAAAATCCCCCTCACTTTCCTGTGAAATATCACGATCGTTTCTGTCATGCGAGAAGAGGTAAAAACATAGATGCAAGCCCTAAAAAAATAAAAAATCCGAGCACATCCGTTGCGGTAGTTACAAAGACCGTTGATCCGAGTGCGGGATCAAGCTTCAGCACCTTTAATATTACCGGGATAAGAATTCCGAAAACACCGGCTATTATCAGATTGCCGATCATAGCCATAAGTATTATAACTCCCAGATATATGTTTCCGTACATCAGCCATACGATCAGCCCTGTTGCAAGTCCCGTTGCAAAACCGTTCGCCAGACCGATCATTACCTCTCTTAAAAGAATCTTCCAGCAGTCCTTGAATTCGACTTCACCCAGCGCTATCGACCTTATCATGATAGAAAGTGTCTGGGTTCCGGCATTTCCACCCATTCCGGATACTATTGTCATGGTGGCGGACAACGCAACCACCTGCTGAATAACGCCCTCAAACGCTTTTATCGTAACAGCCGCCAGAAAGGCTGTCAGAAGGTTTACCAGAAGCCAGGGAAGACGCATCTTTATTGATTCCGGAATGGAATTGTCAAGACTTTCTTCCTTGCCGACACCGGCCATCTGGTACAGATCCTCGGTATGCTCTTCATTGATTACGTCGATGATATCGTCGACTGTGATAATTCCCAGCATCGCTCTGCGCTTGTTTACTACAGGCAAAACCTTAAGGTCGTATTCCGCAAACAGCCTCGATACTTCCTCCTGGTCTACGTCGGGTTCGACGCAGATAGGCTCGGCATCGCCTTCTATCATGTCACGAAGGAGATCCTCCTCGCCTGCGACAAGAATATCTCTAAGGTCGGCTGTTCCGATGAGCTGTTTTGCATGGTTCAGAACGAATATTGTCTCGATTACCTCTGTTTTCGGACCGATCTGCTTGATTTTTTTCAATGCATCTATAGTGCTGAGAGTCTCACTCAAAGCAATATAGGCTGTAGTCATCAATCCTCCGGCAGAATCCTCGGAATATCCCAGAAGCTCATGGATCGTTCGTTTATCGCCGCCGGTCATCAGATCCACGATCTGTTTTCTCCTGTCCGTCGGGATATTGCCGAGAAAGTCGGCAACGTCATCCTTTGCCATAAATTTGAATATTTTAAGCACGGATCCGTTATCAAGATATTTGACTATCCTTATATGCATATCTTCATCGGAATTCTCGATTATCTCCGCCAGCTGTTCATCCGAAAAAAGAGATACCGACTGAGCAAGTTCGTCATCATCGAATTCTTCCAGCTCCGTCGCAATATCCGCCGGCTGAAAACTATCGTAGACATTGTCCAGAGCTTCGTGGTCGGCTTTTATTATCGCCTCTTTGAACTCTTCCAGCTCAAAATCCTTGATACCTATACCATGTATGGAATTATCGTTTTCCTCTATGACCGAATCAAGTATCTCTTCGTTTTCCAAAATAAGCCTCCTTTCCGCAATAATCCTGATTTTAAACCACGGTAGGATTATAACACATAATTTTTTTTGAAAAAAGAATAAGGAGAGACCTTTTTGACGGGTCTCTCCTTTTCTTTCTCATATGAAGGTAAAATGAACAAGAATTTATCTTATAAGTGATCTCTTTTATCAGAAATCCACTTCAGTATCATAATAGCAGCACTTCAGGAGCTTCTCCATCTCCTCCTGGCTTGGCTGACGCGGATTAGAACCTGTGCATGCATCAAGGATCGCATTTGCTGCAATCTCCGGAAGTCTCTCAAGGAATGCCTCCTCCGGAACGAATCCCTGCTCTGTCGGATAGCTGTCTGCTCCGTAATTCTTGATGCAATGCGGGATATTGAGCGCATCGTTCATTCCGCGGAGATACTCTATAAGAGCTTTCACCTTTTCATCGTCGGATGCGTTCTTATCTGCAATTCCCATGTAGTCAACGATTACTCCGTAACGTTTTTTAGCGGTCTCATCCTTTGCGTTAAATGCAATAACTTTAGGAAGATACATTGCGTTGGCCGCACCGTGGATAATATGCGCTCCGAAATCGGCAAATGCAGCTCCTGTCTTATGTGCCATAGAATGAACAATTCCGAGAAGTGCATTTGAGAAAGCCATTCCTGCGAGACACTGGGCATTGTGCATACGGTCTCTTGCATCCATATCTCCGTTGTATGAGTCAACAAGGTCATTCATGATCATTTCAATCGCATGGATTGCAAGCGGATCTGTGAAATCGCTGTTTGCGGTGGAAACATATGCCTCAACGGCATGTGTCATTGCATCCATTCCGGTGTGTGCAACGAGCTTCTGAGGCATTGTCTCAGCAAGCTCCGGATCAACGATAGCAACATCCGGTGTGATCTCGAAATCTGCGATAGGATACTTTATTCCTTTCTGATAATCTGTAATGATCGAGAAAGCTGTAACCTCGGTTGCTGTTCCCGATGTTGATGATACGGCACAGAAATGTGCTTTCTTTCTCAGTGTCGGAATACCGAACACCTTGCACATATCCTCAAATGTGCACTCAGGATACTCGTATTTGATCCACATAGCTTTTGCCGCATCTATAGGTGATCCTCCGCCGATCGCAACGATCCAGTCCGGCTCGAATTCAAGCATTACTTCCGCACCTTTCATTACGGTTTCAACTGACGGATCCGGCTCGATACCGTCGATTATCCTGACTTCCATTCCTGCTTCCTCAAGATAGCTTACAGCTCTGTCAAGAAAGCCGAATCTTTTCATAGATCCGCCGCCTACACATATCACGGCTTTTTTTCCTGTGAATGTTTTGAGCGCCTCAAGAGATCCTTTTCCGTGATAGAGATCACGCGGTAATGTAAAACGTGCCATATTGTGCCTCCTATATATATTTTCGTCTCATGTGATACAACTTATTGCTGTCTTGATAAATTTATCACAATACCTTTATGCAATCTATCTCAAAGATGCACAATTCTTTTGTGTAATATTTTTTATTTTTTGTTTATTATTTCACAATATTTTCTTTTCGCAAATAATATGTGCAAATATTACAAATATCATCTTATTTAACACATTTTTTTTCACTAATTTCAAATGATAAAAGTTTGACACATCGTCCTATAAGCTAGTATAATGTATTACATATGAAAATACCGTTAGTCTTTCTATACGGACAGATATAAAACAGAAACAGAGGAATTTAAGATGAGAACGTTTAGCATACATCCTACTATTCATTTCGGCTCACACTCACTGGATCGTCTCAAAGAGATCTCTTACAACAGGATCATGGTTATTACGGATCCGTTTGTAGTGTCAAGCGGGATGATAAACAGAGTTACAGAGAGACTGAAATCAGTCAATAAAGATTGTTATGTTTTCAGTGATGTTGTCCCCGATGCCCCGATCGAAAAGATTCAGCTCGGAGTCGAGGAGTTTCTTAAATACAGACCAGACTGCGTGGTATCTATCGGCGGCGGTTCTGCAATCGACTCGGCAAAAGCTATCAGAGAATGTGCCCGCAGAGCGGACAATTACGGTTATGTAGGTCTCATTGCCATTCCTACCACAAGCGGAACCGGATCAGAGGTAACATCCTTTGCCGTTGTAAACGATACCACGGCAGGAAAGAAATATCCGCTCGTTTCAGACAATCTTCTCGCCGATGAAGCTATTCTCGATACGGAGCTTGTAAAATCTGTTCCGGCATCGATCACGGCAGATACAGGTATGGATGTCATCACTCATGCCTTTGAAGCTTATGTAAGCAACAAGCATGATGAGTTTTCTTCAGCGCTTGCGGAAAAAGCTGTTGAGATCAGCGGTCAGTTCCTTCTGAGATCATATTATGACAACAATGATACTCATGCCCGCCAGAAAATGCATATCGCATCTACGATGGCAGGTCTTGCGTTCAATGCGGTATCTCTCGGAATCAACCACAGTATTGCTCACCAGCTCGGCGGAATGTTCCATATTCCTCACGGCCGTGCAAATGCGATGCTTCTTCCGCACGTTATCGAATTTAATTCCGATATTACACTCAAGAGCAGAAGTCAGAAGGAATACCTTCCTTCCGTTGAGCGTTACACCAGGCTTGCCCATCTCCTCGGTCTTTCCAGTAACAACCAGGTAATGGGTGTCCGTTCACTTATCAGCTGGACTCAGTTTATGATGCATGAAATGAACATGCCGCAGCACATTTCCGAAATAAAAGGTATAAATGCTGTTGACTACTTCAAAGCATCTGATATAATTGCTGAGAACGCACTTAACGATCCGTGCACACTCACGAATCCGCGTGAAGTGACAAAGGATGACATCAAGGCCATCCTTGCGAAGCTTTGGTAATTATCATTCAATATAATCGAATTTCCTTATGAAAGGTAAGAGCCTGTTCTTATGAACGGGCTCTTACTCTTTTTATATGATATTTCTAAAAATGCCGAATACAGCAAGTCCTGCCGCCATCAGGATCAGGATAACCTCCTCCGCCCGGGAAACTTCCGTTTTCCCGGATCTGATATACCCGAATGCCATTTTGATAAGGATTATTAAAAGTATCGGGAGAATTATCATTGCGGCGGGATTGTATTCCCAGGCAGCGGCAAAGTCTCCTGCAAAAAGTGCCATAAACATCCTGGTTATTCCGCATCCGGGGCACAGAAGCCCGGTCGTCAGATTAAAGATGCACGGGATACCGATCCCTTTCAGGAATAAAAAAACAAGGGCTGCCGCAATTGCCGCCAACAGCCCCGAAATGAATATAACCTTTACTATTCTGTCCCGTTTATTGTCTTTTTTACCGACATTTAAAACGTCTTTTTTACTGTCTTCTTTTATGTCTTGTTCTGTCACTTTTTTATCGTCTTGTTTTATAACTTTTTTAAGGTCTGTTTCGTTCATTTTTCCGTTATCAGAAATCCATTCCTTCCGACATCTCGTTAAAATCATTCTGAAGCAGCCCGTATGATACGATTCCCAGTCTGAAAACCACAAGCAGGAGATACAGTATTCCCTTGCTTCCCGGTGCCATATTCTGCTTGATTCTGATGTCGTCAACAGTCGCTCCGGCCTTGTAAAACCATATCATCTCATAGATTCCGCAGGTGATTATCGAAAATACAACAACGAGTCCCGGAGATGTCTGAAACTCATCTCCCCTGAGATTATTCATGTCCTCAGCAAGCTTGTAAAGCCAATACAAGCCGAAAAATCCGCAGGTTATTATTGTCAGTATTACATATAACGCTATGTTTCTGGGTTCAATTTTGTACATTACTCTTCCTCCCCGTCTTTATTGATCATAATAAAAGCTCCCATTATTCCTCTTTTTCCTCCGGTTGCCCTGTGAGAAAAAAGCAGATCACTGTTGCAGCACGAACAAATATCGGTAACAGAAATATTTTCGGGTCTTACCCCAGCCTCCTCCAGAGATATCTCGATACATTTCCACAGATTCAGAAGATACTTGCCATCCTTTTTCTTGTCGAAAAGGATACTGTCCGTATGTTGGGGAAATTCCCTGATAAATACCTCCGCCACCTCGGCTCCTACCTCATAGCAGTCCATGCATATGCTTGGTCCCACCGCACACACGACGTCAGACGGGTCTGTTCCGTAAAATTCCGTCAGCTTTTCAATTCCGAGCGCCGCTATCCTTTTTGCGGTTCCGCGCCATCCGGAATGAACTGCCCCCAAAGCTCTTTTAACAGGATCGTACATTAGTACCGGAGGGCAGTCAGCCGTATAGGCCGATATTGCAAGCCCCGGGACATCGGTTACGATTCCGTCAACCTCGCTGTAGGAAAAATCCGGAGAAAGACCTCTTCCTCCGTCACAGCGCTCCGCCTTTACAATATTCGCAGTGTGCTCCTGCTGGGTACAAACAATATCATTCCGGCTGATTCCCAATGCGTATGCGACTCTGTCAAAGTTCTCCATCACATTTTCGCGCTCATCGATCGCCGCGCTGAAATTCAGGCTTTCCCGGAACCCTTTGCTCACCCCGCCCTTTCTTGTTGTGAAGAAGTGGGTTATCTCGGGAAACCTTTCAAGGCCCGGACTTGCCAGAACCGGAAGCTCACTGCCGTCCGGATTGATATATGTTTTTTCGATATAGAGTTCTTTTGATTCTCTCCTTTTAAAATTCATCTGTTCTCCGAATCGTCCTGATATTTTTTCCGACCCTCATCGGGCACATCATTTCCGTCATTGTCATCTCCGTCATCGGATTTCCCCGAAAAAACGGCCTTTCCGAACCGATGCAGGCCTTTACCGGAATTATTGCTCGTTCCGGACTCACTTCGCATGCTGTGAGTGAAGGGAACAAGACTCTCCTTAACGGTAAACTGAGCAATGGCCGCAAGAGGAATCGAGAGCAGGATTCCCGCAACTCCGAATATTCTTCCGCCCAATACGATAAAGATAAGTATAAGAAGTCCCGATACTCCCAGTTTGTTGCCGAAAAGCTTGGGCTTGATGATATAACCGTCTATCGTCTGAATGATTATGGTAAATATCAAAAATGCAACCGCCCAGGACGGCTTAATAAGCAGCAGGATAAACATTCCGAAAACGCATCCGACTATCGGTCCGAAGGTTGGGGCAAGATTTGTAACTGCCACCACCACAGAGATAAGCGATGCGTACCTCATTCCGAAAATAACCATGAAAACGGCATTCGCCGCTCCCACAATAAGCGCATCAAGAAGGCTGAATGCTATATATCTGAGCAGAATATTATGGCATCTTCCGCAGTATGCCATAAAAGCCTCCGCCCTGTCGGGCTTCAGAATCTTCCTGCAGACGCTTTTTGTTCCCTTAAGCAGACGCTCCTTGCCCATAAGAAAATATATTGCAAAGATACACCCGATAAAGAATGTTGTGAAACTTCCGCCTATCTCCTGGGTGTTTTTCAGTATGCTGTCGGCATTTATAACACCCACAAGATTTTCCAGCATTTCGATGAGCTTTTGTGTAACATTTTCGAGATTGTATCCCGAACCTTCGGCCACTCCGGCGAATTCCAGAACTCGTCTTTCCAGGGCGCTGATATAGAAATCAAAATTTCGAAGGAGCGTCATAACACTGCTCAGCATCGCAGGCACCACTGCGATGAGCAGGCAGACCACAACCGCCACAACAAGGATAATAGAAACGATCACCGATATCATGTGAGCCATGCTCTTATTTTTTATCCGAAAGAACACCTTTCTTTCAAAGAAATTCGATATCGGATTAATAAGATATGCGACGATTATTCCCAGTACAAGGGGTATTACTATATTCCATATAGAAACTACCCATCCGAAGATCATTCCTATATGCTGAAGGATCGTGTAAAACAAAACAACTATGCAGCCTCCGACAGTAAACTGCAGCCATTTGTTGTTTTTAAATATCTCTGTTATTTTCATTTTTTCCGTCAATGACTTCTCTACTTATTAAATCTATCGCAGCAAGGATCCTCTTTTACTTCGATCTTTACATCCTTTGCCTCCCGGGTCACATCGCCCAGACCTGTCATTTCAGAGAAGACAACACTCTTTTTTGCCGTATCCACCACGTCGGTCGGCACAATTATCTTTGCCGCCCTTCCGTTTGCCACATTGACAAGAGCCTCGTATTTCTTCAGTTCAAGTACCGCTGCGTCGACTCCTGCCTCTCTCAATGCGATAAGTCCGTCGGCCTCGGCCTTCTTTGACAGATAGATTGCACGGGCTTCACCCTCTGCCCTGGCAATTCTGGCATCTCTCTCACCTTCCGCCGCCAGGATCATAGCCGCCTTATCGCCCTCGGCTCTTGTGATCGCAGCCGCCTTGTGTCCTTCCGCCTGAAGAAGAGTCTCACGTCTGTCTCGCTCCGCCTTCATCTGTTTCTCCATCGCATTCTGGATCTCTGCCGGCGGAATAATGTTTTTGAGTTCTACACGGCCGACCTTGATTCCCCACTGATCCGTAGCTTCATCGAGAATGGTGGTCATTTTGCCGTTGATCGTATCTCTTGATGTAAGCGTTCCGTCAAGCTCAAGCTCACCTACCAGGTTACGGAGTGTTGTTGCGGTAAGGTTTTCCAGTGCGGAGATAGGATTAACCGCACCGTAGGTGTATAATTTCGCATCAAAAATACGGAAATACACAACTGTGTCTATCTGCATCGTAACATTATCCTTAGTGATAACCGGCTGAGGAGGTGAATCCAGCACCTGTTCCTTAAGAGTTACTTTTTTTGCCACCCTCTGAACAAAAGGTATTTTGAGATGAAGTCCCGCAGTCCAGGTCGCATGATATTTTCCAAGAAATTCGATTATCCACTCAGTTGCCTGAGGAACAACACATACATTGGACAATATCAGAATGATTACAAGTACCGCTATTACTAATATTGCTATTGTACCCATGCTCATAATATCTTCTCCTTATTAAAACTTTTTTCTTATTTTATTGCATTTGCCCGTCAAAATCAATGTATACTAACCAATACTGTTTTTTAATAGACTCCTATTGATTTTTCCAAAACAAAGATAATATAATTACAATTTGTGAAATCATTAAGGAGGAAACAATGGCTGAAAATATTCTTGGAACGTGGCCTGTGGGAAAACTGATCAGAAAGTTCTCACTTCCATCTATCGTGGCACTCGTAGTAAATGCCGTATACAACATCGTTGATCAGATCTTCATAGGCAATATTGTCGGATATATGGGGAATTCCGCCACAAACATTATATTTCCCCTTGTCACATTCTCTCTGGGTGCGGCAATGCTCATCGGCGACGGCACGTCGGCCTATATGAGCCTTAAGCTCGGAGCCAAAGACAAGGAGGCCGCTCAGGAGGGCGTGATCTCCGGAATCGTCTGCCTCTTTTTCATAAGCATCCTGCTCGGAGTGATCTACAGTATTTTTCTGAGTCCGATATGCAGATTGTTCGGCGCATCCGACGAGGTAATGCCCTATGCGATGACATACGGCAGATACATATTGATCGGAGTTCCGTTCTCCTGCTTTGCCGCAGGCTTTGCCGGAACGGTCAGATCAGACGGCAGTCCGAAATACAGCATGATGTCGCTGGTTGTGGGATGCGTTCTCAATGTCATCCTGGACCCGCTCTTCATGTACGTATTCAAATGGGGAATTGCCGGGGCTGCAATCGCAACCGCGATATCCCAGGTAGTAAATGCGGTCATCATTCTTGCATACATACCAAGGCTCAAATCGGTCAAGTTTGAGTTTTCAAAGATCCGCATAAGCATGAGGAGGCTCCCAACCGTCTTAAAACTGGGTATTTCCAGCTTTATAAACCAGTTTGTGATAGTAATTCTCATGGCGGTCCAGAACAATGTAATAAAGCATTACGGTTCTCTTTCTGTATACGGTCCCGACATTCCCATGGCCGCCCAGGGAATAACCATGAAATGCTTCAATATCCTTTTTGCCATTGTTATAGGACTTGCATCCGGTGCACAGCCTATCTGGGGCTATAATTACGGATCCCGTCAGTTCGACCGTGTAAAAAAGACCTATTGGCTGGTAGTTGTAATCGCCTGCAGCGTACTTGCGGGTGCATGGCTTATTTTCCGCTTTGCCCCTATGGCAATAGTGGAGCTGTTCGGTTCGGGCAATGAGCTGTACAACGAGTTCTGTGTAAAATGCATGCAGACATATCTCGTCATGATCCCGTTGTGGGGAATCATCACTCCCACAAGCATCCTGTTTCAGGCGGTAGGATACCCTCTGCAGTCCGCGATACAGTCATTCTCAAGGCAGCTTCTCTTCAACATTCCGACCACGCTGCTGCTTCCGCTGGAATTCGGACTGGACGGTTATCTGTATGCGGGGCCTTTGACCGACATTTTGTCCTTTACTCTGGCAGTGGTCCTAATGAAGCTCTACTGGAAAAAAATGTTCGATCCCAAGACCGCAAAAGTTCTCGGAACATAACGATTTTTAAAAAATGTAAAAATGGTGCCAGGCACATGTATATCATGTGCCTGGCACCTTTTTACATTTTTTATATTTACCACAAAGCAAAGAACGCCGTCACTATAGGTATTGTCAGAACGCTGAAAAGCGTGTTGAGCGCACACGCCTGCGCGCACATCTGATCATCGGCCCCGGCGTTATTTGCCACCAGCGCCACAATGCTTCCGATGGGCATTGCGAACATCAGGCAGCAGATTCCTTTAAGTTCCCCGTCAACAGGAATGTACTTCATAATAAGCGCGATGACCACCGGAATGATCACCGACCTTATCAGGATAAATACAAGCATTCTGACGTCCGAGAACATCTTTTTAAGATCAGCCCTGGCAAGCCCCACACCCACCAGCATCATTGAGCACGGCACCGCGGCATTTCCCACATAAAATACGAAGGATTCCGCAAACTCCGGCACCCTTATCCTGAATGCGAAAATAACTATCGCAATAACGCAGGCCGCAACCCCTGTGTTAAGTATGCTCTTGAAGCTGAAGCCCGAACTGCTTTTTTCTTTTTCCGGAACAGATTTTCCCACCAGAACAAGCCCGAAGGTATAAAGCAGGATATTATAGGCCAATATGTAAAATGAGACAAATATTGTCGATACTTCTCCGTACAGGCTGCTTATCACGGGAATCCCCATAAATCCCACATTGGAAAATATAAACATTGCCTGATACAGACCCTTCTCCGTCACCTTAACCCGGAGTATTCTCACCAGAGGATAGCTTACCACCGTGAGTACGATGAAATATCCTATCACAAGTATGAGATTTATTCCGATCATGTCCCCGATCCCGGATGTATCCTTATTTATTACTCCGTTGATAATAAGGAGAGGGTTCATAACTCCAACGACGATCTTGGAAAGTCTTCCGTAAAAATCATCATTGATCCATCCTTTTTTGTAGCAGAAATAGCCGATCATCATCATTGCAAAGAGGATCAGCATTCTCTGCAGGATAATCACAACGCTCATCAGATTCTTGCCACACCCGTTTTTCTTGCAGCCTCGGCAACCGCAGCTGCCACTGCATCCTTAACTCTCGGGTCGAAGGGCTTCGGAATGATGTATTCCGCAGAGAGCTCTTCATCGGAAATGAGAGAAGCAAGAGCATTTGCCGCCGCCATCTTCATTTCCTCATTTATATCCTTCGCGCGGACGTCAAAGGTTCCTCTGAAGATTCCCGGGAAAGCGAGAACATTGTTTATCTGATTCGGATAATCGCTTCTTCCCGTGGAAACGACTGCCGCTCCGCCGGCCTTTGCGTCATCCGGGAAAATTTCCGGAGTCGGATTTGCGCAGGCAAATATGATCGCATCTTTATTCATGGACTTTACCATTTCGGTCGTGACCGTTCCCGGAGCGGACACTCCGATAAATACATCCGCACCCTTGATAACATCGGCAAGCGTGCCTTTCTTTCCCTCAAGGTTTGTAACTTCCGCCATCTCCTCTTTTATCCAGTTAAGTCCTTCACGCCCCTTATATATGGCGCCCTTGCGATCTGTCATGATAATATCCTTAAATCCGGCAGAAAGAAGAAGCTTCACGATAGATACCGCAGCGGCTCCCGCACCGGAAGTCACAACCTTCACCTCTTCTTTTTTCTTTCCCACTACCTTAAGGGCATTGGTAAGTCCCGCAAGGGTAATTACCGCTGTTCCGTGCTGGTCGTCATGGAAGATCGGAATATCGCATTTTTCCTTGAGCTTTCTCTCTATCTCAAAGCAGCGCGGTGCAGCAATATCCTCAAGATTGATTCCTCCGAAGGAACCCGAGATGAGATAAACCGCATTTACAAATTCATCCACATCCTTTGTCTTAATGCACAGCGGGAAGGCATCGACATCTCCGAACGCCTTGAAGAGAACACACTTTCCCTCCATTACCGGCATGCCCGCCTCAGGTCCGATATCTCCCAGTCCGAGAACGGCTGTTCCGTCGGTGATAACGGCGCAGAGGTTATGTCTGCGGGTGAGCTCATATGATTTGTCAATATCCTTCTGTATCTCCAGACAGGGCTGGGCAACTCCCGGAGTGTACGCCAGGCTCAGGTCTGTTTCATTTGCCACTGAAGCGGTGGCAACAACTTCGATTTTTCCTTTAAGCTTCTCATGAAGCTTCAATGATTCCTTTGCATAATCCATTTTAAAATTCCTCCGATTTGAAAACACAATCAACCACATTAGACTATCACAGCTTTTCTTTTATATCAATGTCAGATGCGCTGTTTTGTCACTTTTACTACTTCCTTATCCGATGAAAAATCATCATATATGCCCTCTGTCACATACACTGTTCCGGATTCGTCTTCAATAATAAAATCGAAATCATAAGCGCTGTTCCGCCAGAATTCTTCCGCTCTTTCCGTACCCATGATAAACAGCGATGTGGAAAGTGCGTCGGCCAGAACCCCGCTTCCGGACACGATCGATACCGACAGGATTCCGCTCTCCGCGGGATACCCGGTGCCAGGATCGATAATATGACCGTATCGCTTTCCATTCTCCTCAAAATACCTCTCATACGCCCCGGATGTGATAACCGCCCTGTCCGAGACCTTCACGCTTCCGAGAATATCCCCGGTATCCTCGGGATCTCTTATTCCGATATTCCATTTCTGTCCGTCTGTCCGCGTACCCAGAACCTGGGTATTTCCTCCCAGGCTAACCCCGGCATGCCCGACCCCGCTTTCTTTGAATATTTCCATCACACGGTCCGAGGTATAGCCCTTGGCGATGGCCCCCAGAGTTATCTCCATATTTTCCCCGAGTTTAACTATTCCGCCCCCGTCCGGGCCCTTTTCGGCAATTATCTTTTCGCAGCCCGAAGCATCAAGAGCTTTTTTTATTTCATCATCTGTCGGAACCCTGTAATTATCATCGATAAATCCCCATAGCTTCACCGTCGGATACACGGTAATGTCAAAACATCCGTCCGTAGCGTCGGATATTTTCCGGGAATAATCTATCAAATAAAATGCATCCTCGCCGACCTCCGCCTCCTTGTCCCGGTTCAGAAAAAAGATATCACTATTTTCATCTTCCGCCGACAGCTCGTCTTCGATCCTGTATATCTCGTCTGCGGCAAGCTCCACTGCCTCCGCGGCATTTTCTCCGTATGCCTCCAAAGTCATGACCGTATCCATGGCAAATATGGTTTTCGATGCACAATCAGCCGTCTCTTCCCGGCTTTCTTTTTCCCCTGCGGCGCATCCGTAAAGAGCTCCGGAGATAATAATCAAACAAAAAAAACTAAGTATTCTTCTCATTTTTTATCGTATACCGGGCTTTGCCCCGGACTTCCTTTCAACCCGTTTTATTCTATCACCCCGGCATTCCACTTTACAACATTTTTAGAATTTAGTATAGTTAACAGATTAAAGGCAAACTAAACTGCCGCAAGAAAGGAATTAACCAATGTCTGAAATATCAAATATCAGAAACCGGATAGATTCTATTGACGAACAGATCGCATCCCTCTTCTCAGAGCGCCTTGACATCACACGCCGGATAGCCAGGGAAAAAAGAGCTCAGGGACTTCCCATAAAAAATGAGGCCCGTGAGAGCGAGGTCCTTGAAAAGGTCACAAAAACCGTCGTGGCTTTAAATCCCGCAAATGCACCGGCAACACGTGCTCTGTACAGTGAAATTTTCAATATCACCTGCCGGGAAGAGGAAGAAGAAATCAGAGAATAATATCGGAGAGGCTTATGAAAAAAGAAATAAATGAAAATACTGTAACCAAAGAATACTTCTCGAAACCGGGGAACATGGTATATCCGGTTCCCGCAGTTCTCGTCAGCTGTGCCGATAAAGACGGAAAAGCAAATCTTATCACCATTGCATGGACCGGCACAATCTGCTCAGATCCTGCGATGCTGTACATCTCGGTCAGAAAAGAGCGCCACTCATATGAGATCATCAAAAACAGCGGTGAATTTGTCCTCAATCTGACAACGGAAAAGCTTGCCGGAGCAACTGATTACTGCGGATGCACCACAGGCAGCAAGATAGATAAATTCAAAGAATGCTCCCTCACGCCCCAGAAGTGCAGCTATGTTTCATGCCCTGCGGTACTGGAATCTCCGGTCAGCATTGAATGCAAGGTTACAGACATCATTCCGCTGGGATCCCACGATATGTTCCTCGCCCGCGTCGAAGGCATAAGCGTCGACAGCAGCCTGATGGATGAAAAGGGTGTGCTTCATCTGGAGAATGCGGGGCTTATCGCTTACAGCCACGGGAAATACAGATCCCTCGGCGATATTATCGGAAAATTCGGATATTCGGTTCAAAAGAAAAAATAATGCAAAATATATGGATTAAGGCATATGCCTTAATCCATATATTTTGCATAAAGTCCGGCGTCGATATTTTCCTTAATTGTATCGTAAACACCCTGAGATGCTTGTCTTATTTCTTCCCTGACAGTCTCCGGAAGTACGGTTATCTCCGTTCCGCTCTCCTCTATCTCTTCTATTCTCGCGGATATTCTCTCGTCAGACTTACCGCGGGCGTACAAAACCGCTTCAGTTGCCGCCTTGTCAAATATCTCTCTGTCCTCTTCGGAAAGCTCCAGATAGAACTCATCATTCACGATCAGAGAGATAAGGTGCGGAAGGTGATTCGTTTCCACCACATAGTCCTGCTGTTCAAAAAGTCTGTTTGAGACAATTACCTCATACGGATTCTCCTGAGCATCGATGGTGTGCTGCTGAAGTCCGATATAAACCTCGCTGAAGCTCATAGGCGTCGGATTTGCCCCCAGACTTTTCCAGAATGCGATGTGGTAGCTGTTTTCCATAGTCCTAATCTTCTGTCCCTTAAAGTCGTCAATAGAAGCAACGTTTTTGTTCGTACTCATTACCCTGAAGCCCTGATCCGCCATTCCAAGCAGTCGGTATCCTCCGTCTTCATACACATCGCTTATCATCGAGTAGAATTCCGGGTCGTCCAGCTTTTCTCTGCATTCATCCAGAGAGTCGAACACACACGGCAGATCGAACACTGCCAGATCCTTCATAAACGGTACCTGAGGTGCAGTATTCTGGACCACAAACGGAATATCTCCGTCCGCGCAGGTCTCAAGGAGCGCACTGTCGCCCCCGAGCACGGAATTCGGATAGACCTGAATCTTCATTCTCCCGTCTGAAAGCCTGTATACCTCATCCGCAAATTTCTCGGCGAACAGCTGAGTTACCGTATCTTCGGGACTTGCCGTTCCCAGAGGCCAGGCATACCGCTGGGATTCCTCCTCTTTTCCGCAGCCTCCCAGAAGCATGGAAATTCCGGCCAGGCAGGCGATCACCAAAAAGGACGCTTTTTTTCGAATTATTTTTCCAAATCGAAATTTTCCCATAAAACCTCCCCTTAAAGTATTGCCAGAGATATTGCCGGTACAAATGTTATAAGAAGAAGTGCTATAAGGAAATACCCAATCATCGGCATCGCTTTTTTCGCTATCTTCATAACAGGAACATCGGTAAGGGAACTTGCGACAAACAGATTTACTCCGATAGGCGGAGTTACAAATCCAATCGCCAGATTTGCTACCATGATCACACCGAACTGTATCGGACTAACTCCTATCTGCTGAATTATCGGCAGGAGTATAGGTGTCAGTATGAGGATGGCCGGCGTGGTATCCATTATCATTCCCACGACAAGAAGCAAAATATTCACTATGAGAAGGATCACTATTTTATTTCCGAAATTATTCATGATGAAATCACTGACAGTCTGGGGAACCTGCATCAGAGTCAGCGTTCTGGAAAATGCCGTCGACGCCGCAAGGATAAAGAGTATCGGTGCAAATGTCCTGACAGCCTCTTTTAGAATTCCCCATATATCCTTAATCCTGATACTCTTATACACGAAAAGACTGATAATAAGAGCATAGAAAACAGATATTACGGCAGCCTCGGTAGGTGAGGCAATTCCCGAATAGATACATCCGAGTATGATCACCGGGCTTAAAACAGCCCAGAAGCTTTCCTTCAATACCTTGAATAAACCCTTTTCCCTCAAAGAATGTACCTCGGCATTGATGCGTTCCTTATCCTCTCCGTGCTTCCTGCAGTAATAAAATGCATATACCATCAGAAGAAGTCCGATCATAAGCCCGGGAATGATTCCCGCCAGGAAGAGATCTCCTACCGACGCCCCCGATGCCGTGGCATACATGATAAAGGGAATGCTCGGGGGAATTATCACTCCCAGACCCCCGGCAACCGCAACTATCGCGGTGGTAAAGGTCTTGTCATAGCCAAGACCTGTGAGGATAGGTATTGTCATGCTTCCCACCGCAGCAACAGTCGCCGGCGCCGATCCGGAAATTGCCCCGTAAAAAAGACATGTCACAATAACCGCACACGGCATACCGGCTGTCCTTTTTCCAAAAAAATACGCAAAAATATCGAACAGTTTTCTTGAAATACCGCCCTTTGCCATTATGATTCCCGAGAGAACAAACATGGGAACCGCCAGAAGCGGGAACGAATCCAAACCCCCAAGCATGGCGCGTATCATATACTTCGCGCCTACCGTGAAAGACGGATCGAATACCGACGGAAGAACCGCCGAAATACCCAGAGAGATGGAAACAGGAATCGCTATTATAAGTGCGATCACAAAAATAATGAATAATACAATGACCGGCATTTACTGTTCCTCCTCTCCGTTAAGTGTGTTGGCTTCAATAAAGGATTAGGGAGTATTTCTCTCCGGATGGGCCGGATCGAATACATTTTCTCCCCTGGCTATTCTGAATTCAATGATCCATCTCTGAAGTATCCTGAACGCCACCAAAAGGAAAGATACAAACGGAGCCGCCTGTACAAAATACATCGGGATTCCGCATGCCGGAGAGAGCTGACCGCTCTCTACAGCCGACATCATGTAGGAAAAGGCAAACGGAAGCATGTAAATAAAGAATACAAGCTCGAAGGTGTGATTTACTACCTTGAATATTGCCTTTCCTCTCCTGGGGAAGATTGCAACAAACTGTTCTATCTTTATAGACAGACACTTCTTGCTGCAGAAGCTTACGCTTAAAAATCCGCACCAGATAAACAGATATCTGGTCAGTTCCTCAGACCACGAAAGAGACATTCCCAGGATATATCTGGAAAAAACCTGTATTCCCATTATGAGAGTCATGAAAATGAGAAACATTATTATCACAAACTCTTCGAGATTATCATCCAGCCAGCTCAATACTTTTTTCATTTGCCTATTCCCGTTTGATTAAAGTGCTTTATGAATAATTTCCAATACCGTGCTCAGATCATCCACATCCATCTGTCCGGGAGCGGAAGCCTTTCCGGCAGCTCCGAAGGTGAGTGCGGAACCGAATACTTCACCGCAGAGTCTGCTGATTACTCCTGTTCCGGACATTGACATCGTGATGATGGGTCTGTCTGCATATTCGGAAGCCATCTCTTCGGTTGCCGCAAGGAGTGTGAGGACATCCTTTTTGCTGTTTGGCATAACGGCGATTTTCGGGATATCGGCTCCTAGCTCCTGCATTTTTCTGAGTCTTCCAACGATGTCATCCTTCTCCGGAGTCTTTCCGAAATCATGATTAGAGGCAATTACCTTTACGCCTGCCGCATGAGCTCCATCAATTATCTTCTTTACGATCTCATCACCTGTGAACACCTCAACATCAACAAGGTCGACAAATCCCGACTGAGCAGCTTTGACATTAAGCTCGATATATGCCTCGTCATCTATAGCCTTCTCCCCGCCCTCCTTTGACGTGCGGAAAGTCATGAGGAGCGGAATATCACCGAGAGCCCTGCGAAGATCTCCGAGTACATCGATAACCTTATCAATCTCAAATACATCCTCGAACCAGTCAACACGCCACTCAACAACATCCACCGGAATATCATTCATCTTTTTTGCAGCTTCGATTATTGTTTTTTTATCCGATGCCACTATCGGAACGCAGATTTTCGGAACTCCGGCTCCGATCTCAATATTTCGTACCTTTACCGTATTCATAATATCTCCCTAGATTTTTTGTTTAATCAACTATTATAAATTATAGATATTTTATTAATCGTTATCTACAAATGAAAGCATTTTTTTGTATCTGATGTTTACAAACAGTCCGAGAAGAACACCGATTCCTGTTATTACGATGTTCATTGCCATAACGCCTGACGGTGTCATCTTTGAAGCAGCTGTAAGGATTGTGTAGTTACAAAGTGAAGATGCGATCATTACCAGTGCGGTAACCGTTCCCTTGATCTTCGGGAAGAGCATATTGCAGACTGATGTAGCAATCTGGAGAAGTCCGCCTGCTCCTGCCCATCCGATAATAAAAGCGCCTGCGATGCAAAGTGTCTGTGTCTGACCTGCAAGAACGACCACCAGTGTTATGAGACATACTACCGGATATACAAGAATGAAACGAACATCCTTGATTTTTCTTGTGAGGAAGGCAGTTACGATAAGTGCTAATATTGTTCCGAGTGAATATGCCGTCTGCATGATTGCCGGATTTTCCCATCCCACAACGTTCTTTGCAAACTGCTGAGCACAGTTGAGCCAAAGCTGGAATGTACCTGTACATGTGAATCCTATAAGGATCATTGCGATAGATTCAGGTGAAAAATGTGTATGCTTGAGGCTCTGAAGAAGCCCCTCTTTCTTGTTTTCATTCTTTGCATCCGCATCAGGCATCGGCATAAAGATAATGAGAGCTGCGAGAACAAGATAAGCGATTCCGCATACGTAGAAAAGCATGTTGTATGATGAAAGTCCTGCTGCTGTTGTTGTTACAGCTACACCAAGAACGAACGGAAGAATCATCTGTGAGATTGAAATGAAGAATTTAATTCCCATTGTTGCGATTCCCGGTGCCTTGTAAACCACCTCAGCAACTGCCGGATAGATACCGGTGTCAAGGAATGAATTTGCGATACCGCCCATAATAGCACACACATAAGCTATCATATAGCCGCCGTTTGCTCCGGCGTTAAATGCCAGTGCCAGTCCTATGAGATAAATGGCATAGGATGCGCCTCCGATGATACAGGATACTCTTCTTCCGAGCTTGTCCGAAAGAGGTCCGGCAAAAGGAAGTGCGATGAGTCTTCCCAGTCCGAGAGCGGCTGAGATAGCCGTGATGGCCATCGCCTCAACACCCCAGCTTGATGCGAGTGATTCCTTGATAACTGCCTGTCCGAGTATCGAACATCCGATTCCGTGAAGGAAATAGTTCAAATACAAAATGAGAGCCGTTGGCATGTACTTCTTTTTCATGTTTTTCTCCTTGAATTATTTTTTCTAAACTTAATTGCCCTGTCTTTCCGAATCGTCACAAACATCAAGATCACCGCGCCGTATCATTAAGTTTTTAACAATCTGTTTGATAACATATTATCAAAGCGGTTTGATAATATCCAATACCGAAAAACTATAAATATGATGCAAAAAAGCTATTAAAGAACTATAATGTTTCTTGAAACCATGAAAATACATTTTTATAGAAAGAGCGTGAGATAAAATGACCCTGAATCAGATATATCATTTCCAGGCAGTTGCAAAATACGAGAATTTTCATAAGGCTGCAGACGCACTCTTTGTCTCTCAGCCTTCCCTGAGTCGTTCCATCAGTTCTCTCGAAGAAGAGCTTGGGGTAAAGCTGTTTGAAAAATCGGGCCGCGGCATCGTCCTCACAAAAGCGGGGATAATATTCTCCGAGCATGCCCTGAAGGTCATAAATGAATGTGAAATTGCCGGGAAGCGCATGCGGGATCTGGCGTCTGGAAGCGGAACCATAGATATAGGATTTATTTTTCCGCTCGCCGAGCATTACATTCCCCATCATGTCAGAAAGTTCCTTGATATTAACGGTAATGAAAAGATCATTTTCAATTTCAGCCAGAACCACACTCCCGCCATCGCCGAAAAGATCCGTTCCGGTGACCTGGATGTGGGTTTCGGAAGCGTAATCGAAACTATTGACAGGAACAATGAGTTCGAATTCTTTCCTATACTCAGCAGTCCCTTCATAATAATAGTTCCCGTAGACCACGAGCTTGCCGGACGCATGGAAATCTCTATTACAGAACTGGAAAACTACCCTGTAATAGGATATGACAAAAAATCGGGGCTTGGCAGCTTTACAAAGAACCTATATAAGAAGCTCGGCATTTCTCCGAAAATAGCAGTCGAGTGTCCGGACGAAAACTCGATAATGGCAATGGTGTCCGAACATTTCGGAATAGCACTGGTTCCCGACGTCGATACTCTGGATGAAAAAAAGATATGCAGGCTTTCTCTATTGGATGCAAATCTCGTCCATACCAATTATATGTTCTGGAAAAAGGACAGGTACCAGCTCCCTGCGGTAAAAGATTTCATTGAATTTATGAAATCGGAGAATTCCGACTGAGTTTTTTTCGTGAGTTGAACATCGGACATGAAAT
>JBMNQZ010000024.1:0-27006 GCA_050944395.1 Lachnospiraceae bacterium
GGTGGGCTTGTGTGGGCCCCCCCAAAAACGAATGTGGGCCCCCCCCCCCAACACTGCCTCAGCCTGTCCCCTTTTTTACATCTGTTTTTTCAGCTTCTCTTTTTCTTCCATTAGTCTGCTCATATTGATATTATTTTCGCTGGCAGTCTTATCCACCCACAGATTGAGGGCATCGATCGCCAGTGACACTTCATCAAGCTTTGAACTTATAAGGGCGAAATCCTTTATCTCATCCTCGGAGATCTCTCCGTCCTTTGTGATCTGAATAAGCCTTCCCGTAAGCGGATTGATCTCGTTTAGGCTTGCTATTGTCTCTAGAATAATGCCGGAAAGACTGGAGATCTCTATCTCCGGCACATATTTTTTTCCGATATCGCACTGGTGCGAGCAGTAATAGTTGCACAGATCGGGATGCTTATAGGCCTCCGCCATCATGACTATGTCATAAGGCGTCGGTTCCTGCGTTTCGTATTCGAATTTTTCTATTCTGGCAGAGGATATGCCGGGCATCAGCTCGCTGGCTTTCTCCCTTGTGAGTCCCTGTTCTTCTCTGTATCGTTGATATATGTTCTTATTTTCGCGCGTGGATTTTTTTCCCATAGTCGGTTCCTTTGATAATGCCGTTTATTTCGCAGATCACGAGAAATACATTTTTTTATTTCTCAATTTTGAAAATATACTTATATTTCATAAAGGATTATACTATGAGTCATATCAGATGAGCAAGGAGAACGGAATCATGGATATTGAAAAGCGAATCCGATATGTAAGGATCCTCAACAAGATAAAGGACAGACCCGAATACAGCAGGCGTCTCGGTATTACAGACAGATCCGTATTTTCACCGGTTCTCAAAGAAGCTGAAAAGGAGTATAGAAAATAATGTTAACTGTTTTATTTATTATATGTATGATAGGAATATTCGGAAAAATGTTTGCGTTTGGAATAAAAGCTGCATGGGGAATATTAAAAATGTTCATCAGTTTTGTTCTTCTTCCGGTAATCCTTATAGGGCTCTTGATCGGAGGACTTATATATATAGCATTCCCGATTCTGATAATTATTGCCATTGTATCGCTGGTAATGACTCACCGACCGGCATGACACGGGCAAAGTGAAAAATAAATGGCTGTCATTTTTATATAGATATTTTTAACCGAAAGTACACCGCAAAAAAGTGTGGCGGAAGCTGCATATATTACGGTGTATTTTCGGGATTTTTTTGTTAGAATATGATTTAGGCATCGCTTAGGATGTCTAATAATAAGTAGCGGAGAAGAATGATGGCAAAAGTAAAAATGCTGAGTGCCGGAAATATTAACATGCGCTGTGCGGAATTCGGACAGGGTGAAAAGGCGTATGTTATTCTTCCGGGACTGTCAATAAAACCGGTCACAGATCTGGCGGGGCTGCTTGAGCCAAGGTATGAAAAATATGCAGATCGTTACCGCTTTTTCCTTTTTGACCGGCCTGAGGAAGTGCCCGAAGACTATTCCATACAGCAGATGGCAGAGGATACCGTCGCTGTAATAAAATCGGCAGGAATCGAAAAAATGGAGCTTTTCGGTGTATCGCAGGGCGGAATGATGGCCCTTTGCGCAGCTGCAGCACATCCTGAAATGGTCGATCATCTAATTGTTTCTTCAACGGCTCCGTTCATCACGGATCGTCTGAAAGAAGTGAGCGAACGCTGGATCAAAATGGCGGATGCCAAAGACAGCCGGGGTCTTACGGAGTCTTTTGTGGACCTTATGTTTTCGGATGAATACCTTCTGAAAAACAGAGAGACCGTCCTCAGAAATACTCCGGAATATTCAGATGAGGAGCTGGAGCATTTCAAGAGACTTATAAAAGCAGGAAAGGATTTTGATATTGCTGCACAGCTTGGAAATATCACATGTCCGGCACTGGTAATAGGGGCTTCCCGGGATGAGGTAGTAGGTGCGGATGCGTCCCTGGATATTGCAAGGCGTATAGGGGCAAGGCTTTACATATACTATGATTACGGTCATGCGGTGTATGATGAAGCACCGGATTTTATTGAAAGGATAATGGGATTTTTGTCATGACAGATCATAATAAAGAAAAAACGGCAGAGCCGGTTGCATTGGAAAAAAGAGGAGTCGGGAGCGGGGGAAATCCTGTTGCGCTTCTCCCCATCGGAGTATTTGTTGTTTTGTACTTAGGACTCGGAATCGTTTTCGAGTATGCGCTCAAGATTGAGATGGGCTTTTATAATATTCCCATTGTGGTAATTTTCATGGCGGCGCTTTTTGTTGCCTGCCTTCAGAACAAAAAGCTTCCTCTGGAAGAAAAATTTGTATTGATGGGCAAGGGTATTGGCGACAAGAATATTGTCATTATGATCCTGATCTTTATCGAGGCCGGGATATTTGTCGGAGTTGTCGGCCGGGGAAGCGCCCAGAGCGTTGCGTATTTCATGCTGTCGATCATTCCGCCGGAATTTGCGGTTGCGGTGCTTTTTGTGATAGCATGCCTTGTCTCCGTTTCCATGGGAACCTCGGTGGGTACTATTACGCTTATTGTTCCGATAGGAGTCGCGCTTGCACAGACCGCGGGATTTTCAGTGCCGCTTTGCATTGCGTCTATCATGGGCGGGGCAATGTTTGGAGATAACCTTTCGTTTATTTCGGACACAACCATTGCCGCCTGCAACGGGCAGGGCTGTAAGATGAGAGATAAATTCCGGGAAAACTTCATGATAGCACTACCGGCCGCACTCGTCAGCCTGATCCTTATCATCGTAGTTTCCCTCACAAAGGATGCGGCTGCGTTTGAGGTGCCGGAGTATAATCTGATTCAGATCATTCCGTACGTCATCGTGCTAGTGGGAGGTGTCATCGGAATAAATGTCCTCATTGTGTTAATGATGGGAATAGTGTCCGGAGCCGTGATCATGCTTGCGACCGGAGCTTTGGACGTGATGGGGCTGTTCTCCGGGATGGGAACAGGTGCCGCGGGAATGTTTGAGACCGCAATGGTTGCGATACTTGTGGCGGCTATCTGTGCTCTTATCAGGGAATACGGCGGTTTTGATGCTCTCTTAAGCTGGCTTTACAGATTCTTTAAGGGAAATCGGGGCGGTCAGCTTGGAATGGGAGTGCTGGTGGTCCTTCTTGATATTGCGACGGCCAATAATACGGTTGCCATAGTGATGGCGAATCCCATTGCAAAGGAAATGTCGGAAAAATACGGTATCTCAAACAGAAAAGCGGCGTCTATCCTTGATACCTTCTCATGTATCGCACAGGGAATTATCCCCTACGGCGCTCAGATGCTGGTTGCCATAAGCGCGGCGGCCTCGCTTGATGTGGCTGTTTCGGCTTTTGAGATCATACCGATGCTGTTCTATCCGTATCTTCTTCTGCTTTCATCCCTCGCCTTCATATTTTTCGGAAAAGAAAAAAAGAGATGAGCTGTCACCTGACGGCCCATCTCATTTTTGTAGATCTGGCGCGGGGATTCCTGCGGCACTCTTGGGCAGAGGGACGTATGATTTCCGGGGAAATGCTTTGATAGAGTCCCTCTTTGAAATATTGTCGGAATGCCTTCTTCACCAGACGGTCCTCCCCCGAGTGGAATGTGAGGACGGCGATGCGCCCGCCCGGGTTCATTACATGTGGAAGCTTCTCCATAAGTTCGTAGAGAACCTGAAATTCCTGATTTACGTCTATCCTCAGTGCCTGAAAGCATCTGGCACAGGATTTTTTAATGATTTCTTTTTTCTCTTTTTCGCTCACACCGCGGAGCGGTCTTTGCAGTGCTTTTTCTATTACAGTTCTGAGCTTGAGTGTCGTATCGATAGAATCACCCGTTTTTTTGAAAGCGGTAATGGCTTTTGCTATTTCTCTGCTGTAGGGCTCATCCGAATTTTCAAGGAAAAGTCCCTCAAGTTCATATTCATCAAGCTCTGCAAGCCTTTCCGATGCCATAATGCCGGAGGTGGGATCCAGTCTCAGATCGAGGGGACCGTCGGTTTTGTAGGAAAATCCGCGATCGGGATTATCTATCTGCATTGAGGACACACCCAGATCAGCCATAAGGAAATCAAATTTTCCGTATTTTTCCGCGATTAGATCGATATTGCGGAAATTAATGGTTTCCACCGAGAAGATATCATCTTCGAATCCCAGTTTGTTCAGCCTTTCTTTGGATTTGGCAGATTCTATGGGATCTGCGTCGAGGCAGACCAGATGCCCCGATCCGTCCAGCGCTTCAAGCATGCGCCGGCTGTGTCCGCCGTAGCCAAAGGTACAGTCACAGCCGTTTTCTCCGGGAGAAATATTCAGGATTTCCAGGATCTCGTCTACCATAATGGGAATGTGAGTGCCTGCGGGTGTATTTCCCTTGGAGATAACATGCTCTGCAATATAGGAATATTTTTCGGGATTCAGCTCCTTATATTTTTCGCTGAATTTTTTCGGATATTTTCCCGAATAGTGTTCACGTCTTTTGCGTGGTTCCATTTATTTCCTCTTTTTTCTCTTTTTTTTCTTCATTAATATGACGATTATTGCGATCACTGCTGCGACGCTGACAAGAAGAATTACCATCCACAATACAATTTGACTGTTGTCTCCGGTAGATGAGGAATCCAAATCGTTCGTCACCGATTCCGCCTTTGCCATAACGATAAAGGTAGTGGCTGCCGTTCCGCTTTCGGATACAATACCGATCGTATGCTCTCCTACAGGCAGCGATGCGGTGTAGCCGGCTTTAAGTGTGACAACGGTGCTGCCTTCCATGGCCGTGTAATTGTTCGGATCAAGGGTGCTGCCGTTGATCTCAACCCGGATAAAATCATCAAAGACCGCATTGGATGTGAAGGACAATTCCTTTTTATCTCCCACGGTAATGCTCTGTCCAAAACCTTTGATGATCTCGGGCGGGAGCTTATCTATTTTTCCTTCGCCTGCTTTCCAGATCTCCGGGTCGGCAATTTCCACTGTGCCATCCTGATCGGAGAAGAATTTATCGCAGTCGGTACAATGCCAGTATTCTCTGTGTCCGGCTTCGGTTACGGTCGCTTCCTTTTCGGGATTCTTTTCAAGATTATGATTTGAGTGGTCATAATCACCGTACTCTGATTTGCAGAAATCGCAAATCGCTAATTTTGTGCAGGTAGCCTTGCCGCCTGTACAAGTGCCGTCTTCGGAAGCATCACAGCCGTCATTGGTGCAGCTGCGTGTATGCTTTCCGTTGCCGTTTGACCTCCATTCACTGATGCAGTGGTATGGGGCAGCGGCTTTAATAATATATCCGCATTTGCAGGTGACAGCGGTTGTGCAGTCGCCGTCATCCAAGCCGGAGTGCTCTTCCTTGGTATCACTTACCGTACAGCCGTTATTTTGACAGGTATGCCAGTGGTAAGTATCGTTATTTTGCCAGACACCTGTGAAATCGTGGGATTTTGCCTCTGTTACAATTGTGTCCGGATGATAAATACAATAAACAGGTGTTGTGCAGTTGCCGTCGTCTTCTGCAGCTGTGTGGCCGCTATTGACGGTGACGATCACTTCTGCTTTGTTGCCCGCCAGGTCGGTGGCAACGATTTTTTGTTTGCCCTCTGCCGCGGTGAGGGTAAACTGATTATTATCGTCGAGAGTCACCTCCGCTCCGTTTTTGGTCACGCGTTCTATGTTTTCGTCCGTGACGGTAACTGTCGGCGCTTCGCAATAGGTCTTTCCCTCTTCGATGCCTGAAATGACCGGTGAAATGCTGTCCACTACGATTCCGTCGGAATTAATGTACATTACATTTCCACCGGCATCGGTAAGCTTTGCATAGATCACATATTTGCTGCCCGGGGTTAAGGTAAACTGTCCCGTATACGGGGTAAAGGCTGCATTTTCCAGCTCTTCTTCATCAAGCTCCCTGTCGGATAAAAGATATCCTATCTCAACGTCGATTCCGCTGGTATCGCTTGCGGTGATCGATACTTCCTGCGTACTGTTGAAGAAAAGATCAAAGGTTATGTCGCCGAAGAATGAATACCATTCGCTTGTGTCAACCTTAATCGCGCCGGTTGGGAAGTCGTCGTCCTTCCACTTTGCATAGAGATGCTTGTTGCCTGTATCAGTCCTGCCGATTACGGTGACAGGTGAGCCGCTGAAATCATTTTCGGCATACCATCCCTCAAAGTTAAAACCTTCCCGGGTAATATCATCTGATGTCGGAAGGGCTGCGCCTTCACCGAAAATGTATTCCGTAACATTTTTTCCGTCGGCAATGGTACCGTTATTGGTATGCAGAGTAACCGTGTATCTATCCGCCCACAGTGCCGTAAGTGAGGTGACATCTGCAGGGACATCGGAGCCGGGGTCGTAGGTATTTCCGTCGCTGTCCACCCACTTAAAGTAATCTCCCGGAATGTCTGAGGGGCGGGTCAGCCCTTCGGCATACGGAGCGGTAAAATCTTCGCCGCTCTTTACAACTATCTGAATATTGTCGGAATTTTCTCCGATTTTTCCGCCGTTAAGGTTAAGAGTAACCACATTAATCCCTTCGTAACCCAGGGCGCCCGGGTTAAGTACTTCAAGGACGGGGCGGAAGCCGAAATGATCATACCGGCGGGAAGAGAAATAGTAGTCGTAGTAGTTTGCATTTTCATAACCACGAAGACCCCGGTATGTTTCATGGCCTTCACTGTCCGGTGTGTCCTGTCCCCACGAATACATGCCCTTCCAGTTTTTGATGTAGTCGATACCCTTATCAAGAATCTTATCCCATTCATTGCATCGGGGTGTTCCGCGCTGTGATTCCGAATTCGGTTGTGAATACCAGCTTCCGCCGGACGGAGCATGCATGGAATAGTCTACGCCGTCTGAGGTATAGTCTTTTCCGAATATGAATCCGGCACTGTAAAGATCGTCCCAGCCGGTGGTATGTTTAACAGCATAGTCCGCGATAAACAGGCTGTGGCAGTATCTGTTCGCCTGAGCATATTCTTCAGTGGTTGCCATCGTCGATGAGAGGTTATATGCACTGACAGTTCCTGCGTAGGTAAAAGGAACGTAGTGCAAAGTGGCGTCAGGCACCGAAGCCGCTCCCTTTGAGTTTCCGGTATTTACTGTTCCGGGAATCCCCGCGCCTGACAGGTCAAACCAGTATGTTCCCCCTGCAGTGAGATCGAATTGCTCTGCAGGCGTCCATTCTGCCGTAAGAGATGTTACATCTGCGGAAACTGTATCACCGGGAGCGTAGAGAACGCCGTCATCGCCAAGCCATTCAAAATAATCATCTTCATTGCCGCCGGGTCTTTTAAGTCCTTTATCGGAAGGAGCGATAAAATCTTCTCCGTTTTTGACAATGATTTTGATACTGTCTGTGCTGTCTCCAAGACTTCCGCCGTTAAGGTCAAGTGAGACCGCCTTAAGGGCATCGGAATCCATCGTGGCGGTATTCAGTATTTCAAGGACGGGGCGGAACCCCAGGTCTTCCCGCTGGACGTCTTTAAGATTTACACACCAATAGTCGGCATAGCTATATCCCCTGCTCGCACGATTCTCCGAGGTATAATTTTTTGATGTGTCCTGTCCCCACGAATACATGTATTTCCAGTTTTTGATATATCCGGAATTCTTTTTGAGAATAGCATCCCACTCATTGGTTTCGGGCGCCCCCGCCCCGGTCGAATAGCTTCCCGCGGAGGGCGTGCGCATTGAATAGTCCAGATTGCCTGCAGTGTAGTTTTTACCGAAAATCAGGCCGGAATCCTTAAGTGTATTCCAGTTTGCGGTGTGGGCTATGTTATAGTCCGAGACAAACAGGCTGTGGGGATAGTAATAGCCGTATTGTCCGGATTTTTTGGTTGTTCCGGCCGCCTCCTCGGAAGCTGTCGATATGCCGTCGGAGTTGCTGTTTAACACATAGGCGGATAATGATCCGGCGTAGGTGAAGGGAACATAGTGCAATGAAGTATCCGGGACAGAGCTGCTCACCGTTCCGCTGCTCTCAATATCCTCCCCCGAAAGGTCGAACCAGTATGTTTCGCCTACAGTGATATCAAATTTTTCAACACATTCCCATTGCGCCGTCAGAGAAGTAACACCTGACGGAACGCTGTCGCCGGGAGCGTATTCTTTGCCGTCGCTGCCTTTCCAGGCATATATCCTGCCTGCCATGCAAGGAGGAGCGGTCAGGCCTTCGGAAGCCGGAGCGGTAAAGTCCGCACCGTTTTTCACAACAATCTGAATATCCTTTGAGCTTCCGTCAATACTTCCGCCGTTAAGCTTAAGTGTGACGGCTTTCAACCCGTCAGGTCCGAGCTGATCTGCATTCAAAACTTCAAGGAAGGGGCGAAAACCGATAGTAGATGCTGAGGAATAGCGGCCATATTTCATCCAGCTGCGTAGTTTTGACTGGAATGATCGGAATACAGACTCGACGCCGCTGTAATCATAATAATCATCTTCATCCTGAGCCCATGAGGCCATATTGTACCAGTTTTTGATGTAGCCTTCATTTTTATCCAACACCGCGTCCCATTCGTTACTTTCGGGAAATCCGCGGTCTTCGCCGTCTACTTGGATTTCCTCTCGGCCGCCGGAGGGTGCGCGCATGGTATATTTAATATTCTCATAGGTATAGCTTTTACCTCCAATCAGACCGGCATTATGGAGATCTGTTTGGCTCATATTGTTTTTAACGACATAGTCTGCCACAAACAGGCTGTGAGCATATTTGTTCTTCTCTGCCCTATCAATGGTAACATACGTTGGGCTATTAAGTTTGTATGCTGTTACCGTACCTGCATAGGTAAAGGGAACATAGTGCAATGAAGGGTCAGGCAGAGGAGCCGCATCGAAGCCGGGGTTGTCGTTTAATGTTCCGGGGATATCCTTTCCGGATTCCGACAGGTCAAACCAGTATGTCTGACCGGTTGCGAGATTGAATTGTTCCGGGGTTTCATTGTCGGCAAGTGTCGCCGAGGGCAGCAGACTCAGGAACAGAACAAGAGCCGTGATTATGCTGAACAGTTGTTTTTTCATTTGCGGAACCTCCTATGATATTGCCTTCGGATTATTTTAAAAATACAAGAATTTTAGCCTAAAAATGAATGTTTATTAATATTATAATAGTTACGCCTTGTTTTTCAAGCATTGCAGGAAAAAGATGGGGTTTCCGGCGGTGTAAGGGTATCGGGTGTTTCTCTGCTATATGTATTGACGGAAGAATTATTTTTCTCTGTTGCAGAATATTACGGTCTCAATGATTTCGAGAAAATATTTTCCGTATTTCCACACGGCAAAAGGACCGGCTTCGCAGATGAATATCATTTTTATGTAATTGTCTGGAAGGACTCTCGAAAAGTTCAAAAGCACCTTCTCCGGAATGATCTTTTTTTCCGGCAGCTTATATCGAAGGGCAAGGCGCCTGCGGGCATTTATAAGAAGGTCGAGGCAGGAATCAGGGGTGATACCGAGGCCGGATGAGGGATCTCTTTTAAGGCAGAAAGAACATTTTTTACATCTGACAGCCGCTGTATGTTCCGTCCTGTTATCGGAAAAATGGCTTAGGATAGATTTTCTGAGGCATTGGCGCGCAGCGGCGTATCGCACCATTTCGTGAAGCGAGGAATAACATTTTTGAAGATGGAGCATTTGCGGAGGGAGGGATGGGCTGATTCCGGTGCGGTATAAAAGCAGGCTTATTTTATCCCGAAAAGAGAGCGGCTCTTCGGTGATAAGATTAAGGTTGACGGAGACGTCCGAGTGCCCGTAAAGGAGAATGCATTCGGATTCTCCGCCGTCGCGGCCGGCTCTTCCGGCTTCCTGATAGTAGTTTTCCATATTGGCGGGAAGGGCATAGTGCACTATGAAACGGATATTGTCCTTATCTATACCCATGCCGAAGGCGTTTGTCGCAACTATAAGATTAATTTTCCCTGAAGAAAAATCATTTTGTACCAGGCACCTCTTTTCCGCCGTCATTCCCCCGTGGTACATAACAGCCGGAATCCCGCGCATTACAAGGTATTTTGTGATGAATTCGCATTGCTTTCTGGTGAGGCAGTAGATTATGCCGCATTTCCCCGTTCTTTCGGAAACGATCCTTTCCGTCTCCGAAAGCTTGTCCTTCGGATACCGTATCTCAAAGTAAAGATTAGGCCGGTCAAAGCCTGTGGTCATGATGAACGGATCATCAAGATTTAAGCTGGCGATGATATCATCCCTGGTCCTCGGGTCGGCGGTTGCCGTAAAAGCGGCAATGTTGATCCTTCTTCCCGTTATCCTGCCGAGGTATTCCGCGAAAGAGCCGATTTTCCGGTATTCCGGGCGAAAATTCATTCCCCATACAGATATGCAGTGGGCTTCGTCCACGCAAATGAAAGAAATGACGGCCCTTGAAATATATGATCTGAAGGTCTTATTGTCCAGCCGCTCAGGGGACGCATAGAGCAGCTTTATGGAACCCGATACGGTTTTTTCGAGAATCGCCTTTTGCCGGGACGGGGTCAGGGAAGAATTTATGTAGGATGCCGGAATTCCCTTTGCAATCAGGGCATTCACCTGATCCTGCATCAGCGATACAAGAGGCGAGATAACAATTGCACAGCCCGGAAGAAGGAGTGCCGGAATCTGATAACATACGGATTTCCCCGCACCTGTGGGCATTATTCCAAGGAAATCCCTGCCTTTAAGGATGGCGGAAACTGCGCGCTCCTGTCCCGGACGAAAGGAATCGTATCCGAAATAGCGCTTAAGAGCGGCTTTGCCTGAATTAATATCTGATTTTTTCATGTTTTATTAATATAGGAAGTTTTGAGTTGTGCGATAAATGAGGCTGCAGGGTAAAGAAAAAATTGATTGAGTAGGAAGATAAGCGGGAGGCATGTGATAATGCGCCTTGATTTGAAAAGCAGCAGGGGCTTTAGATGCAAAGCCCCTGCGGATATATCGGTGAAAATTCCGGAAACAGATTAATTTTCGGAATATCTGCTCTTGTTGAGAAGATCCTGCTTGATGCTGTAGAGCTTATCCGAAAGATCGACATACACCTGATGCGGATTTGCGAAACGCTTGGTCTCATCCCATAGAGTCTCCTTTTCCTTTGTACAGATATCCCTGATCTCCATGGTAGAAGGAGATTTGTAAACACAGGCACCGTTTTTGAATACCGGTACAAGGAGCTCCCTCATAGTGTATGTTCCGCCTTTGAGTCTGGTCTTTTTCCAGGTCTCGATACTGTCAAAGATCACCAGGTCCTTTGATTCGTCGAAAGTCTCATCGGCAAGGCAGATAAGGTCGGCTTTGATCTTTCCGCTTTCTTTTTCGTAAATTCGGAACACGGTCTTGTTTCCCGGATTTGTGATCTTTTCGGAATTTTCCGAAACTTTGATCCTCGGAATGAAATCCGCGTCCTTTAACGGCTGTATTGCGGCGAGCTTATATACACCTCCGAAGCTTGGGTTGTCCTTCGAAGTGATAAGGTTGGTTCCTACTCCCCAGGAATTGATCTTCGCACCCTGTTCCTTCAGAGAGTCGATGAGATATTCATCAAGGTCGCTGGAGGCGGAAATGACCGCATCCTCAAAGCCCTCAGCGGCAAGCATGCGGTATGCACGTTTTGAGAGGTATGCGAGATCGCCGCTGTCCATTCTTATTCCGTATTTTTTCGGCTTGATCCCCTGTGCGCGCATTTCCTTGAAAACGCGTATTGCGTTGGGAATGCCGGATTTAAGCGTATCGTAGGTATCCACCAGAAGCAGGCATGCATCGGGGTAGAGCTTTGCGTATGTCTTAAATGCATCGTATTCGGTCGGGAAGCTCATTATCCAGCTGTGAGCGTGAGTTCCCAGAACGGGAACGTCGAACATTTCTCCCGTAAGGACATTGGAGGTGCCGATGCATCCGCCGATCACAGCGGCACGAGCCCCGTAGATTCCTGCGTCCGGACCCTGAGCACGGCGGAGTCCGAATTCCATTACCCCGTCGCCCTTTGCGGCATAGCAGACTCGGGATGCCTTTGTGGCGATAAGAGACTGATGGTTTATAATGTTGAGAAGCGCCGTTTCAATGAGCTGAGCCTCCATGATGGGTGCAACTACTTTGACAAGAGGTTCTCTGGGAAATACCACTGTGCCTTCGGGAATGGCATATATGTCTCCTGAAAAATGGAATCCTGCCAGATACTGAAGAAAGTCATCATCGAAAATACTCAGGGATTTGAGATATTCAATATCTTCATAAGAAAAATTGAGATTTTTGATATACTCGATTACCTGTTCAAGACCGCAGCATATCGCGTAACCGCCGTTAGACGGGTTGGTGCGATAGAAGGCATCGAAGACAACTTTTTGCTGTGACGCGTTTTTGAAATAACCCTGCATCATTGTAAGCTCATACAAGTCGGTGAGCAGAGTTAAGTTTGTAGCTCTCATTACCTTTTCCTCCTGTATATACATGGATATACATACTTAAAGTTCTAAAAAAGTCCCTATTGAAAATAGGGAGCCGGAAACGATTGACGAATTTATACAAAATTTGTACTATTAAATAATACTCTCAGTAAATATAAGATGCAAGGAAATACTTCGCCAATAAAATAACGACAAAACCCGGGGATTAGTGAGAAAATGACGGAATTTTTAATGCAGAGGTTTGTAAAAAATTATAATAATACGTCCGATGCCGATGTTCAGAGACGGTACAGGACGCTTGCAAATGCTGTCATGATCATTGGTTCCGGTTTTATGTTTATAATCAAGCTGTTTGTTCACATTATTACCGGCTCTGACGCCGCGTTGGCGGACGCATACCTCAGCATTTCGGATATCTCGGCCTCTGCGATGCGTATTATGAGACGCCGCAGAAACAGGCGCAGGAAAAAATCCGAGGAGGATGTGCCGGCAAAGGGAGAGACGGTCATCACATTTCTGATCGCATTTATTATCGTAGAGCTTTCGATAGGATGCATAAGAGAAGCGGCGGGTGAGCTTCTTAAGGCAAGTGTGGTAAAGATAGGTATTATCAGTCTTCTGATATATCTGATCACCATTCCCATAAAAATGTTCCTTATGGGCTTTTATATTGAGACCGGCCGGAGAATAAAATCCCAGACATTTATTAAGGCGGGAAAAAAGGGAAGAAATGAGCTGTTATGCGGAGCGCTTGTCATAGTCTCGCTTTTGGTGAAGAATGTTCTTTCGATAAATATTGATGCACTGATGACGATATTTATTTCCCTTAGGGTGATCTACTCTGCGTTCAGATTTATGTATGAGGCGATAAGACCGATGCTTCTGGAGGGCGATACAGGGGAGATCGCTGATGTTGTGAAGCAGTTTGTGCTGTCATCTCCGGAAGTGATCGGAGTTCACGATGTCGCAGTGAAGAATTACGGAAGAGACAGGATAGTGGCTTCGCTTTATGCGGATGTCTCCTGCAAAATGGATATCAGGGAATCCAGGCTCATGCTCGACAAGCTTCAGGAGGAGGCGACGAAGGCGACGGGGGTTGAGACGATAATCCACATTCAGCCGGTCGAGGAGGGGGATGCGTCGTCGAGGACTGCCAGGTCGGCTCTCTCGAATGTGATCGACAATATTGATTCCAGGGTTTCCTTCAGAAATTTTCATATGCTGGTCGGGGAAGATATTTACAGCCTGATTTTTGATGTCTCCGTGCCCTTCGAGTACACGGATATGGATATCAGAAAGATAGAAGACGGTATAAGGCTGGGGATGCATGAGGTGGATCCGGCTTATAACTGTATTTTTACCATGGAGAGAAAGCGGTAAAAAGGTGCCTGGCAAAAGCACTGTTGGTGCCTGGCACCAACAGTGCTTTTGCCAGGCACCTTTTTAGCATCCCTCTGTCCCTTTTTGTCACTTTTTTAAAAAAGTGCTTGCAAAATGATGTTTTATGATATATCATATTTCTTGCACTGAAATATTGGGCTATCGCCAAATGGTAAGGCAACGGACTCTGACTCCGTCATCTCAAGGTTCGAATCCTTGTAGCCCAGCTGAGGACCACCGTAGTAGCTTCTACGGTGGTTTTTTGTCCTGTAGGACAAGAAGTCCTATGGGCAGTATCGCAATGTGACAGAGAGGAATGTTGCGGAAATTCTTCTTATTATATAAATTAAAAGGGACAAATGATGTGCCGTACTATATAATCAAAGGCAGGGAGTTTTTTGCTTAAATACAAAATTATTGGAGGGTTAAGCAGTGATAGAATTAGGAAAAACACAGGAACTGGTGCTGGTCAAGCAGATGTCCTTCGGGGCATATCTTGCTGAAAACATCGAGGCGCCGAAGGAGGAACAGATACTGCTGCCTGCAAAGCAGGTTCCGGAAGATGTGCAGGACGGAGACACTCTCAGTGTATTTGTATATAAGGACTCCGAGGACAGGATGATAGCCACGATGAGAGAACCCTTTATCGAGCTCGGAGAGATCGCATTTCTCAAGGTTGCCGACACTACAAAGGTCGGAGCATTTCTGGAATGGGGCCTTGAAAAAGACCTTCTCCTGCCGTTTGCCCAGCAGACCAGGCCGGTTGAGAAGGGGGAGAATGTCCTTGCGGCTCTGTATGTGGATAAAAGCGGCAGGCTTGCAGCAACGATGAATGTGTATGAATACTTAAGAACAGATTCTCCCTATTCAAGGGGCGATGAAGTGAGCGGAACGGTGTACGAGACTTCGGATAATTTCGGAATATTTGTCGCTGTAGATGATACATATTCGGGACTTTTGCCGAAGGCTCAGATCGGGAGAGACTATGAGATCGGACAGACCTACAGCTTCTATGTTTCCAGGCTGAAGGAGGACGGAAAGCTTGATCTCAGCGAGAGGCTGGAGGCATATCTTCAGATGGATGCGGATTCCGAGCATGTCCTTGAAATTATCAGGGAACAGTACAAGGGAAAGCTTCCGTTTGACGACAAGGCTGATCCTGAACTGATAAAAAAGACGTTCGGGCTTTCAAAAAATGCATTTAAGAGAGCGGTCGGAAGACTCTATAAAAACAGGGTCATCAAAATATCCGACGGCAGCATAAAGGTATTGAGATAAGGAGCATATATGAGTTTTGTACCGCTTCACGTTCATACGGAATATTCTCTTCTGGACGGATCGAATAAAATAAAAGAGTATGCAGCCAGAGCCGCTGAGCTTGGAATGCCGGCGGCGGCCATTACCGACCACGGAGTCATGTACGGATGCATTGACTTCTATAAGGCTGCGCGTAAAGCGGGAATAAAACCCATCCTGGGATGCGAGGTCTATGTGGCTCCGGGCAGCCGTTTCGACAAAGAGGGCGGCAATCACGAGGATAAATATTATCATCTGATCCTTCTTGCCGAAAACAACGAAGGATATTCGAACCTTATGAAGATCGTCTCGACCGGATTCGTGGAGGGATTCTATTACAAACCAAGAGTTGACAAGGAGATCCTCAGAAAATATCACACGGGAATAATTGCCTCCAGCGCATGTCTGGCAGGAGAGGTGGACAGAACCCTCATAAGAGGTAATTACGAGAAAGCAAAAAAGATCGCCCTGGAATACCGGGAAATATTCGGTGAGGATAATTTTTTCCTTGAGCTGATGGATCACGGAATACCTCAGCAGAGCTTTGTGAACCAGCAGCTGATAAGAATGAGCGAAGAGACGGGGATAGGTCTTATTGCCACAAATGATACGCATTACACATACAAGGAAGATGCAGAGGCGCACGATCTTCTCTTGTGCATCCAGACCGGAAAGATCGTCACGGATGAAAACAGAATGCGCTACGAGGGCGGTCAGTATTACCTCAAATCGGAAGAAGAGATGAGGGCTCTTTTCAGGCACGTTCCTCAGGCAATTGATAATACGGTAAAGATTGCTGAAAGATGCAATGTTGAGATCGTTTTTCATGAAAAAAAGCTCCCGCAGTTTGATGTGCCCGCAGGGAGAGAGGCTTATGAATATCTGACTGAGCTCTGTCAAAGGGGGCTTGTCGAGAGATACGCGCCGGGGGAGGTCTATCCCGAAGGGCTTGAAAAGGTAGACTCTCTTTACAGAGACAGACTGGAATATGAATTGAAAACGATCAAAGATATGGGATATGTGGATTATTTCCTGATCGTTTGGGATTTTATCAAGTATTCCAGAGATCACGGAATCATAGTCGGTCCCGGAAGAGGCAGTGCCGCCGGTTCTATCGTTTCATATACACTCGGGATCACCCAGCTCGACCCCATCAGATATAATCTGCTTTTTGAAAGGTTTCTGAATCCGGAGCGAGTTACCATGCCGGATATTGACGTGGATTTCTGCTTTGAGAGAAGGCAGGAGGTAATAGATTACGTTGTCGAAAAATACGGAAAAAAGAAGACTGTTCAGATCATAACCTTCGGAACCATGGCGGCAAAAGGTGTTGTCAGGGATGTGGGAAGAGTGCTTGACATGCCGTATTCCCAGTGCGACGAGATAGCAAAAATGATCCCGAATGAGCTGAATATCACCCTTGATAAGGCACTTCAGATGAATCCGGAGCTCAGAGCGAAATATGAGGAAGATGAGCAGGTTCACTACCTTATTGATATGGCTAAAAGGCTGGAAGGTCTTCCAAGGCATACATCCATGCACGCCGCCGGAGTTCTCATATGCCGGGACAATGTAGATGAATATGTGCCTTTGTCGGTGGCATCCGACGGAACGATAACCACCCAGTATACCATGGTCACTTTGGAGGAGCTGGGACTTCTTAAAATGGATTTCCTGGGACTCAGGACTCTGACGATAATCCAGACAGCCGAGAGGCTTGTCAATGAAGCTATCGAAAGAAACGCCGCAAAAGAGGGAAGAAAGCCGCACCCGGGTGAATTATTTGATATAAACAAGATAGATTACAACGATAAAAAAGTGCTCGGAATGATCGGGAAAGGGAACACCGAGGGCGTCTTCCAGCTGGAAAGCGAGGGCATGAAAAACTTCATGAAGGAGCTGAAGCCGGAGTCTCTCGAGGAAATAATTGCCGGAATTTCCCTGTACAGGCCGGGCCCGATGGATTTTATTCCCAGATATATTAAGGGTAAGAAAAATCCTGAGAGCATTGAATATGACTGCAGGGAGATAGAACCGATCCTAAAACCGACATTCGGATGTATCGTGTATCAGGAGCAGGTCATGCAGATCGTTCGTGACCTCGGCGGGTACACGCTAGGCCGAAGTGACCTTGTACGAAGGGCAATGTCAAAGAAAAAAGCCGATGTGATGGAAAAGGAAAGGGCAAATTTCATCTACGGCAATGAGGAGGAGGGTGTCCCCGGATGCGTAAACCGGGGGATCTCTGAGGAGGTTGCAGGCAAGATTTTCGGAGAGATGACAGATTTCGCAAAATATGCGTTCAATAAGTCTCATGCCGCCGCCTATGCCTATGTTTCATTCCAGACGGCATATCTCAAGTATTATTATCCGGTGGAATTTATGGCGGCGCTCATGACCTGCGTGATCGATTTTCCGGATAAATGTGCGGAATATATCCTGCATTGCCATGAGATGAATATTGAAATTCTTCCTCCGTCCATAAATAAGAGTATCGGAAGCTTTTCTGTGGAGGACGGAAAGATCCGCTACGGCCTGAATGCAATAAAATCCGTAGGACGCAGCGTTATCAAGATGATAGTCGACGAGCGGAATGCCCACGGCGAGTATAAAGATCTGAAGGATTTCCTGGGGAGGACTTTCGGCAGGGAGCTGAATAAGCGGGCTATTGAAAATATGATAAAGGCCGGTGCATTTGACGGTCTGGGAGGAAACCGCAGACAGTATCTGATGGCGTTTTCTTTAATGCTGGACGATATTTCCAAGGAGAAAAAATCCTCGATAACAGGACAGATGACGCTTTTTGATTTCATGCAGCCGGAGGAAAAGGAGGCGTACTCAACTACGCTTCCGGATGTCCCGGAGCTTCTCAAGGAAGACCTTCTCATGTTTGAGAAGGAGGTTCTGGGCATCTATCTCAGCGGGCATCCCCTTGAGGAGGATGAAAAATTCTGGAGATCAGTGGTCACAGCCTATACGACGGATTTTGCGGTTCCGGAAGAAAATACTATAAGCCGCCTGAACGGAGGCGAGCGTAAGATCATCGGAGGAATGATCAGCTCAAAGACGATAAAATATACAAGAAACAATAAAGCTATGGCTTTTCTTTCTATTGAAGATCTGGTCGGCACCGCGGAGGTGATCGTATTTCCGAAGGTGTATGAGCAGTTTTCGGCGATAATGACAGAGGATGCAAAGGTCTTTGTTGAGGGACGTGTATCTCTGGAAGAGGAGAAGGCAAGCAAGCTGATCTGTGACCGGATCTGGAGATTTGAAGATATGCCAAAGCAGGTCTGGATACAGTTTAAGAGCAAGCAGGAGTATGACGCCGTGTCAAAGGAGCTTGAAAATAAGGAATTCTGGGACATTCCTTTCGGGGAAAGTGCGGAAAATGTACGGGCAAAGGACAGGGCAGTGATATACATAAGAGATAATCGCAGCATGAAGAGGCTGAATTTTATGATATCGGTCACTAAAAAGCTTGAGGAGAAGCTGGAACATAAATTTGGACCGGAGAATGTGAGAGTGACAAAGTTATGATAAGCGCAAATGACAACAGACAACTGAAAAACATTACACTGCTTATGAAAAACCGTCAGGCGCGCTCAGAACAGAGGGCATTTGTGATCGAGGGGCCAAAGATGTTTCTGGAGGCTCCGAAGGAGAAGATAAAGAGCATTTTTGTGTCCGAGACCTTTGAGAGGGAAAACTGCCGTATGCTCGAAGAGTACGGAGAGTATGAGGTGGTGACCGATAAACGGTTTTCGGCTCTCTGCGACACAAAAACCCCCCAGGGCATAATAGCAATTTCGGAAATGCCAAAGTGGGACAGAGAAGCGATATTGTCAGGGGAAAACCCTCTTATACTGATCCTGGAGAATATTCAGGATCCGGGAAATATCGGAACAATGATAAGAACTTCGCTGGCGGCATGCGCGGACGCAGTATTCGTGTCAAAGGGAAGCGTGGATATTTTCAATCCAAAGGTCGTTCGCTCAACGATGGGTGCAGTATATCGAATTCCCGTATTTACGGATGAAAATATCCAAAAGCTTCTGGCCGAGCTTTCGGACAGGGGAATAACCTCGTATGCGGCGCATCTTGAAGCGACGGAATCCTGCTTTGACAAGGATTTTAAAAAGGGAACAGCCTTTATTATCGGAAATGAGAGTAACGGAATAACCGATGAGACCGCCGAAAGTGCCGGGGAGAAAATCATCATTCCCATGTCCGGGGAGGCAAATTCGCTGAATGCGGCTATCTCCGCGGGAGTGCTTCTCTATGAGGCTGTCCGTCAGAGAAGATAAAAAAGAAACAGGAGAATGGCAGAAGAGATATGCTGGGAAACAGTAAAAATATAAAAGATCAGACCGAAAAAACGGAAAGCTATCTTATTGAAAAGCCGCCGATCATTGCAATCGACATAATGTGCATTATTATGGTGTGCGTGATAGCGATCCTTTTTATCTTGATATTTATATTCCCTTATGAGGGCATCGTCCCGGAAATGATATTTGCCGCCGGAGCTTTTCTCAATATTCTGCTTACCGTAAAGACCTTTAGAGCCAGGAAAAAAAGGTATATTATTTTTCTTGCTATTGCAATAGCATTCCTGGGGATGACTGTAAGGATGCTGAGAGGAGGCTGAATGCGGTTAGTCCGGCAATGAATAACGTTCATGATATTTTGATGCTGATTTCGGTGAGCTTTGTATGGATTTTGGGGTTTCTGTTTCTTGGCAGGGAATGATCAGTTATGAGCCTGTCAGAGTGGCTCTTAATCTCTGGATTTACTGGCTCTGAGGCACCGGAATGGTGGCTCTCAAAGTCCGGACCGGTGGCTCAAAGGGGGCCGGAATAATAAGTAGGAGGATTTGGAAAATGGCTAAAATTAAGTACAGTGCAATTGTTGGAAGTTTAGGTCAGAATTGCGATCGTTTCCTGAGAGAGGGATATAAGTATCCCGAAGAGATCAAAGGCAGCTTTGCGGAGGAAGTTGAGGCGCTGGCAGGACTCGGTGTTCTTGACGCACTTGATCTTTATTATGCAGAAGAGGGGATCAATTCAGATGCTGATGCGGTAAATGAGCTTCTTGATAAGTATGGATTGGTTGTCAGCTCAACTTTCCCGAATGTATTTGGCGAGAGAAGATGGCAGAACGGATCCCTTACAAATGCAGATCCGAAGGTAAGAAGAGAATCTATCGAGCTTTGCAAGAAGGCGCTTGATTTTACGGGCGGTCTTAAAGGCGATGTTCCGATGAATCTCTGGCTTGGACAGGATGGATTTGATTATCCGCTCCAGGTTGATTACGAAAAGCAGTTCGATGATCTTAAGGATGCTATTCAGGAGCTTGCGGATTATCGTCCGGATGTCAGGATCACTCTTGAGGCAAAGGTTCGTGAACCGAGAAACAGAACAATTATCGATACGGTATCAACAGCTCTTTTGTACTGCAAAGAGGTTGACAGACCGAATGTAGGTCTTGCGATTGATATCGGCCATATCTGGCAGGTTCAGCAGAATGTTGCACAGACAGTGGCACTGGCAAGTAAGATGGGCAAACTCTGGACAATGCATGTAAACGATAACTATAACATGTGGGATGATGATATGATCGCCGGAAGCGTAAGAACCATCGAATATATCGAGATGTTCTACTATCTGAAGAAATATGAGTATGACGGATATATGGCAGTTGATATCTTCCCGTACAGAGACAACACTCTCGGCTGCACAAGTGAGACGGTTCTGAACCTTAAGAAGTTTGAGTCTCTCGTTGATGTTATCGGAATGGATAAACTTGGAGAGGTTATTGCAAGCGGAGATGCTACGAAGATGACAAAGCTTATTCGTGAAACAATATATAAATAATCAAAATTGATATTTTATATTAATTCTGACATTCTAGTGCCCTTCAAATATTTCGGAGGGCACTAATTATTTTGCGTACTTTATCCGTTTTTAATAATAAAAAAATACTGATTTTCATAGAAAAAAAACCATCTTAAAAACAGACACATTCATGCATAAATTGAGCCTATGTCAAACTTCGATATTCGTGTAAAATTCAAGGAGTAAGATGGAATTATCGTATTTCAGCTTTCGGCTTTATTTCAATGGGTATTTTATTATTTCGAATATGATGAGGAGTGCTGCGGGATGGAAGCGGTAATTGATTTTTTGCGTGCGGCTTTGCCCTGGATATTAATAGGAGTGTTTTTTGCTGTCGCTCTGTCAAAACATGTGGGAAAAAAGGAAAGTCATGGTGAAAAATTGAGTGATGATGATAAGATTGATCGGAATTAATTTTTATATTATTTGAAGGGAGGGGATTCTGTGAAAATTCCTTTTGAGGAAAATTTGCCTTTCCGTCTTCTGGCTTTGTTTATTTTGGCTTCTTTTTACGGAATTTATCTGGTAAAGCAATGGAGGCAGAAGCGCAGGGGCATAAAGACTATGCAGATCGGACGCGGAAAAGACCCCGGGACTCATATGGTGGAGACTTTAATGGGAATTGCTTCCGTGGGAATTATCCCTGCTCAATTATTGTCTGTCGGATTCGGGTGGAGTCATTTGCCTGCAAATGCCCGCTTTACCGGATTTTGTGTGGGGCTTGCCGGTGTTATAATATTTTTGGTTTCGGTTATCTGCATGAAAGACAGCTGGCGTGCCGGGATCCCTGAAAAAGACAGGACGGAGCTTGTTACGGAGGGCATTTATGCTTTCAGCCGAAATCCTGCCTTTTTGGGTTTCGATCTGCAGTATTTAGGAATTCTTCTCATGTTCTTTAACCTGTTGACGGGAATGTTTACGGCTTTTGCCATTGTAATGCTGCATATGCAGATACTCCGGGAAGAAAAATATTTGCAGGCGTCTTTCGGAGATACATATCTTGCCTATAAACGGGAGATATTCCGTTATCTGGGAAGAAAAAAGCTTAAATAAGAAAAATTCTGTATTATGAGATTGGAATTTCCTGAAAAAAGCGTCTCGAAAAAAGAGAAAAAGAAAGATGAAAACAAAGAAAATTCTTATCATTGAAGATGATAGTGTAATACGAAGTGAATTGAAAACGCTCCTTCGCACAAACGGCTATGAGCCGGTTGACGAAGGCCCTTGTGATCTAATAATAATGGACGTAAATCTGCCGGGTGAAAGCGGATATACCCGTTGCAGGAAGCTGAGGGAGAGTACGGACACCCCTGTGATATTTGTGACTGCACGTAATACGCCGGAGGATGAGCTTCTTGCATTCGGAGTGGGTGGGGATGATTTTATCCGCAAGCCGTATAACTCCGCCGTTCTTCTTGCACGGATAGCCAGGCTAATTAAAGCCGGTGCCGGCGAAAGTCTCACCGTACGGGGGCTTACTCTGAATCTGCCTTGTATGAAGGCTGATTTTGAAGGAAAATCCGTGGAATTGACAAAAAATGAGACCCGCATTTTATGGTGTCTCATGCAGCGGGAAATTTGCACCAGGGACGAATTGATCGAAGATCTGTGGACGAACGGTATGTATATTGACGGAAATACTCTGTATGTTAATATCGGAAGGCTCAGGGAAAAGCTGGGACAGATCGGGGCAGCCGGCTTTATACGCACTGTTCGGGGAGTGGGGTATCGTATATGAGTTTTCGTGATTATTTGTCGTCAAAGGCCATTGTGCTATGTATGATAGCCATTGGCTTTTTGTATTTTATCCTGATTATATGGCTTTGCGGTATGCCGCTTTACTTGTTTCTTATTCTTTTTGGCGGTATTTTCATCACTTTTTCCTCCATGGTGCTGTCCTGGAGATGTACCGACAGGAAGCTTCGCAATCTGAGGAGCAGGTTGGATTCAATTTCTGATAAGTATCTGATAGGAGAGATTCTTCCGCGTCCCCGGGATGCGGTTGAGCTGGAGTATTATATGATTATGAAGGAGATCTCCCGTTCGGCGATCGGAAAAGTGGAGAAGATTAAAGCAGAAAAACAGGAATACTGTGATTTTGTTGAAGGCTGGGTTCATGAGATAAAGACGCCGTTGACCGCCTGTTCGCTGATCGTGTCCAACGGTGATAATACGGTCAAGCTTCAAAGGGAACTATGTCGGGCGGATAATCTCACAGAGACTATTCTGACATATGTAAAGCCGCAGACGCCTGAAAAGGATATAAGGATTGCCCCTTCCGTGCTTCGTGATATTTGTAATCGGGCTGTGAGAGAGGAAATGGTTATACTTATTGCAGCGGGAATATCTGTTGATATTTCCGGAGAAGGCACGGTGTATACCGATCCGAAGATGCTGGGATTTATCATTAAACAGCTTCTTGTCAACTGCGCAAAATACTGCCCCGGTTGTCATGTGAATATAGAGTTATCAGAAAACGGACTTCTTTTTGAGGATAACGGCCCGGGAATTCCCGACCATGAGATTCAGCGTGTTACTGAGCGCGGATTTACCGGAATTGCGGGACGCAGCCGGGGATACAGCACCGGTATGGGTCTTTATATTGTGAGCAGACTCTGCGGAACTTTGAATATAGAAATGAGTATTGATTCCCTGGAAGGGAGCTTTACGCGGTTTTTATTTCGTTTTCCTGCGAAAACCTTACAAAATTGTTAGATGATATATAGACAGCGTTAGAAGGATTTCCGCTGTGCCATGGTATTATTGCGGCGAAAGGTTGGTGAAATTACCATGAAAACAATATTGGAAATCAAAGATGTAACTAAATATTTCGGCACCGGAGATACCGTGTCAAGGGCGTTGAACGGAGTAAGCTTTTCAATGGATCAGGGGGAGTTTACGGCTGTTATGGGCGCATCCGGCTCAGGTAAGAGCACGCTTTTGAATGTAATTGCGACAATAGACCGGCCGAGTTCCGGAAGTATTATTCTGGAAGGCAGGGACATTTCGGAAATGAAAGAGGGGGAACTGGCGGCATTTCGCCGGGACAGGCTGGGATTTATCTTTCAGGAGTACAATCTTCTTGATACACTGACTGTCGGAGAGAACATAGTTCTTCCTTTGAATCTGAAAAAATGTTCTGCACAGGAAACAGACAGACGTCTTGAAAAGACAGCGGCCTCTCTTGAGATTTCCGGGCAGCTTTCTAAATTTCCCGGGCAGTTATCCGGTGGCCAGAGGCAGCGGGCAGCCTGTGCCCGTGCGCTGATAACAGAACCTGCGCTTATTCTGGCTGATGAGCCTACCGGTGCATTGGACAGTGCAAATTCAAAGTCACTCATGCGCACCTTTGCATTTATGAATGAAAAGCTGGGCTCCACTATTTTGATGGTAACTCACGATGCGGTAGTCGGATCATATGCTTCCAGAGTACTGTTTTTGAAGGACGGAAGGATCTGGAACGAGCTTCACAGAGGCAGCCGGAACCGTAAGACCATGTACAATGAAATCCTGAACACAATGGCGGTTCTGGGAGGTGAGACGGATGTTCGTTAAGCTTGCCTTCAGGAATGTACGGCGCCAGATTCACAACTATCTTATTTATTTTGTTACGGTGTCTATAAGTATTGCTCTTTTGTTTGCGGTAAACAACTTAAGCTACAGTGACCGGATACAGTCACTTGCCGATATGTCCACAGATATTCGCAGCATGTTCAATATGGTCACGGTGCTTTCGTGCTTCGTTACTGCACTGGTCCTGAGTTATGCCAACGGGTTTATGCTTAAGCTGCGCCGGAGGGAGCTCGGGATGTATATGACACTGGGAATGACCCGTCAAAATATTCAGGCTCTATTTTTCTGTGAAACAGGGCTGTTATCTGTCATTGCACTGGCTGTGGGGCTGGGGCTGGGATTGATCCTCTTTCAGCTTCTGGCGGCTTTGTTTTCTGCCATTCTGGATATACCTTTTAATGTATCGGCTTATTCTTTTCGGGGAATCATACTTACAATTGCCGTCAGCATTGGACTGTTCCTGTTATCTGCTCTGGCATCACTTAGGTATTTAAAAAAAGTAACTGTCTCCGAACTTCTGAAGGAGGCGTCCGGGGAGAAAAGTGAGAGGCATCCGGTGCTGTGGTGTGTTTTGTCTGTTGCGATGCTGGCAGGATTAATTGCCTGCATTATCATAACCGGACAGAGTGTGATGGCGGCGTTTCATAATCGGGACAGTGTGGGATTGCTGCTTTGGCTTGTCATCGATCTTGTGATGGTATTTTTAACTCACTTTGCATTATCCAGAACGCTGGCAGGAATGCTGCTTAGAATGAGAAAACTGAAGAACAGGGGAACCAACACGGTGATTTTGCGGGAGTTGTCCGGAAAGATGACTGTAAATTCACTTTTGATAGGAGCGTTGGCTTCTTTGCTGGTGTTTTCTATAGTGATATCGAATGTGGCGTTTGGAGAAAAGGTTTACACGGATCTTACCGTAGAAAAAGAAGTTCCATATGATGTGATGGTATTATTAGACTTGTCTAAGGAATCGAAAATATCAGCGGCTGAGGGAAAAAATATTATTGAAAAGTACAGTCCTATCATAGGGGAACAGAATTTTAAACTATATTCCCGGGGTGATACGGAATTGAGCAGTAAAATTATGGGCTATAAGGAGATGGGATTTGAAGATCTGTATATGCCCCTAAGTCAGTTCAACAACCTCCTTGAGGGGTGCGGCTGTGAACCTGTGTCACTTCAAAAGGAGTACCTGCTCGTGACTGATACTCAGGGAATCTGTGATGTGGATTTTTCGGCTGTGAGCATTACGCTTAACGGAGACAACTATTCGTGGGCCGGAAGCAGTACAGAATACCCGGATTTCGCCCGGAGATTGTTCTTTTATTTTGTTGTACCTGATGAGGCGGTTGTTTCTATGCCGGAAGCTTACGCCGGGACGGCCTATACGCTGAAAAATCAGCGTCCGGATGCAGAAGCTTTAATGAATGAGCTGACATGGACGGAAAAAACAGAGGATGGCGAAGAGGAGCGCAGTGAGTACGTTGTTCGGGAATATATCAGACTCTTCAGTAAAGCCAATGCAGGTACTTTGGTGATCGGAGCGCTTTATGTTTCAACGGTGTTTGTCTGCATGGCTCTGGCTGTTCTTGCGGTAAAGACGCTGTCCCAATTGGAGGAGGAGCACAGAAGATTTGCGGTGCTTTATCGACTGGGCGCGGATGAGAGAATGCAAAAATCTGCTTTGCTGAGACAGACGGGTGCATTTTTTCTCATGCCGTTTGCGTTTTCGGTTATTATGACTATTCCTATCGGGGTGTTATTCGGAAAGGTTTATGAAATATGGAATCTGACAGGACTGAGAGCATACCACGCCATGGAAACAGCCGTTTTCATTACATTTGTGGTAGCGGGAATATACCTGTTGTATTTTGTTATTACATATAGAATTGCATGCAGGAATGTGATTTGTATCGGAGCCGAAAAACAGGAATAGATCTCCCGGTATGATTTTACTCAGTAAAAAATACGGTGCATCTATGTCAGATGCACCGTATCTGGATATCTACAAACTTTTGGAGCTTATTGATCGTAAAATGAAGGGGGGAAAATTTTCCCGGATACTACCCCGGAACTTCAGATAGGCAATACGACGAATCATGATTTCACATACAGAGAACTTGAGATATTAAGAGAGGTTACGACCGGAGACAGCAATGCGACTATTGGTGCCAGGATGGGAATTTCGGCAAATACCATCAGAAATGCAATCCGGGCTATGATGGAAAAACCCGGATTTAAGAGCAGGACGGAACTGGCGGTGGAGGCGCGCCGCCTTGGTATAGTGATCAAGGAAAAAAGCGGAACAAAATTCTGAACCCTGAGGAAAATGTGATATAATGATCAGGGGAAATTATTTGAAAAACTCTCCTCACATTTTAGGCATTGGTCAGAGGAAATTTAAAGTGAAAACAGAAGCGGTTAGAATTTACGGAAAGATGGATATCAGGCACGAAATCGTTGAATTTCCTGAAATATCGG
>JBMNQZ010000025.1:0-25359 GCA_050944395.1 Lachnospiraceae bacterium
CCTCCGAGTATCATGGTCGCTGTCCCGATCACCACAAATGCCGACTGAAGTCCCAGAAAACCTATTATCGGAAGTGCTCCCGCCGTTCCGTCATCACAGCCGTATTTTTTCAGCTCATAGATCTGAAAGCCCTGCCCGCCTGCGCCTGCCGGGGTGATATTATCGTAATACTTTCCTATGACCGCACATTTAAAGCCCTTTGCCATCGTACCCTTATATCCGCGTTTCTTAAGCAACACCGAATATTTCAGGGTTTCGCATAAAAGTCCCGTAAGAAAGCATCCCACAGCCGGTATTAAATACAGTATGTCTATATGTATGTCTGTCAGCGAACGGTCTTTATTTCCCCCGAACTCCGCTATAGCGACATATGCCACGACCGCAAGGCTCAGGGCAAAAAGCGCTGCCGTAACGATCTTTCCTTTTTTAGTTTTCTTTGTCTGAAGGTCGCTTATGTTATTCATACAATCTCTATCAAAAAATCCCAAGGGACAATAGCTGATTTTTGCAGCCTAGACCTTAACTACGCTGACTTCGGAAATTCCGTATTTCATCATAACATCAATATGTGAAGATGTTATGACCTCTCCCGAAACAACGACAGGGACAGCCGGAGGACACGAAACCGCAGGAGATGCGCAGATCCTGCCCTTCGCCTCACGGACCGGAATCTTTTCCTGATTCGAAAAAACCGCCTCTCTGATGCTCATCACCCGCTCAAACGAGAGGTCTTCCAGAGTCTGCGCCTCTTCGTAGGGGGCATCATTTACGCCCAGAGCATCACAGATAATATCAATTTCCTCTTCGGTGTTTTCCGTGGTAAACATTAAGACAAGATAATCCCTGTCCGCATGCTCGCATTCCGCCCCGGCATTTCTTAAAATCTGAGCCATATCATCACCGCTGATTCCCTTCGGGGCTCTCACGGTAATTCTCAAGGGATCGGAATTTTCCGCCTGCCATCCGTTTCTTCTCAGCTTTTCTCTGGTATTTTCGATATAACGGGTGATTTTCGCCAGTTTTTCGGCATACCCGTCAGCTATATAGGAATTGACAAGATCAAGGGATGCCATTACAAGATATGACGGACTTGTCGACCCGAAAAGGGCAAGCGCAGCCTTCATCTTATCAGAGATATCGCCCGGTGCCGTCTTTGAAAGGTGGAGATAGGCTCCCCCTGTAAGGACCGGAAGCGTCTTGTGCGCGGAGTCGCATACTATATCCGCTCCAAGATCAACAGGGTGCATAGATACATCCCCGTCACTTCCTCCCTCCGCAAATTTCAGGTAGGCGCCGTGGGCATTATCCACCAGAAGAAGGGTTCCAAACTCATGGGCTATCCGGGCAATTGTTTTCACATCGGCAATATTTCCCAGATAGTCGGGACTTGTAATATAGACTCCCGCCGGAATAATTCCCTGTGCCTTCATGCCTTTCAGCTTTTTCTTCAGGGAATCCGCATCGATCAGATAATCGCAAAGCCCCGAGCGCCTTTGGCACGGAATCCACTCCACATCGGCGTCAATAAGGGCAGCTCCGTAAACAAATGACCGGTGAACATTTCTGGATGCCAGAAAAAGCGGCCTTGGAGTTTCTTTTTCCGGCCCGTTTTTCGGGCGCATTTCCAGAAAATGCCCGGCAGCCAGATACAGCATAGCCTTGATGCAATGGCTTGAACCTTCCGTCGAATACATTGTCCTTTCGCTCCCGAAAAGCGACGCCGCATTTTCTTCGCTTTTTGCAATGATCCCCGACGCCTCATAGAGAGAATCAGCCCCGCTTATCTCGGTAATATCAAAGGACTCCGATCCCAAAAAAGCTTTTCCCTTGTGCCCCGGCATGTGAAATCTAGCGGTCTTATTATTTTTATATTCTTCAATAAAATCAAATACAGGCGTTTCCATATTTTAAATCTTATTCTTCCGAACAGGCTTTTGCCACCTGAATCATAATCGCACACTCAATACGCTTCCTGAAAAGCTCGCACCCCGGCTCATATATTCCCTTAATGCTGCCGGATGCATGATAAGCATTTGCCGCACATCCGCCTGAACAGTACAGCTTTGCCCAGCAATCACGGCACTCGGATCTGGCATAGGCATTACAGGAACGGAATTCATTTCTCAGCTCTTCGTTTGTAACGCCCTTCCAGATATCTCCCAGCCTGTACTCCTCCTCTCCCACAAACTGGTGGCAGGGATAGAGGTCGCCCCAGGGGGTGACGGCCATATATTCAGTACCTGATCCGCAGCCCGAAATTCTCTTGTAAATGCACGGGCCTCCCGTCAGATCGATCATATAGTGATAAAAAGTGATAGGCTTTCCGTCTTTTTGTCTTCTTATCATATCCTTTGCAAGGATCTCATACTGTTCCTTTACGATCTCCAGATCCTTTGCATCAAGCGCCGCGGGGTCGCCCGGAGCACATACGACAGGTTCCATACTAAGCTCGGTAAAGCCCAGATCCGCCATATGAAATACATCTTTTGTAAAATCGGGATTGGCGTGAGTAAAGGTTCCCCTCATATAGTAATTTTTGCCGCCGCGCGCCTGCACCAGCTCCCGGAATTTCGGAACTATTTTGTCATAGCTTCCGTTTCCGGCAAAATCCACACGAACACGGTCGTGGATTTCCTTTCTTCCGTCCAGACTCAGTACAACGTTGCTCATTTCCCTGTTTGCAAAATCGATCACGTCATCGTCTATGAGAACACCGTTTGTCGTGAGGGTGAAACGGAAATTCTTGTTGTGCTCCTTTTCAACCGACCTTGCATATTCTACCAGCCTTTTGACAACGTCCCAGTTCATGAGCGGTTCTCCTCCGAAAAAATCCACCTCAAGATTTCTTCGGGTTCCGGAGTTTTCGATCAGGAAATCAAGAGCTCTTTTCCCCACCTCAAAGGACATAAGCGCCCTGTCCCCGTGATACTTTCCCTGGCTTGCAAAGCAGTATGCACAGTTCAGGTTGCAGGTGTGCGCCACATGCAGGCAAAGCGCCTTCACCACGTTTCCGGAGCGCTCCTTAAGTGTCCCGGCGATATCTTCATAATTATCCTCGGTAAAAAGCTTTCCCGCTTCCTTCAGTGCTTTGACATCCCCGATGCAGATCCTGATCTCCTCGTCAGTTACATCTTCTCTGTCTTTGTACTTTTGTGATATGAGCCCTACGATCTCATCTTCTGTTTTTTCCGGAAAAAGTGATATAATATCATATGCCACTTCGTCAACGGCGTGAACCGAACCGGAGCAGGTGTCCAAAACAATGTTAAAACCGTTTAATTTATACTGGTGTACCATCTGTTTCTCCAAAAATCATTTCTATATATGAGTAATCAATCCATTATCGTCAAAACCGATATAATGATAAGTGCATTTACTGCGTGGCGCTGTGCCGAAGCAGCGGGATCCTGCCCGGAAAGCACTTTGTCTTATAGCAAAAAATAAGCGCCGCTTAAATGCGGCGCAAAATATTTTTGAAAACAATTATTTCTCAGTGTTTTCGCAATTCTGATTTGCAACACCGCAGCTTGTCTTGCAAGCTGACTGGCATGATGTCTGGCACTCGCCGCATCCGCCGTTCTGAGCGCTCTCACAGAGATTACGTGTTTCAAGTGTTTTGATTCTTTCCATGATATATATTCCTCCTCAAAGTAATAAGTTCGTAACCTGACGCCCTTCGGGCATCTGCATTTTTAGATGATAGCATACTGAGAATTTAAAGTCAAATTATATAGGTGACATCCAACAATTTTTGTAATAGAATAATAGTTTGAAAAAATGGGAAAAAGATAAACACTTAAGGAGAAGATAATGTTTCAGATAATGACTTCTGATGAAGCCGTAAATCTCATAAAAGACGGTGACTGTATCTGCGTCAATTCTTTTGTGGGAATAGAAAATCCCGTAGAGCTCCACGAGGCTATCTACAGAAAATTCAGAGCTACCGGCTCACCCAAACACCTTACCATGATCTCAAGTGCGGGATTCGGAGTTTGGGACGAAAACCGGAATGCCGAAAGTTATATAAGAGAAGGTGCCGTGGACAGATTGATCTGCGGTCACTTCGGAGCCATGCTCAGCACGAAAAAGCTGGTTCTTGAGGACCGCTTTGAAGCCTACAACCTTCCTTTGGGATGCATTTCCCACTCAATAAGAGCACAGGCCAGCGGCCTTCCGGGTGCGCTCTCAAAGGTGGGACTTGACATATTTGTGGACCCCAGAAGGGAAGGTCCCGGTATAAACAATATTTCAAAAGATGATTCGTTTGTAAAATATCTGGAAGTTGACGGCGAGGAATTTCTTTATTATAAGCTCCCGAAAATAACGGTTGCACTCATCAAAGGAACGACCGCCGATTACAGAGGCAACATTTATTTCGACGACATGTTCATGTCCGGAGACGCGCTGTCTATCGCACAGGCGGTAAAGGCTAATCACGGAAAGCTCATCGTTCAGGTGGACCGTCTGGTCAACACCCCTTCCAGACCGAGAAATGCGATCATTCCGGGCTGCCTTATCGATGCGATAGTTGTGGAGGAGCCGCAGACCCGGCCCGATGCGTATGTCGCTCTTACGGGAAGCTTTGAGATTCCCTTCGACGAGTGGCCGAAATGGAATGATAAGCTCAACGAGCTAAAGCCCGCAAATAATAAAAACAATGTTTTCGGAAAGATCATCGGACGCCGCGCCGCAAAAGAGCTGCGCGTAGGCGATATAGTAAACATCGGCATCGGACTTCCGGAATACATCTCGTCATATGCGAGAAAGACCGGAATGCTCCACCATATCACGCTTACCGTGGAGTCCGGAGGTATCGGAGGCTTCCCTGCTTCGGGACCTGTCTTCGGTGCAATGATCGGTGCCGCTTCCGTTTACGATATGTCAAATCAGTTCGATCTTTATGACAACGGCGGACTTGACATCTGCTTTATGGGCGCCATCGAAGTCGATAAGCACGGAAATGTCAACTCTCACAGAGGTCCGGGAGCCTTTTCGGGCATAGGAGGATTTGCAAATATCACTGCAAAAACACCGACGGTGGTATTCTGTCTTACCTTCAACACTCTCGGTCTTGAAATCGAACACGACGGATACAACACCACAATAAAGCAAAACGGAAGCATTCCAAAATTTGTCGATGAGGTGAGAAGCATCAGCTTCTCCGCAAAGAGAGCCCTGGAAAACGGCCAGCGCGTTCTGTATATCACCGAACGCTGCGTCCTTCAGCTCACGCCGAAGGGACTCAAGCTTCTCGAGGTTTACCCCGGTATCGACAAGCAAAAGGATATCTTCGATCAGCTTTCCTTCGAGATCGAGGACATCTATTCGGATGTAATACCGTTTAACGGAAAATAAGTATAACAATATTAATGACAATAATATTATAAGGAGACGAAAAATGAAAAAGACTGTCGAAATCAGATGGCACGGCCGCGGAGGTCAGGGAGCAAAGACCGCCGCTCTTCTCTTGGCCGATGTTGCATTCCAGACGGGAAAGTATGTTCAGGGATTTCCCGAATACGGTCCCGAGAGAATGGGAGCCCCCATCACAGCATACAACAGGATCAGCGATACGGAGATCCGCGTTCATTCCAACATTTATGATCCGGACTATGTTGTCGTTGTGGACGAGTCCCTCCTTGAGACCGTTGATGTGACCGCAGGACTCAAAAAAGAAGGTGCGATCATTGTCAATACCGAAAGGCCGAAGGAAGAGATAATCCCCCTTCTTGGCGGATACGAGGGAGATGTATTTGTCATTGACGCAAGAAAAGTTTCAATGGAAGCCTTGGGCAGATATTTCCCGAACTCTCCTATGCTTGCCTCCATTATCAAGGTCAGCGGCATCATGGACAGGGAAACATTCTTAAGAGAGATGAAGGCTTCCTACGACCACAAGTTTGCATCCCGTCCCGAAGTAATCGACGGAAACATGAAAGCTCTTGAACTTGCATTTGACGAAGTTCACTAATCTTAAAAGACAAGGGGAACATACTATGGATTTAAATAAATTAGTAGAGACCTGCAGCTGGAAGGATCTGACCGAAGGCATGCAGATATTTGAAGGCGGTACTTCAAAGAATTTCAAAACCGGCGAATGGGCTTCTGTAAAACCGGAATTCATTGCCGATAAATGCGTTCAATGCCTGCTCTGTGTTCCGGTATGTCCGGACAGCGCGATCCCGGTGAAGGATTCAAAGAGAGGCGAATTTGATTATGATCACTGCAAGGGCTGCGGTATTTGCGTAAAGGCATGCAAACCGGGAGCAATCGTTATGGAAGGAGTGAATAAATAATGGCAAGAAAAGATCGTTTATCAGGAAATGAAGCTGTTGCCGAGGCACTCCGCCAGATCAATCCGGATGTAATGCCGGCATTCCCTATCACCCCGTCAACAGAAATTCCTCAGTATTTTTCGAAATTCTGTGCAAACGGACAGGTTGATACGGAATTTATCCCGGTAGAATCCGAGCATTCCGCAATGTCTGCCGCAATCGGAGCCGAGGCTGCAGGTGCGAGAACCGTGTCCGCAACATCATCTGCCGGAATGGCACTTATGTGGGAGGAGCTTTATCTTGCAAGCGCAAACAGACTGCCTCTGGCGCTCGCACTTGTAAACCGCGCACTTTCCGGACCTATCAACATCAACTGCGACCATTCCGATTCCATGGGTGCAAGAGATGCCGGATGGATCCAGATATATGCCGAGACAAATCAGGAAGCATATGACAATATGATACAGGCATACCGCATTGCAGAGCACAAAGGAGTTCATCTTCCCATCATGATCTGCCAGGACGGATTTATCACATCTCATGCCGTTCAGAATATTACTCTCATGGAGGATCAGGAGGTTAAGGATTTTGTCGGAGAATACACTCCGGAAAATTACCTTCTCAATCCCGAGGGCGTTATGTCGGTAGGACCGTATTCTGTATCGAATTTCTATATGGAAGCAAGACGTGCCCAGGCTGAGGCGCTTCACAACGCAAAAGCTGCGGTAAAGGAGATCGGTGAGGAATTTGAAAAGCTCACCGGAAGAAAATACGGCTGGTTTGAAGAATACTGTATGGAAGATGCCGAGTATGCCGCAGTTCTTATCGGTTCCGCTGCCGGTACCGCGAAGGATGCTGTAGACAAGCTCAGAGCTGAGGGAAAGAAGGTCGGAGTCATCAAGATAAGAATGTTCCGTCCGTTCCCGGCGTCAGAGATCGCCGAAGCGCTCAAAAATGTAAAAGCTGTTGCACTCATGGACCGTACCGAAAGCTTCAACGACCACGCAGGTCCTATCGGAGAGGATGTGACCACTGCTCTTTTCCGTGCAAAAGCATCTTGCGAAACTATAAACTATGTTTACGGTCTCGGCGGCAGGGATGTTCGCGTGGAAGATATCGAGAAGGTATTTGCCGACCTTGAGGATGCAGCCGAAAACGGAACCGAAGATATTTATCGTTATCTTGGTGTTAGAGAATAATCGGGGGAGAAAAAAATAATGGCTTATAATTTTAAAGAAATAATGAACAGACCTGAGCGTCTCGCCCCGGGACACAGAATGTGTGCCGGATGCGGCGGCACCATTGCAACAAGAAATGTGCTTCGCGCCCTTCATGAGGGAGACAGAGCGGTTATCGGAAATGCTACCGGCTGTCTGGAAGTATCTACATTTATGTATCCGTACGTTTCCTACGAGGACAGCTACATTCACAATGCATTTGAAAATGCGGGTGCCACAATGGCGGGCGTTGAAGGCGCTTATAACGCTCTTCGCCGCAAGGGAAAGCTCCCGTCTGACAAGAATACAAAATTCATCACATTCGGAGGCGACGGCGGAACCTATGATATCGGCTTCCAGTCTCTCTCAGGCGCAATGGAGAGAAATCACGATATGGTATATGTCTGCTACGACAACGGCGCCTACATGAATACAGGTATCCAGAGATCCTCTGCGACTCCGATGTTTGCCGATACAACGACAACGCCTGTAGGATCACAGTCAAACGGAAAGCCTCAGAACAGAAAGGATCTGGCTTCCATCATTGCCGCTCACGATGTTCCCTATGTGGCTCAGACAACATTTATCGGTAATTTCAAGGATCTGCATGTAAAGGCCGAGAAGGCTATCTACACTCCGGGCGCTGCTTTCCTCAACATTATGGCTCCGTGTCCGCGCGGCTGGAGATACAATACATGTGATATCATGGAGATCTGCAAGCTCGGGGTTGAGACCTGCTACTGGCCTCTCTTTGAGGTTGTCGAGGGAAAATGGATCCTCAACTATAAACCGAAAAACAAGCTTCCTATTGAGGACTGGCTCGTAAAGCAGGGAAGATTCAAACATCTCTTCAAAAAAGGAAACGAATATCTTATTGAAGCATTCCAGAAAGAAGTTGACAGACGCTGGGAGGATCTCCTCAATAAGTGCGAGTAACCCAAGAGGGATTTTACCGCACTTCTCGAATTCGCTTTACCAATCCAACCTCTGTACCCGGAAAAGGCGGTACAGGGGTTTTATTTTTAATATCACCGGAGGATAAATCGTGTCATCTGCAGATATCATTATAAAGAGCAGTTCAATTTTCAACAGCATTGACAGCATCCCTTTCAGCGGGATAGTTGCAGTATCCGGAAACAGGATCGTCTATGCCGGAAGCGATTCGAAATCGGACAAATACACGGGAGACAATACAAAGATCATGGATTTCGGGGACTGTCTTGTCATTCCCGGAATTCACGATGCCCATATGCACTTCTACATGGCAAGTCTCTACGATTCAAAGTATGTCTATACTTCTTTTAACGATACCTCAAAGGAGGATTTCATCGCAGGCCTTTCCCAAAATGCCAATATCTTTCCTAAAGACAGATGGCTTATAGGCTTTGGATGGTATCACTGGCACTGGAAAGAGGCAGCTCTTCCCGATAAATCCGACCTCGATACATATTATCCGGACAGACCTGTGATAATGATCTCGGTGGATTTTCACACAGTATGGGTGAATTCCTGCGGGATCGAACGCCTCGGAAGGGATACGCTCTCCGATGAAGCCAAAAAGACGGGAATACTTCACGAAAAAGAGGCCTTCGGAGCCTGCCGCAAAGTCTACAGTGAATTCAGCTTTAATGAGGAATGCGGTTTTTACGGAAATTTTATGAAAAAGCTCAACCGTTACGGAATTACATCCGTGTGCGATATGTCCATGATGCCGGAGCCGGGCGCCGATTTTATCCGGGAAGACATTTACGAAGCTCTTCTGGCTGACAACAAAATGACCTGCAGGGTGAATATGTATCCCACATTAAGGGAGGATTTAAGCCGCCCGATGCAGATGATGAAAAAGTATAAGGGAAATATTCTTAGATGCCAGGGTGCCAAACAGTTTTTTGACGGTGTTTCCTGCTCCCACACCGCCTATCTTGCGGAGGATTACTCAAATGCAGCCTTTCCCGGGGACAGGGGATTCCCGGCCATTCCCGAAAATGAGATGCGCAGCATAATTCTTAATGCACACAGGAACGGAATAAGTACAAGGGTGCATACTATCGGGGATCAGGCTATTCACTTTATGCTTGACATTTTGGATGAAGCCGCGAGAATTTACGGCAAAAAGCCAGAGGTGGTCCATTGCCTTGAGCATCTTGAAAACTTTCTGCCGGAGGATATAGTCCGCTCCGCAGATTCCGAAACGGTATTTTCCGTGCAGCCGGCCCATGTGCTTATTGATACCCTTGGAGTCGAAAAAGATCTGGGTGCCGAACGCGTAAAAGACATGTGGCCTTTCAGAAGGCTTATTGATAACGGACGCACTCTGGCATTCGGAACAGACTGCCCCGTAGTTGACATAAATCCCTTCCTTGGGATATATAATGCCGTCACAAGAAGATCCGCCTTCGACGGAAAGCCCGATGGCGGCTGGCATCCGGAGGATAATATAACGCTGGCGGAAGCAATAACCGCCTACACTGCCGGTGCGGCAAAGGCTGCAAACCGTTTTGATGAACTGGGAACACTTGAAGAGGGGAAGCTTGCGGATATAGCCGTGCTTGACAGAAACCTGTTTGAGCTTGAGGCATCTCAGATTCCCGGGACAAAGGTATTGCTCACAATGATGAACGGGGAGATAGTGTAAAAAAGGGACAGGTTAAGGTCAATGTTGTGCCAGGCACGGGCTGTAATGGTGCCAGGCACCATTACAGCCTGTGCCTGTCCCATTTTTACCATTTACTCAATTATCCCCTTTTTCAGGCTCTTATTAAACAGATTGCAAAATCCGGTAATCACCATAAACACCAGGCAGAACACCAGTCCCATCCAAAGGCCGAATCTTTCGGATATTGCTCCGATTATAGGCGATACCACAGCCTGCCCGGCATAAAATGAAACCATAGTTGCCGTGGTCGCAAACATTGAGTTCTCGGGAGTCACTATGCATCCGAAGCTGAAAATGAGAGGAAGCATTCCTCCGAATATGAGGCCTGTAATACCCACCATTATGCATACCAGCAGTCCGTTTCTTAGCAATAGAGCGATCACCATGGTGACAGTTGAGATAAATCCGGCATACCTGAGATACGTTTCTCCCTTAAACGGCATGAAAGGCACCAGAAGCCTTGAAAGCATTATTCCTATAAACAGAAATGATACCGCCACATCACCCAGACTGCTCCCTAAAGTCACTCCAACATATCGATTAATCCAGGTAGCCATTCCGGACTGGAATATTCCATGGAAAAAGGTTGCCGCCATAAACCACAGAAGCGGACCTCTCTTTAAAATATCAATCATACTTCCGAAGGATATCTTTCTGTTCTCCTGATTGAGAACAACATTCTTTTTATATTTTCCGAAAATAACTGCGGCAAAAATCATCAGTGCGATTCCGAATACTGCTACAATAAGATAACAATTTCTCCACTCAAGCCCGCTGTTCATGCATAAAGCAAACAATACCGGAGCCAGCACATTTATCAGTCCGTACGACATGTGAAGCATGCACATCATGGTATTTCCCTTTTTTCCTGTATAGAGATCCGCCAGACACGCCGACAGCAAAGTATCTATGTATCCAAGTGAAATTCCTATCACAAACCATATGCCGACAAAAACAGGAAAGCTGTCCGCAAACCTGAGCAATAAAAGGAAAACCGCAGATACGATAATGGCTATTTCCAGCAGTGATTGTTTTGAAATGCGCCCTATTACAAAAAATGAAGAAACAAGTCCGAGAAAAGCCCCGAAAAATGCTGCCGAATTCGGCATTCCCTGAGAGCTTGAGCTTAAACTAAAAAAATCTATCACACTGTTGAGCATGGAACCCTGGAGTGCATATTCACATGCCAGAAGTACCATACCGCCGAAAAGTGCGACAGTCATTAACATCCTGAGATTCTTATTCATATACTTTCCCCCCTGATCACAAAAGATCGAATTAAAAATACATGATAATTATATTCTACATTTGAAATTAATTCCACATGAATGGAAAAAAAGGGACAGGTTAAGGTCAATGTTGTGACAGGCACAGGCTGTAATGGTGCCTGGCACCATTACAGCCTGTGCCTGTCACATTTTTTACACCTTCCTGTAGAAATTCCCATCCCCGTCTACTATAATACAGCTGTAATCAACCAAAATGCCGAGGTGACCGATTTGTACAGAAGTATTCAGGAATATATAAATGAAAAAGAACGAGTAATCATAGCTGACAGGCGTGCTCTCCACAAAACCCCGGAGACCGCATTCAATGAATTTCGGACCCAGGAATATATCGTCCGCCGCCTGCTTGACCTTGGGTACGATCCCATCGTCTCGGAGAAGGCCACCGGAAAGCCCACCGGCGTAATTGCCGAGCTCAGATGCGGCGACGGTCCTTTGACGGCCCTGAGGTTCGATATCGACGCCCTTGCGATCACCGAGACGAACTCTCCCGATCACCTTCCCTCAAGCTGCGGTTTCAGATCGGAAAATAATTGCATGCACGCCTGCGGCCATGACGGACATATTGCCATAGGACTTGCCTGCGCGGATGCCCTTATGCATTTCAAAAGCGCCCTCAAAGGCACGGTCCGCTTCATTTTCCAGCCGGCCGAAGAAGGCTGTCGCGGTGCCAATGCCGTCACATCCATGGGATGGCTTGACGATGCGGATTACTTTCTCTCAGGCCACATAGTCGGAAGAGAATACGATCCCGCCTTCGAAAATCCCGATAATAGCGCGGATATCCGGAAAATCGATGTTATTCCCGGAGTTTCTTCTTCCCTTGCGACCACCAAAATAGATGTTTCCTTCTCAGGGACGCCCTGCCATGCATCCCAGCCGGAATGCGGTTCGTCAGTTATCCCGGCCATTGCCTCCTGTGTTCTGGCAATAAACGGCATTCCCCGCAACAGCGGCGGGGCCACTTTTGTAAATATCGGCAGGATCTCAGCCGGCGAAAGCCGCAACATTATCGCGGGAAATGGCTCTGCCGAACTGGAAGTAAGGGGCAGCACCACCGCTCTAAATGCCTACATGGAGGAAAATGTTCTTCGCATAATAAAAAACTGCTGCGGCATGTACAATGTCAAAGCAGATATAGATATTCTCGGCAGATGTCCGTCTCTTGAAAGCTCCGATTCCCTCCATCTTTCGGCTCTTGATGTCTGCCGCTCAAAGCTTTCCGGAATAAGGACAGCTGATGAAATGCGGCCGTTCAAAGCAAGTGAAGATGCCGCCGTAATGATGGAAAAAGTAAAGTCCCACGGAGGAAGTGCCATATTCTTTCTTTTTGTCGCAGACACGACTTCACCGCTTCATTGCCCGGACTATGATTTCGATGAAAAGATTCTTGTTAAGGCCGCCTCTGTTTTCTGCGGGATGGTTCTTGATATCTGCGGACAATGCTGTCCGTAACCATATCATAAGACATCATCAGGCATTCGTCCGATTTTTAATAACTATTAATAATTATTCTCAATAAATCTCCTGAGCCGTTTTGTGAGTTCCGCACCGATCAACCCGATCACGGTTCCCGCTGCGATCCCGGAAAACCACAGTATCAACAGATACCATGCAAGTGATGTGGTCTGAAGCATTATTACGGCTGTTATAACCTGTCCGACATTGTGGGCAATTCCGCCCGCAATGCTAACGGTCACCATTTTCAGCTTAACCGCCCTTTTCAGGATTATCATCACTGTAATGCTGAGTATCCCGCCGGCAAGCGAGTAGATAAGGCTTACCCCGCTGCCGAACAAAAACGATACAAGAACGATCCTTACCAGACTTATGATAACGGCGCTCTTCTCATCCATACAATATAAAGCGACAATGACCGCAATATTTGTCAACCCCAGTTTCATCCCGGGCACCGCAAAAAACGCAGGTATCTGTGCTTCAACCCAGCTCAGCACCATTGCAAGAGCAATTAAAACGCCGTAAAGCGCAACTGTTTTCGCCCTGTTTTTCCTCATACTCTTCCCTATCCGTTAATGAAATCCGGCTCCGTGCCGCCATCATTCTTCTTTGAAACGATTTTCACCACTACCTTGTTCGGAAGGCATACGATCGATTGCCCCTTTAGACTTATTTTTCCCATATTCACGCATAGCCCGTCGGGGCAGGATGCATCCTCCATCCAGGCGCACCCGTCCCTGATCATGAGATGGTTAATACCTCCGTTCACCCCTTCGATCTCATACTCCGCATCTTTATCAAGACTGAATTCCGCCTCAACCACTCCATCAACACTCACCTCAACTATATCTCCGCTCTTTTTCGTAAAAAGCAGAATAATTCCGAAGATAATACCGACGACCGCCGCTGTGGCTATGAAAATAATATCCCTCTTATAATTTTTTGCGTTTTGCCTCATCAAACCTCCACCGGAAATACATTGTGATCCAATGCACTTCTCCTGTCATAATCAAATAAAACGAAATACGGTTCCGCACTTCTTGTTGAGAGAATATCCATATTGATCTCTTTTTTGAAAACAGGATAAAAGAACACTTCGATGTGCTCGTTTCGATTCTTTTTCCTGGAATATATCTCTTTTTTATACGGAGTCAGATCCCTGGCAAAATCCGGCCGGTTCTTCATGTTTTCCCGAAGATAAAGGTCGCAGGTAAGGAGCTCTCCGAACAATTCCCTTTTATCCGGAAATCTTTCCGATGCAAAATCAAGCAGGATCTTATATTTGTGTATCCTTGCGCTCTGATTTATAAACAGCCCATGCCGGTCAAAATAATCCGCAAGCTCCTCAAAAAAGCCAAAAGGAGATTCAAATTTTCCTGCCAGCCTGGGAAGTGTCACGGAAAACTGACCGCTGTTATAATAGGTTTCAACAAGTGCCTCTATCTTCTTCAGCTTTATGATATCGCCGTATCCGAGCCATCCGGAAGACAGAACCTCATACGGAGGCTCTGAGAATGCTCTTATTCCGAACTCTTTCTCAAATTCACTGATCTCAGTTCCTTTCAGGACCTTTAAAAATCCCAGCTGAAGCTGATCCGGATGCATTTCATAGACATCGTTAAAGCTTTTCCTGAAACTCTCAATATCTTCATACGGAAGCCCGGCGATCAGATCAAGATGGCAGTGGGTATTCCCGAAGGATCTGATTTTTTCGATATTCTCCTTTTGCTTATTCATATCGCACCTGCGGTGCACGGCCTCCATGGTCACGGGATTTGTGGTCTGAACTCCTATTTCCAGCTGAATCAGTCCCGGCCGCATTCCCGAAATGACCGAAAGCTCCTCCGGCGTCAGCAGATCGGCAGCTATCTCAAAATGAAAATTTGTCACATTATTGTCGTGATCCCGTATATATTTCCAAATTTGAAGTGCATGTTCTTTATTGCAGTTGAATGTTCTGTCCACAAATTTGACCTGTCGGACTTTTTTTCTCAGAAAGAAATCGATTTCCCCAAAAACCTTCTCAAGACTTCTCAGCCTCACGGTGCGGTCGATCGAAGACAGACAGTAACTGCATCTGAACGGACATCCGCGGCTCGTCTCATAATAAATAATCTTATTGTCAAAAGGTCCCATGCCTTCTTCATTTTCCCAGAGGCTGTAAAAAAACGGAATGTCATCCATGGGAAGCAATTCCCTTGCCGCCGTGAATCCGTCCCTTAATTTAAGCCCTCTGATATCCCTTAGATCTCCTCGGCCCTCAACATAGTATCCGCACAGCTCGCAAAACGTCTTCTCTCCCTCGCCTATTATAACCGCATCCACGCAGTCAAAATCCTTTAAAAACGAATCCGCATCATTTCCGGCCTCAGGCCCTCCCAATATCACACGGCACTCAGGCAGGATTTTCGGAATTTCCCTCAATATCCTCTCAACCGTACACCGGTTCCAGATATAGCAGGAAAAAGCCAGCACATCCGGGGATTTTTCGAAGATATCCGCTATTATCTCTTCAATATTCTGATTAATTGTATATTCTTCTATGTGAATTTCATCCTTATATTTCTCAGCATAGGCTTTGAGATAATATACAGCCGGATTTGAATGAATGAATTTTGAATTGATTGCCGCAAGTAATATCATCGTCCTACTCCGTATTAAATAATCATCAGATATTTTACATCTTTTTCGCTTCCGCATGTTATATTTCCGATATTTTAATTTTTCTTTACATATTAGTAAAAACACACATATTGCCAACCATATCTGATATAATTCAAACGATGTGTTTTTTATCTAAGCGGATACTATTATAAGATATTTACAGGAAAAGAGCCATGAAAAAAAGAAGCATTATTATCCCGTTACTCATTTGTGCGATGATCGTTTTTTCTGCAGGCTGCGGAAAAAAGACCTCCGAACCCGTTCCGGGAGCTGTGACATCCGATTCCTCTGAACCTTCGGAACAGCCTGAAGAAAGCGTGATTCCCGATGATACCTCGAGCGAAGAACTTCCGGAGGAATCCTCGGTTCAGGAAGCACCCTCCTCGTCTGTTATCGCTGCAGAGAGCATAAATGACACCGAGTACGCCTTCCTTCACCCGACTATCACAACCTGCCGCAACAATACATACAACGAGAGCGGACGGCTTAAAGTAATGGTGACGTATGATAAGCTTTCTTTGGATCAGTCCGAATCCGCCAAATATCCCGAGCTTGCAAAAGCTCTCGGGGAAGCCGCTGAAAAGACCGATAAATATTATACTGACCGGGCTTCCGTTATGGATTCAGATTATGAGTCACTGAAATCCGACGGCTTTTCATTTGATGACAAATATTTTTCGGATGAAATGAACATGGCTGTGACAAGAGCCGACTCCTATGTTCTCTCAATTGCATCGGATGAATACTATGACGGCGGAGGCGCTCATCCAAACTTCACATATTCGGCATCAAATTACGACACTCAGACAGGAGCTCTTCTCTCGCTTACAGATGTGGTCACAGACCCGGATGAATTCCTTGCGGTCGTTGAGGACAAAATGTCCGTCGAATATCCCGAGGTATACAGCTCATCGGGAGATACTCTCATCGAATATCTTGAATCTGAGAAGAAAAACGGCTTCCGCGATCTGGTATGGAGCATGAGCTGCGAAGGCATTACCGTATATTTCAGCACATACACACTGGGTTCCTACGCTGAGGGAGATCAGGTCATCACTGTATTTTTTGACGAAAAGCCCGAACTTTTCGAGAAGAAATATACCGATGTCCCGGATTCTTATATTCTGAAAAACGAAAAAATGAACGAGGTCGTGCGGATAGATACCGACAACGACGGCAAGCGGGAAGCGGTATACATTGAGCGCGAAGCCGTCGAATATGACTACTTCTTTAACTGGATCATCCACGTCGGCGATAAAGCCCTTACAGTCTCTGATTATTGCTACGAATATGATTATTACATAGTGCGCTCCGACGGCAGATACTATATGTATCTTTTCCAGACCGGAGAGAGTGATTATTCCACTCTCGTGGTTATAGATTTAAAGGAAATGGCTCCTGTAGACGAGAATTCCCGGAATCTTTACCTGAAAAACACTTTGATATCATATGATTATACCGACGAAGGATCATATTTCATCACTGAAGGCAATACCCTCACAGATCCGGCGCGAATGATCCTTTCAACAAACCAGAACGTTCTCGGAACATACTCGGGCTTCAAAACCTGGCATATTGGTTCAAACGGAGTCCCCGTTACGGATGAAACATATTATACATCCTCCTGCATGAATATTCTCACGGCATTAAGTGATATTCATTGTCAGGCCGTGGATGCCGCCGGAAATATAATTTCCGAGGACGAAGTCATCCCTGCCGGCACACAGCTTTTTATTGTCAGAACCGACGGTTCGGTCATCTCTGATATTCAGGAGGTCGATCCGTCCATCGTTGCGGTTGAGGACTACGACGACTGGCAGAGAGTTTACACTGTGACAGATCCCGAAGCTGACTATTCGAAGAAGCTCTACCGAATAACGTATGATACTTCCGAATGGCCGAGAACGATAAACGGAATCAATGAGGATGAATTATTTGACGGAATAATGTATGCCGGTTGATAACCAAAGGCATTTGATAAATTTTTCTGACAGGAAAATTCCGGAAAATATCCTGTCATACCAAAACCTCCGGGAAGGCTTTTCTTCTTTCCCGGAGGTTTTTATTATTCTGATATATATACGCTGCGTTCTCAGATTTCGAGCAAGAATCTGATCTGTCTATAAACAGGATATTAATGCCAAAAACAAATCCGATCGGTCCAAAAACGATTTTTTATATAGGAAAGTGAATCTACTATGTCTAAAAAAGACTTTTAATGTCGGAAAGCGAATCCACTCTGGCATAGAGCATTCCTTTCATATTTTCATCCGGCTCAGTAAGATCCGGGACCATCACGACCTTACACCCCGCATCCGCGGCGCTTTTCACGCCGTTTGGGGAATCCTCCACCGCCATCACATTTTCCGGAGCCAATCCCAGCTCCCGGCACGCAAACTCATACACATCCGGCGCCGGCTTTCCGTATTTCACCATTGTGGCGCATATTATCCTGTCAAAATATTCGAAAATTCCGATTTTCTCCAGATACCGCTTTGAACGCTCATAGTCATTTGAAGTGCACAGAGCCGCAGGAATCTTATTCATCTTAAGCCATTCCAGGATATCCACCGCACCGTCCTTAAGGGCGATCCCCTCTCTTTCGATCATATCCTCCATCAGCTTTTTTCTGTATTCCTTTACTTCGAGATAATCAAAGGATTCCCCGAAGGTATCTCTGAAAAATTCCGGTGCGAAAGGTCTTCCGAGAGACCTCAGATGCAGGGCAATATCCGGGTCCGGTTCGAATCCAAAGTGTCTTATAGCTTCCGGCCAGACTATTTTGTAGTATTTTTCGGTATCTATCAATGTTCCGTCAAGATCAAAGAGAACCGCCTTTATCACGTTTTTTCCGTTTATTGTCATATCTGTGTTTATTTTTGCATCACCGTTTATTGATTTATTTTCCATTAATACTCCATTTTCGTTCATAATTATTCATCCCGTATCACAAGCTTTGCCGCACCGTAAATACCGGCCTTATTCCCGAGCTGCGCAAGTGCAAGGCGAGTATTTTTCTGTGTGTGAAATGCATACTCTCTGAAATATTTTTCAATTCCATCCAGCAGGATCTGTCCGGCCTTTGACATGCCGCCGCCGAATACAAAAACCTGAGGGTCCACAACGCATGCGATCATCGCACATGCCTTTCCTATCATACGGCATGCGTTATCCACCATCTTCTCCGCAAGGATATCTCCGTCTCTTGCGCAGTCAAATATATCCTTACAGGTTAAATCCTCAAAATTCCTCATCAATGACTTCTCTTCCGGGTGTTCTTTCAGATATACCGCTGTAATTTCGGCAAAGCGGCTTGCTGAAACATATTGTTCCAGACATCCGGTGTTGCCGCAGCCGCATTTTAAATTCTCGGTATCGGACATTTTCAAATGACCTATCTCACCTGCCGAACCTCTGCATCCGTTAAGAATTTTTCCGTTAAGAACAATACCGCCTCCGACGCCCGTTCCGAAGGTCATCATTACCAGATCGTCAAATGATCTGCCACCGCCCATCCAGGTCTCCCCAAGAGCAGCTAAATTTGCATCGTTGCCCGCTTTCACCTTAAATCCGGTCAACTGTTCAGCTTCGTTACAGACATTTTTGCGGCCCCAACCCAGATTTGTACAGCCGTCCACATTTCCTTCGGAATCCACCGGACCCGGAACACCGATTCCCATTCCCTCGATCTCATCATAAGAAATGCCTTTCTCGGCAATTTTCTTTTTCACAGAATCCGCTGTGTCCCGAAGAATATAGGCTCCGCTTTTATTCTTCCGGGTTTCTATTTCCCAAAAATCCAGAAGATTCCCGTCGACTGAAAAAAGTCCCATCTTGATAAGAGTGCCGCCGATGTCAGCTCCAATCACATATTTCTTCATATAGTAAATACTCTTTCTGTTTGATATAAAAAGATATTTCATTCTATCAATAATAATCGGCAAAATCAACGGATTAAAAATGGGACAGGTAAAAGCACACTTTGTGCCAGGCACAAACACTAAATGTGCCAGGCACCATTTTTTCAAAGCAAGAAAGACCGCGCCGGACAAATCCGACGCGGCCTTCCCATGCGCATCAATTTATATTGAAGATAACTAATGAAAACTTTTTTACTCTACATCCTGAAGGGCTGCAAAATCTTCTTCGCCTGTTCTGATCTTTACAACCTTCTCCACACCGTATACGAAGATCTTGCCGTCTCCGATATGGCCCGTATAAAGAGTTCTCTTGGCTGTCTCGATAACCTTGTCAACCGGGATCTTGCTTACGATTACCTCAACCTTAACCTTCGGAAGAAGTGTAGCATCAAGCTCAACTCCACGATAACGCTCGCCTGAACCCTTCTGGATACCGCAGCCCATTACCTGAGTTACCGTCATACCTGTGACGCCGAGTTCGTTGAGAGCCTTCTTCAAAGCATCATACCTGGTAAGCTTCGCAATAATAACAACCTTATGAATGTCTGTTGCAGGAATCAGTGCTGCATTATTTACAACCGGTACAGCAGCATTCTTCTTTGCCTCGGAAGCATCGTCGAAATTCTCCTCACCCAGGCTTGTGTTCTCATTGACATCCATTGTCATAGTGTTGGAAATATCCATGATGGAGAAGCCTGCATATGCTGACGGAAGGCCATGCTCTGTTGCGTCAAGACCTGTGATCTCCTCTTCCTCTGAAACTCTGAGTCCCACTGTCTTCTTGATTACCGTAAATGCAATGAAGATAGTAACTGCTGCCCAGACAATGATAAGTCCCATACCTCCGAGCTGCTTAAGGAGCTGTCCGATACCGCCTCCGTAGAATAGACCTTCGGAAATACCTGCAATTGCAAATCCCGGAGCCGTTTCCGTTGCGAAAAGACCAACAGCGATCGTTCCCCAGATACCGTTGAACATATGAACCGCAACCGCACCTACAGGATCGTCAACATGAATAACATTGTCGGTAAACCATACGCCGAATACAACGAGCAGACCTGCTACAGCACCGATAATTGCGGCGCCGGTACAATCCGTTACATCACACGGGGCAGTGATTGCTACAAGACCTGCCAGAGATGCGTTAAGGCACATTGAAACATCGGGCTTGCCGTATTTGAGCCATGTAAATATCATACATACTACTGTTGCAACTGCCGGAGCAACTGTTGTTGTAAGAAAGATAGATCCGAGAGTCGGAATATCTGTTGCTGCAGCACCGTTGAATCCGTACCAGCCAAGCCAGAGAATGAAAACACCGAGAGCGGCGATTACAAGGTTGTGACCCGGGAAAGCATTGACCTTTACAACCTTTCCGTTCTTATCTTTAACAAATTTTCCGATACGGGGTCCAAGCATCCAGGCACCGATAAGTGCGCAGATACCGCCAACCATATGAATACAGGTTGAACCTGCATAATCGTGGAATCCCCACTGAGCAAGGAATCCGCCGCCCCATACCCAATGAGCTTCGATCGGGTAAATAACTGCGGAAATTACTGCAGAATATATACAATATGATGAGAATTTTGTACGTTCTGCCATTGATCCCGAAACGATGGTCGCTGTTGTTGCACAGAACACAAGGTTGAATACAAAAGCAGAATAATTAAAATTACTGTAATCGAAAAGAACATCCCAATTAAAACCACCGGAGAATCCTCCGAGAACATTCTCTCCCAGCATCAATGATGAACCGATGACGAACCACATTACTGTACCGATACAGAAGTCCATCAGGTTCTTCATTAAAATATTTCCTGAGTTCTTTGCACGTGTGAAACCTGCTTCACACATCGCAAATCCGGCCTGCATCCAAAATACCAATGCTGCACCGATCAAAAACCAGACACCGTAAACCTCTCCGTTAATAGCATCTAAAATCTCTTGTGCCATACCCATTCCTCCTGACATTATCGCAGCCCTTATCTTTAACTTGCATTTCATTTTTCAAATACATACTGCGAAGTTTTTTAAAATTGCAAGATTCACAAGTTGCGCATCCAGGCAAATCTTGAATTTCTTAAAACAGAAAAGGCGCCTTGATCAAAATGATCAAAGCGCCTTTGCTTTATGTCGTGAAGTATAAAACGATTTCCTTTTGATGTCAATCACTTTTTTTCACTTTATTGCGTTATTGTTTTGTCATTTTTTATGTATTTCCCACAATTATCCACATAGCTTTTTAGCTATTCTTTTGATTGAAGCATACACTGCCGCCTTCGGAAGCCCGACAACATTGAAATAATCGCCCTCAATCCTGTCGATATATTTGCCAAACATTCCCTGTATTCCATAGGCTCCGGCCTTATCGTAGGGCTCCGGACTCTTGATATATTCCTTCATCTCGGCTTCGTCAATTGAAGTTACATGAACGCGGGTCCTCTCCGCAAAGGTCTCAGAAGCAACTATCTCTCCGCTTTCAACGGCACATATCGTGACCCCGGTGAAGACATTGTGGAATCTACCGCTGATACTGCCAATCATGCTTCCGGCTTCATCTTCATCCTTCGGCTTGCCCAGGATCCTGCCGTCAATTTCCACAATCGTATCGGCACCTATCACGATACATCTTGCGGACATTTGTTCGGCAAGTGCCAGGCACTTCCGGCGCGAAAGCTCCTTCACTGCCGCTTCCGGTTCCAATGATCCGGTGTCCTCATCTGTACAGGCCGGCCTTATCACAGGAGAAAATCCCATTTCTTCAAGGATCTCCCGCCTTCTGGGCGAAGCCGACGCCAGAACTATTGTACAATCATTGGCGGAAAGCCGCTCAATAAGCGACGGATACAGTTCAGTCTGTACCCGTCCCTTTCTCAGCATTATTCAAGAAGAGGCTTCACAGCCTCAGCAAGCACTGCCTTCATCTCCTCCGCCTCTGCGAGGTCTTTTCCGAGGGTAGTATAATAGATCTTGATCTTCGGCTCGGTTCCCGAAGGACGCACAACAACAGTTGAACCGTTCTCAAGTGCAAATATAAGTACATTAGCACTCGGGAGTCCTGTCTCCTCGGGTTTTCTGTAATCCGTAAATTTTACGACCTTGTACCCTGCGATCTCAGTCATCGGGTTGTTTCTAATCTCCTGCATAATACCGGACATTTTATCCATTCCCGTAAGGCCCGGGAATTCAAAGCTGTCAACCTTATTGAGATACCTTCCGTATTTGGCATAAATCTCTTCGAGACGCTCCTTGAGCGAACTGCCGATGCTTCTGTAATATGCAGCCATTTCGCATATGAGCATGGATCCGATCACCGCGTCTTTGTCCCTTACATACGGTCCGGCAAGATAGCCGTAGCTCTCCTCGAAGCCGAAAATGAATCTCTCGACCTCTCCTGCCGCCTCAAGACCGGCGATCTGATCTCCGATCCACTTGAATCCCGTAAGCACAGAGCGCAGCTCAACGCCGTAGTTTTCCGCAACCGCATCTGCAAGAGGTGTGGATACAATAGATTTTACCGCAACTGCCCTCTCCGGCATAGTGCCGTTCTCAATTCTTCCCGCGCATATGTAATCCAGAAGAAGAACACCTACCTCGTTTCCGGTAACAAGCTCATAGGATCCGTCCGGACACTTCATAGCGATGCCCACACGATCCGCATCAGGATCGGTTGCCAGCATAAGATCGGCTCCTGTCTCTTTAGCAAGCTCAAGTCCCTTCTCCAAAGCAGCATATATCTCCGGATTCGGATATGAACAGGTCGTAAAATACCCGTTCGGATATTCCTGCTCCGGGACAATGGTGATATCTGTTATTCCGATATGACCGAGAACGGTGGTCACCGGAACAAGTCCTGAGCCGTTGAGCGGGCTGTAAACCAGTTTTAGACCCGCCGTTTTGCAAAGTCCCGGGCGCACCTGGTACGACTCGATAGCCTCATACAATGCATTTTTACAGTCGTCTCCGCAGAACTTTATAAGTCCCTTCTCAACTCCTTCCGCAAAGGAAATGTATTTTGCGCCGGTAAGAACATCTGTCTTCTGAATCTCCTCATAAACGATGGCGGCAGCATCATCCGTCATCTGGCATCCGTCCGGACCGTAGGCCTTGTAGCCGTTATATTTTGCAGGATTATGAGATGCCGTCACCATTATTCCCGCATTGCAGTCATAGTATCTTGTAGCAAATGACAGTGCGGGCACAGGCATAATTGCGTCATATATTCTTACATTGATGCCGTTGGCAGCAAGTACTCCGGCCGCGGTCTTTGCAAACACATCACTTTTTATACGGCTGTCATAGCTGATAGCCACAGTCTGGGTTCCGCCCTGAGTCTTTACCCAGTTTGCCAGACCCTGCGTCGCCTGGCGAACAACATAAATGTTCATGCGGTTGGTTCCAGCTCCCAGAACTCCTCTGAGTCCCGCAGTACCAAATGCGAGTGCGACAGCAAATCTGTCCTTGATCTCCTCATCGTTTCCCTCGATGCGGTCAAGCTCGGTTCTGAGATCAACATCTTCAATTCCGGCATTTTGCCAGCGCTTATAATCATCCGTATACATATTAATTCCGCCTTTTTTAATCAAAATAATCGGCAATTTATACAAATTACCGATTAATATTGTACAATATTTTGTTAATCAAATCAATATTCGCAAAAAAAATCCCTCTGTTATGCCGTCACATATCAAGTCCCGGAAGAAGTGCTTTGAACTCTTCTGAAAAGAAACTGATGCTTATCGGCATGGTACGGCTGTCGAGGCAATATTTGTATGCGGCAACATACGCCTGCCTGTAGGCCGCCTCCGCCACAAAGTGCAGTGAATCGTCATTGCCAGGAATCGTGACAAAAAATGCGATCGGTCTCATAATAAGGGCGTCAAGCTCCGCCTCATCCTCCTTAAAAAGCGCTCCGGCGGGAGAATCAAGCAGAAATCTGAGTCTCTTGAGACAAATACCGCAGACTTTCGGAAACCTTTTTCCTGCATTTTTCTTCACCGTGTAAAATGCAGCTACCAGAGGGTCATTGGCATCGACAGACTCCACCGCCGATATCAATTCCTCCATAAATCCGCTCTCAGGCTCACTCAGCAGACCCGCAACAAATTCAAGATTTCTTTTTTCCTCGGGAACATATACCGCGGTTAGAGCGATAAGCGAAGCAAGAAGCGCCTTCGTCTTTGAGTCTCCGACTATACATCTTGCAAGCATCTCGGCCTCATCATAGCCGGATACATAAGTAACCGGATTGTAAGCACAGCTCTTCGAAGGATCAATAAGGTCCATGTGCTTTATTTCCAGACCGGCCTCAAGGGCACAATCCCGATATTTTTCAAAAAGAACACCGTCCACATCCGGAATAAAATATGAACGGTTTTCTTTAAATTCTAATTCTTCCATTGAAACCTCTTAATTCATTCCCGCAATATACTCTCTGATTGCACCTAATGTGGCATTATATGCAGACTCCACATCCCGGACAAGAGACGAATCTGCCGGTTCTGTCTTTGATCTGAGCTGTTCGGTCAGAGCGCTTGCAGCCTCCTGAAGTCTGGTAAAAGAAAGATTTGCAGCAACTCCCTTAAGGGTGTGAGCCGCCATAAATGCCGCCTCCGTATCTCCCTTGTCAACTGCATCTAACAGAATATGGATTGTCTTTTCCTCCGGGAATTTAAGGACAAATTTTTCCAGCAGCTTCTCCGTCATCAAACGACCGATAGCATCCTGATAATTTCCTCCCAGTTCTTCATAACATTCCATGAGTGTCATTTTTTATTGATCTCCTATATAAATAAAAAATTAATAATAATATTTTAACATAGTCAGATGTATATTCAAGGAAAAATTTTAAAGGGGACAGGGTGGTGGGTGATCAGGTGC
>JBMNQZ010000026.1:0-23899 GCA_050944395.1 Lachnospiraceae bacterium
TGTTGTCCACCGCCGCGTTGATAGCCGCCTCATTCAACAGGTTTTCAAGATCCGCCCCCGAAAAACCTGCCGTTGTCTGAGCTATCTGCTTCAGATCGACATCCTCTCCCAGGTTTTTGTTCTTTGCGTGAACCTTTAGTATCTCTTCTCTTCCGCCTACATCCGGTACGCCGACAACTACCTTTCGGTCAAACCTGCCGGGTCTCATGATAGCCGGATCCAGGATATCCATCCTGTTCGTTGCCGCCATCACGATAATGCCCTCGTTTATGCCGAAGCCGTCCATCTCGACCAAAAGCTGATTCAGAGTCTGTTCTCTCTCATCATGGCCGCCGCCGAGTCCTGCGCCTCGTCTTCTTGCCACGGCATCGATCTCGTCAATAAATACGATGCAGGGACTGTTCTTCTTTGCATCCTCAAAAAGATCTCTTACTCGGGAAGCTCCGACACCCACGAACATTTCCACAAAGTCAGATCCTGAAATTGAAAAGAACGGTACACCGGCTTCCCCCGCAACTGCCTTGGCAATAAGAGTTTTTCCGGTTCCGGGAGGACCCACCAGGATCACGCCTTTGGGGATCCTTGCTCCCGCCTCCGTGTATTTTACGGGATTTTTGAGGAAATCAACGATCTCCGCCAGATCCTGTTTTTCCTCCTGAAGCCCCGCAACACTGTCAAAGGTAACCTTTGCTTCATCCTGCGGCATGATCTTCCTGGCGCGGCTTTTCCCGAAATTCATCATCTTTGCATTTCCGGCATCGCCGCCTCTGGAGACCATCATGAAGAACATGATCATCATCACTATGATTATGATATAGGGAATGTAATTGATGAGTGAAAATCCGGAAACCTCCTTCACTGAAAGAGGCACATTTCCGTAATCAGCTCTCAATGTCTCCTCGACATTCTCCACATTTATCTCATTAAAAGAAAACCTCTGCCCGTCTTTTAAAGTAACCGAAATCTTTCCGGTGGGAAAGGTGCTGCTCGGAGATATCTGAACAGAGGACACATCTCCCTCCTTCAGATCCTCCATCATCTGTGAATAGCCGTATTGTGCGGACGTTCCCGCATTCCGCGAATTATACCAGGTGAGAGCAAATATCACCATAATAGCAATCACATATATTACGATTCTGGAACTGCCTTTTCTCAACTGTTACTCCTCCGTTTCAACCACTCCGATAAAAGGAAGGTTTCTGTACTTCTGTGCAAAATCCAGTCCGTATCCGACAACAAAGAGATCGTCAACGTCGAAGCAGGTAAAGTCCACCTTTACCTCAACTTCCCTTCTCGAAGGTTTGTTAAGAAGCGTGCACAGTCTCAAGGTCTTTGGATTTCTGTCTCTCATAAACGTATCCATGAGATAGCTCAGAGTCCTTCCGGAATCAATGATATCCTCAACGATAAGAACATTCTTTCCCTCTATGGAATGATCAAGGTCCTTTGTTATCTTTACAATGCCGGAGCTGGTCGTTCCGTCTCCGTAGCTTGAGCAGGACATAAAATCAATAGATACGTCCACATCGGGATCAATCCTCTTGGAAAGCTCCGTCATAAAATACACGCCTCCCTTGAGAACGCACACCATATGTACGTGTTCGCCCCTGTACATTTCACTGATCTGGGATGCCACTTCCCTTATTCTCTTATCGATCTCTTCCTCGCTTATCAAAACCTTAATACAATCACTCATCTTTTTCCCTTTCCAACGTCTTCTCAAACGTTATTTTCATAATATTTTCAGTTTCGTCCGTCACTTTATATCCGGCGGAGATCCGATAGCCCGGAATCCACACCGCCTCATTTCCGTCGGCGACAAGCCACAGAAAATCTCTCTCGCTCCGGGGTATTTTCACATCTATCAAATATTTCGAAAGCTTTTTCGAAGAGCCGTCATCACCCACGGTGATCCGATCGCCGGTCCTCCTCGTTCTGATAACAGCATTTTTCATTTTATCATAATCGACCCATTTCGTATACACCATTTCAGGTATACTGCCCTTAAAACCTTTCAAAACATTAAAGGAAAATACTCCGCTTCCGACATCTATCTTAGTTCCGTCCTCAATTTTGTACACCGTATCCACAGAGGGCTTTCTGTCCGTATTTCTTGTAAACAGGACTCCTTCATATCTCTTCTCGCAGACGATCTCGTAGGGAAGGCTGACCCTTTTTCCCGCCTGACCTGCCGCAAGATTCAAAACCATGCCGATATGCTCTTTAGTGATATCCTTAAGGTGAGGCGTGAGCATACCCAAAGCATCCCGTACCACATAGGATGCCGCCTCCTCATCAAATGCCTCTTCTTTTATAAAAACACTCCCGTCCTTTGAGGGTATGATGCAGTCTCCGGAGATCTTAAAGGAATTATTTTTAATCAGTGACTCCGCCTGCCTGACAAATGATGCCGCTGCCGAAATGTGCTCCACCGCAGAGGGATTTATATTGTTTTCCAGATACGGAATAATGTGGTGCCTGATCTTATTTCTTGAATATTCATCCGTAAGATTAGACGAATCTGTCAGGTATTCTATCCCTTCGCCCTTCAAAAAGCTCTCAATGTCGGGCCTTCCGGTTTCTATCAAAGGTCTTATCACATTATCCTTCACCGGCTGAATTCCCGAGATCCCGGCAAGTCCTGTTCCCCTGCAGAGATTGAGAAGGACCGTCTCCGCCTGATCATTCATATTGTGAGCAAGAGCCACTTTATTGCAGGAATGCAACGATGAAAAATCTTCAAAAGCAATCCTTCGGGCAATTCTTCCGGCCTCCTCGAGGGAATATCCTTTTTCCGCAGCAATAGATGGGACATCGTACTTATAAACCCCGCATACGACACCCAGCCTATTTGCCAGTGTTCTGACAAACTCCTCGTCTCTGGAAGCCTCCCCTCCCCTTATTCCGTGATTGACATGCACCGCAAACAGTTCAAAATCAAGCTCGGTTCTGAGCCTGAAAAGGCACATAAAAAGACACACGGAATCCGGGCCGGCGGACACACCGCAGACAATCCTGTCGTCCTTTTCTATCATATTATATTTTTTTATACACTCTCTGACTTTTTCGAGCATAAGCGTCTCCATTAAACGAAAATGACCCGGTTTCCCGAGTCATTTAACCCATCATTCTTCCAACCTGAAAATAATCTGATTTTCTTCTACAAGGCCGAGTTTTTCACCGGCCGCTCTCTTTATCGCTTCGTCACTGGAAGATGCCGCCTTATAATCCTCCAGATTTGCCGCGCGCTCCTCCTCCGCTTCAAGCTGAACACGGATTTCCTCATTTTTATCATATGCCTCATTCAGCTTTGATCTTGCGCTGATCCCAGCTGCCAGAAGAACAATGAACAATGCGGTGACAACCGCAGATATGACGATCATATCCCTTTTGTTTCTTCCGGATCTCCTGCATGAAGAGGATTTCCCAGAACCGCTCATTTTTTCACTCCCCTGAAAATAATTAACCCCTTGTCTTATTGTAACGCCGAAGAATACTTTTTTCAATAAAAGAATACCCTTTGCCGGTTGATGCAAAAATCCAGGCATCAGGCAGGGAAAATTATTCAAATTGACTATTTCAAACATTCATGTATAATGAAAACATGAATCTGTTCAAAAAGTAAATCAGGGGGAAACAACCATGAAGAAATCATTTGCACTTCTGTGCACATTAGTATTAATAATTTCAACATTGCTCTCGGGCTGCGGAAGCAAGGTTGACTATTCAAACAGTGAGTATTTAGGAACATGGAGCGCTGCTTCATGTGAATACGACGGTATTGAACTTGATGTTGCGGAAATAGTCGGAACTTTTGACCTCGAACTTAAAGCTGACGGCAGCTGTACGATCACAACAGGCGACGAATCGGCAGACGGAAAATGGACTGAAGTTGACGACGGAGTCATCATCGACGATGACGATGAAATGCACTTTATCAGCAAGGACGGACAGCTGTTCCTTGACTATGACGGTGTTATGATCTATTTCTCAAGATAATCGAGTAGGAGGCGGTGATTAACCGCCGTCCCCTCACACCACCGTGCGTCAGACTGTCTAACAAATCTATTTTCGAATAGAGATTTAGGAGTGTGTGAAATTCTTTCTGTAAATAGATCTTCTATGATAAGTTCTTAGATGATTAGCCGGGCTGGACGGCAGTTCCTGCTGTTCAGCTCTTAGCTGTATAGTTAACAAAAAACTGTAGTCCTAGTCAAGGGCGCCTGCTTTCACAGGCGTGCTTATCCTTGACTAGGACTACAGTTTTTTTGTTATTCAGGCAAGCGGCCATCATACATGATTGATAGCTCGCCATAGGCCTTACCCCGGTTCCTTATTGGCATGTTCCACTTCTTTGTTGCTTCAAATGTTGAAAGATACAGCGCCTTGAGAAGTGCCTTGTCGCCAGGGAAAACACTCCTCTGACGGTTCAGCTTTCGATAGGTTGAATTAAGGCTTTCTATCGCGTTAGTTGTATAGATTATGGTTCTGACATCGGCAGAAAACTTGAAGATCGGAGTTATTGCATCCCGGTTGTCGTACCATCGTTTCATGGATCTTGGATACTTTTCCTGCCACTTTGCTGTCACTGAATCAAGTACTTCTCTGTCCCGCTGTTCCGTCGGAGCATTATAGATTCTCTTTAGGTCTGCAGCACCGAGAAACCTTTTTTCAATCTCTTTGCAGTACCTTTTGGCGGCTCTGCGGTTTGCTTCGCATCTTGTCTCATCAGGATCGTGATACGGTGAAGCAACATAAAATCTCTTTCGTTCAGCCATGTTTATAGTTGTTCTCCTTTGCTCATCCGTGTTTATGATCTAACGCTAATCCAATCAACCGATCTGCCTGGTCAGCCATAAACAGCGGAATGTTCAGCACATCATCGTCCAGCTTCAGATTGTCAAGCGAGAACCGAACACGGAGCTTCACTTTATCCGGGAACAATTCCTTGAATTTTCTGAGGCTCTTGCTTGCTAAATTCGCTTCGGATTTTACTTCAACAGGGAAAATGTCATTATCCCGCTGAATCAGAAAATCCACTTCATATGGAGGATTATTCTGCGACCAATAACGAGGTAGCACCTCAAACTGTGTAATCAAAGTTTGCAATACATAGTTTTCGGTTAAGGCTCCCTTGAACTCTGTGAACAGGCGGTTGCCTTCGCCAAAAGCCGTAGGAGCCAGTTGTGCCAGACGACGGAGCAGACCTACGTCCACCAAATAGATTTTGAACGCAGACAGATCATCATAAGCGGCCACAGGAAGACCGGGTGCGCTGCTGCGGTAGACCTTATGCACCAAACGGGCATCTACCAGCCATTGCAGAGCATCCTCATATTCACGAGCTCTTGCGCCTTCTTTGACAACCTTATAGATAAACTTCTTGTTCTCTCTTGCCAACTGAGAGGGAACAGATTTCCAGATCATAGAGATCTTCGGAAACTCTGTGAGGTTGGGATGCTTGGCAAAGTCACGCTCGTAAGCACCGATGATATCGGACAGAGCTTCCTGCATGGCAGATACATCACGGGCCTCCGTCCACATCTTTACCGATTCCGGCATACCTCCGGTAACATAGTACATCTTTAGCTTCTCATACAACGGATTAAAAAAAGCATCGGGGATCGGATCAAGTGTATCCACGTTCTCCAAATATTTCACAAGGTTCTCATCACCGTTTGCGAGAAGAAACTCGGTAAAAGTCATAGGGTCGATCTGCATAAAGTTGACCTTCCCCACGGGGAAAGACGAAGGCTTAGCCAGAGCAATGCCAAGCAGCGAACCTGCACAGGCAACGTGATACTGCGGAGCGTTCTCACAGAAATACTTCATAGCATTTATGACCTTAGGGCAGTCCTGCACTTCGTCAAAAATAATGAGTGTCTTTTCGGGCAAAATCTTATAACCGCTGGCCAGCATTAGATTTTGCAGAATCCGATCCACATCCTTGGTGGTTTCAAAGAACTGTTTATATTCTTCGTTTTCATCAAAGTTGAAATAAGCGGTATTTTCATAATAGCGTCTGCCGAACTCTTTCAGAATCCAGGTCTTTCCCACCTGACGCACACCCTTCAGAATCAGCGGCTTTCGATAGGGTGATTTCTTCCATTCAAGCAGTTTATTCAAAATCAATCGTTCCATAGAAGCACTCCTTCACACTATTATTTGAGTTTTGAGGTTTTGTAATCACACTATTATTATACTCAGAACTTGGAACAAATCCACCTATTTCACAAAATTATTAAATATTTTTGTGTTTGAAATCACATTATTATATACGCTGACGTGATAAGATTTGAAATGAAGCTGCCAACGGTTTTTAACTTCTACAGAACCTGTGTCGAAGTTGCAATTTTAGCTTCGACGCAAAAGGAGCCGGGGTGAAAAGCCTCAGCTCCTTTTTTCGACCGCGCCTGGCGTGAAAATCTCGCACGTGCGATTCTTTTTTACCTGAAGATCTCGACTATCTCAGTAAAGCCCTGAGCTGCCAGCTGATCTTTCTGGAATTTCTTATTCTTCTTCATTATTGAGACCGTAGCAGTCTTACCTTCCTCCTGAAGCTTCCGGGCTTTCAAAAATACATCCTTAAGCACATCCGGGGAAACCTTCTTTTCCACGAGGAATGCGGTTTTTTCATCAGTTCCGGGCACCTTGAAGCCTCTCTCCATAAGGAGCATGATTATTCTCTCAAATCCGATTGAAAAGCCGCAGGCGCTGACATTGTTTCCGGAAAAGCGTCCGATCATATTATCGTATCTTCCGCCGCCTCCTACCGAACCGCCGTACTCATCCATAGCTATCTCAAATATCGGACCTGTATAATAAGACATTCCTCTAACCAGTGTCGGATCGAACATTATCTTAAACTCTCCGGTCTTTGCTGCGTCCGCTGTCGCTATGATAGTTCCGAGATTCTCAGCACATCCCTCCTCAAGGAAGCTGCCGATCTTTGCGGCGATGCTCTCAAGGGAATACTCTCCCGCAAAGAGCTCTATGTATTTATCCACAACCTCTTCACTGTATCCGCTTTCGATAAGCTCTGACCTCACTCCGTCAAGTCCGATCTTATCCATCTTGTCGACTATGATAAATACCCTGTCGTAGTCCTCCTCCAAAAAGCCGCTGTAGCCTGCCATGGCCTTCAATATCCGCCTGTCGTTGATCCTTATTGTGAAATTCTTGAATTCAAGTTTGGAAAGAACCGTAGTGGTGGCCAGAATGAGCTCGATCTCCGCAAGATACGAATCATCTCCCAGAATATCAATATCGCACTGGGTAAACTGACGATACCTGCCTCTCTGAGGTCTGTCCGCTCTCCATACGCTTCCTATCTGAATAGCCTTAAAAGGTGAAGGCAGGTTTCCCGAGTTATTGGAATAATATCTTGAAAGAGGCAGTGTCAGATCATATCTGAGTCCGGAATCCGCCAGATCATTCTCTGTTTTTGCATCCTCTATTCTGAGCTTCTCGCCTCTCTTCATTACCTTGAAAATAAGCTTTTCATTCTCTCCGCCCTGCTTGCTCTGAAGATTTTCCAGGGATTCCATGCAGGGTGTCTCAATAGAGGAAAATCCAAATCCTGTATATGTGTCTCTTATAAGGGAGATAACATAATTGCGGACTGCCATCTCGTCCGGCATAATATCCTTCATTCCGTTAATTGGTTTCTTTTTCATCAACTCTGCCTTCCTTTTCATCCAGAATACTGTTAATATAATCCGCCTCATCACCGAACGCCTCATCGGTAATAGGCTTGTAGCTCTCAACAACCCCGCTGTGGATAACCCTTTGAAATGCCAGAAATACCTGCATATCGAAATGATGTATCTCAGATATCATCATCTCAATTGCAACTTCCTTGAGAAATCTCTTTCTGTACGGCCTGTCCGAACTTAAAGCGCAATAAACGTCGCACACTTTTATTATTCTTCCGCCCAGCGGAATGTCATCTCCGGCTATCTGGTCCGGGTAACCCGAGCCATCGTAATTCTCATGATGCCATCTGATAAAATTGCACACATCTTCGGGATAACCGTATTCCCTTGCGATCTCATATGACAAAATGGGATGAAGCCGGGCGTACCTCATTTGTTCGATCTCCAGATGTTCTTCCTCATCGCCGCTGTGGATATAATTGGCAAGCCTGAGCTTTCCGATATCATGTATCAGGCCCGTTATCGCCATTTTTTCCTGCATTTCCTCATCAAGACCCATCTCCCGGGCGATGCATCTTGCGAGCATGCTGACAAATACCCCGTGTTCAAGCTCATCCTTCAGGTTATATCTGTCCGCTATTATTCCAGCCAATGAACTTCCTCTTCCTTTCTTTTTATCATCTCATCGATGCGTTTGAGATATTCGTCTGCATTTTTTACATTTGCAGCTCTCACAGCCGCGCATTCGCTGCCGTAAACAAATTTGCTTATCGCTCCGGCTCCGGCCGCCATCACGCTCTGACGCTCCTCCATGATGAGAATATTATACAGTCCGATTTTATCCGGTTTTGAAAATCCGATATTTTCCAAATTTCCCTTCATATTCTTCTGTCTGTAAAGATAATACGGAATCATATTCATCTCACAGGCATAAGTATGCGCCATATCCATTATATCATCATTATTAAGATAATCATATCTGTCATATTGGTTGTGGTTAAGGTTGTATCTTGAAGCCCTTTTCACCGCAAGCGAATGAACGGTGAGGGACTCGGGGCCAAGCTCTTTTATCTTCCTTAATGTATCGGATATCTCAGCTTTTCCCTCGGACGGGAGACCCGCAATAATATCCGCATTAATATTATCAAATCCAACCTCTCTTGCCAAATCAAAAGCTTCCCTGATTCCGGCAGAGGTATGCTTTCTTCCGATTATCTCAAGCGTCCTGTCATTCATCGTCTGAGGATTGATCGATATCCTCGTGACATTGTGGTTCTTTAAAACCAATAGCCTGTCCTTATCGATGGTATCCGGTCTCCCCGCCTCGACGGTGTATTCAAGCACATTTCCGGTATCAAAGTATCTGTCCACAGCCGAAAGAAGTCTTTCAAGCTGAGCCGCGGTAAGAACAGTAGGCGTTCCGCCGCCCACATATACGGTGAACAGTTTCCTGCCCGACATCATTTTTGAAATACTCTCCAGCTCATAGATAAGAGTACTTACATATTTTTCGATCCTGTCGGCAAATTCCGAGATCAGCCCCGAAGAAAAAGTACAGTAAAAGCAGATGCTGGGGCAGAAAGGGATGCCGATATACAAACTGTATCCCTTTCGTATCATCTCGTCGGTCTGCTCCATGGTATTTCCGGGAATTCCGAGACTGTCGATCGCCGATCTCTCTGTCCGGGCAATTTTGACCGCAAGGGCGCTTTTTGCCGGGCTTACATAGTAATTTTCCTCCATGTACCGTGCAGCCTCATCATCGGAGCAGCCGTTCATCATAAGCTTGAAGGGTATTTTCACCGGACGAATTCCCGAAAGTGTCCCCCATGGAAGAGCCCTCCCGGTTTTATCCGAAAGGGTTCTGTATATTGATCTCTTTAAACTGTTTTTAATCTGCTTTCTGTCCCGTCCCGAAATATCCTCAGAAGCTTCACAGCTAACAAAATTATTTTTGTCATAAAGGCAAATATTAACAGTATTCTGTGAAAATGCAGCGTCGATCAGAATATCATATTCATCCCCGGATTCGGTTTCCGCATCGAATACCGTCACATTATCCCCGGGAAAAAAAGCTCTTACCAAAGTGTATGCATCATACTGGAAGCTGAAATCTCCCAGTCTTATTCCTATATTCATCATCTCATGTAAGGATTAAATCTTTTTTCGTCGGCAACAGTTGTAAATCCCATATGTCCCGGAAATACTTCCGTCTCATCCGGGATCTCCGAAGCTATCCTCTCAAGCGATCTCATCATATCATATCCGCTGCCTGTGGGGAAATCTGTTCTTCCGCAGCTCTGACAAAACAGAGTATCTCCGGAGAACATTATATCAAGCTCCGGGAAATAATAGCAGGCACTTCCGCAGGAATGCCCCGGGGTATGAAGCACCCTTAAATCCGTGCCTATCAGATTGAGGACATCTCCGTCCTTTACCCACAGATCGGGCTCGCCTGCCACCTCTGCCGGTATTCCGGGGATAACCTCCGTACTTACCCGGTATAATGGTTCCTCCTTTTCACACACAACAAGCCAGCAATCAGGATATCTTTTTTTCAGCTCCCTGACGGCAAGAATATGGTCCATGTGGGAATGTGTGAGGAAGATTGCGGCCGGCTTTCCTCCCATTTCATTTATCTTCATGTCAATTCGGTCTGCATCAGCCCCCGGATCGACTATTATCATTCCCGATGTATCTTTGTTTTGAAGAAGATAACAATTTGTCTGAAGCATTCCGACAGTTAAACATTCAAGTCTGAAATTATCCTTCATCAGCCGGTCTTCCTTTCTATATCTATGATACTCTCAACATTTCTGAGCTTTTCCACCATAACGTCAAGCTCCTCGGTACTGTGTACAGGGAACGATGCCTCTATAGTAACGATTCCCTGCTTGCTGACTCTCACATTAATCGACTCTATCTCCACCTTTTTCTCGATAAAAGCCTTTGAAATATCAATGAGCAGTCCGGTCCGGTTATTGGCATAAATATTGATCTCAACTTTATATGCTTCATTCGAATTCTTAACCAGCTCCTGCTGCCATTCCGCCTCGATTATTCTGTGTCGGTCTTCCTCGCTCATATTCATTACATTAATGCAGTCGGTCCTGTGAATAGATATTCCCCTGCCTCTTGTAACGAAACCTACGATCTCATCTCCCGGAATCGGGTTGCAGCACTTTGAAAAACGAACCGCAAGATCGTGAAGACCCTTGACCACGATTCCGCTCTTGCTCTTAGGAGGCTTTCCCAGAGCCTTCTCCCTGTTCTTTATGGCACTTTCCAGCACATCGGCATCTGTGAGATTTTTGATGAGCGTCTTCTTGTGGGATTCCACAAGCTTATTGAGTACCTGTCCTTCCTTGAGACCGCCATGTCCGACTGCCGCCAGAACATTGTTCCAATCCCTGAAGCCGTATTTTCTTAAAATGGCTTCCTGATACTCGGGCTTGTTCACCACTGCCAGATCCACATTTTTTTCCTTTGCAAAAAGTGCCAGCAGCTCCTTGCCCCTTGAAATATTTTCCTCTTTATTCTGTTTTCTGAACCACTGATTTATCTTTGTCTTGGCCTGGGTGGATTTTACCGTGTTGAGCCAGTCAAGACTCGGTCCTCTGGAATTCTGCGAGGTGATGATCTCGACACGATCACCGTTTTTCAGCTGATATTCAATGGGAACCAGCTTTTCGTTGACTCTCGCGCCAACCATGCGGTTTCCCACCGCCGTGTGGACCATATAGGCAAAATCAATTGTATTTGACCCGTTTGGAAGAGTTTTAATATCTCCCTCAGGTGTAAAGCAGTAAACATTTTCATCAAAAAGATTCAGATCGCTCTTCAGAAGGCTCATAAATTCATGGTTATCCGACATATCCCTCTGCCATTCAAGGATCTGTCTGAGCCATGCGAGCTTCTCTTCTTCTTTCTTCGAGCTGTGCACCTTCCCGTCTGCCGACTCCTTGTATTTCCAATGTGCGGCAATACCGAACTCAGCGGTCTTGTGCATCTCAACGGTTCTTATCTGAATCTCAAAGGGCGTTCCGTTCGGTCCCATCAATGTTGTGTGAAGAGACTGGTACATATTTGCCTTCGGCATGGCAATGTAATCCTTGAATCTTCCCGGGATCGGCTTATACATCTCATGGATGATTCCAAGAGCGGCATAGCAGTCCTGGACCGTATTCACGATTATCCTTATGGCGAAAAGATCATATATCTGGTCAATGGTCTTATCCTGATTGACCATCTTTTTATATATGGAAAAGAAATGCTTCGCTCTTCCGTATATATTTGCCTCAATTCCGTTGTCGGAGATCCTTTCTCTGATCTCATCGACTATTCCTGCGATAAAAGCCTCTCGCTCGCTCTTCTTTAAATTGACCTTGTCAACGAGATCGTAGTATACATCGGGATGAATGTATTTAAGAGCAAGATCGTCCATCTCTCCCTTTATTTTCGAGATACCGAGTCTCATTGCTAAAGGACAGTAAATATCAAGCGTTTCATGAGCCTTCTCAAGCCGTTTTTCCGGCTTCATGAACTGAAGTGTTCTCATATTGTGCAGACGGTCGGCAAGTTTTATAAGAATGACTCTCATGTCCTTTGCCATTGCAAGGAACATCTTTCTGAGGTTCTCCGCCTGCATCTCGATTTTATCGGCTTTATAATTAAGATTACTGAGTTTTGATACGCCGTCTACCAGCTGAGCCACATCCTGACCGAACCTTTCGGTCACATCCTCAACCGTAAGGTCAGTATCTTCCACTACATCGTGCAGAATTCCCGCTGCTATCGTCTCTTTGTCCAGTTCCAGATCAGCAAGAATCAAAGCCACACACAGCGGATGAATAATGTATGGCTCTCCCGACTTCCGTTTCTGATCCTTATGCTGCACTTTCGCAACCTCATATGCCTTTTCGATCATAGACATCTCATGAGACGGATGATATTCTTTTATTCTCTCGATAAGCTCACGATACAAAACATCGGGATCCTGGAAATCTCCGGGATTACAAAGCTTTGCATTCGGATCATCAAGCCTGATCTCATCTTTAGCGATATCTGCTGCCATTTTCTGTCTCCTATTTACCCGGGTACGAAATAACTGATTCTACATCATATCCTTCAAGAAGCTTTCTTCCCTCCAGGCCCTCAAGCTCCATGAGGAAAACAAGCTTCACTACTTCACCGCCGAGTTTCTCAACAAGCTTTGCAGCAGCCGCAATAGTTCCGCCTGTGGCAATAAGGTCGTCTATCAAAACCACTTTCTGACCCGGCTTTACGGCATCCTTGTGCATCTCAACCACGGATGTGCCGTATTCAAGAGAGTATTCTTGAGAAATAGTCTCACATGGAAGCTTGCCTTTTTTTCTTATGGGCACAAAAGGTTTATGTAAGTTATACGCAACCGGCATTCCCATGATAAAGCCTCTGGCCTCGGTTCCGGCAATAATATCGAATTCAACATTTTCAAGGCGTTTCTGAATCTCATCGATTGCAAGCTTAAGTCCATCGGCATCGCCCAGTACAGTCGTAATATCTCTGAACATTATTCCTTCCGACGGATAATCAGGTATCGTTCTCACATAATCCTTAAGCGCTTTCATTTTGTCCTCCGCTTTTATTATTCGAAATATCAAAAATAACCATCTGCTAAATAAAAAAATATTATACCACCCGAGTTATTATTAAACAACAATCAAAAACACGCTGATTAACAGCATTTTGTTCAAAAGTTTATCCAACTTTCACATATTGCCGTCAATCAGCGTGTACAATATTACTCAATATCAGCCGCCCAGATAAGCCTTCTTTACCGAATCATCGTCGAGAAGTTCGATTCCCGTTCCGGTGGTTACGATCTTTCCGGTCTCAAGAACGTATCCCCTGTCGGCGATGGACAGTGCCGCCTGTGCATTCTGTTCTACCAGAAGGATAGTCGTACCTGCCTTGTGGAGATTTCTGATTATCTCGAAAATCTGCTCGACAAGGATCGGTGCAAGTCCCATTGAAGGTTCATCAAGCATGAGAAGCTTGGGGTGAGACATAAGGGCACGCCCCATTGCAAGCATCTGCTGTTCGCCTCCGGAAAGAGTTCCGGCTACCTGCTTATATCTCTCCTTAAGTCTCGGGAAATAATTGTAGACCATCTCAAGATCTGCCGGGATTCCCTTCTGATCCTGCGTAAATGCCCCCATTTCCAGATTGTCCTGAACCGAAAGCTGAAGGAATATTCTTCTTCCCTCGGGACACTGGGCAAGGCCGCTCTTGACAAGCTTGTGCGCAGGAATTCCCGCAATATTTTTTCCGTCGAAAGTAATAGATCCGGTCCTGCTCTTCAAAAGTCCGGATACGGTCTGGAGAGTCGTCGTTTTGCCCGCACCGTTCGCGCCGATGAGAGTAACGATCTCGCCTTCATTTACTTCAAAGGAAATACCTTTGATAGCGTGGATGGCTCCGTAATATACATTAATATCATTTACTTCAAGCAATGCCATGATCAAGCCTCTCCCTTCTTCTTACCGAGATAAGCCTCGATGACCTGAGGATTATTCTTTATCTCATCCGGGGTGCCCTTGGCGATGACCTTTCCGAAATTGAGAACGCATATACCCTCACAGATTCCCATGACCAGATTCATATCATGCTCAATGAGCATTACCGCTATCTGGAAAGTGTCTCTGATTTTGACAATATTCTCCATAAGCTCCGCAGTTTCGGAAGGATTCATTCCTGCCGCAGGCTCGTCCAGAAGCAAAAGCTTTGGTTCCGTTGCCAGTGCCCTGACGATCTCAAGTCTTCTCTGGGCACCATACGGAAGAGATCCCGCCTTTGTGTCTGCCAGGTCCTGCATATCAAAAATCGAAAGCAGCTCCAAAGCCTTTTCATGGGCTTTTTTCTCCGATTTCCAGTATGAAGGAAGTCTTAAGATGCCCGACGCAAGTCCGTAGTTAATATGATTGTGGAGACCCACCTTTACATTATCTTCTACCGACAAATTGTCAAACAGTCTGATATTCTGAAAGGTTCTGGCAATACCCGCACGATTTACCTGAGGTGTTGTCATTTTTGATGTATCAATACCGTCAATAAGTATCGATCCGTGTGTCGGCTTATAAACACTGGTAAGAAGATTGAAAACAGTCGTCTTTCCGGCGCCGTTAGGTCCGATAAGTCCGGCGATCTCCGTCCTTCCTATAGCCATATTGAAGTCATCTACCGCAACCAGACCTCCGAATGTGATTCCCAGATGGCTGCACTCCAGTATCGGACGTTTTCCTATATCCCTCTCCGGAATCTTATTCGGGCTGGGAACGGTGACAAGCCTGGTAGGTGTCTTATTAGCTTTATCTGTCATTATGCAGCACCTCCTTCCTTGTCTTCATCTTTTTTCCTGAAACGCTTGAAGAAATCCTTGATCGTCGGATTATTCGTGACAATCATTACCAGGATAAGAACGATAGCATAAACGAGCATTCTGTAATCCGAGAACTGTCTCAAAGCCTCCGGAAGGATCGTGAGCGCGGTCGCAGCAATGATGGAGCCGAGCATGTTTCCGAGTCCTCCGAGAACAACGAATACGAGAACAAGTATGGAAGTGTTAAAATCAAATTTATTCGCAACTATCGTCGAATAATTCATAGCAAACAATGCGCCCGCAGCTCCGGCTATGGCAGCCGAAGTTACAAATGCCATCATCTTATAACTGGTAATATTGATTCCGACACTTTCCGCCGCGATCTTGTTATCCCTTATCGCCATTACCGCACGTCCGGTTCTGCTCTTTACAAAGTTGAATACAATGATAAGAGAGATTATCACAAGGATAACTCCGGCGGTAAATGTAGATATCTTATCTATGCTTCCAAGACCCATAGGTCCGCCTATAATAAGCTTTCCTCCCTCTTCCAGGTGAGTATTGTCGTTCAGGAAGCTGAAGTGAAGTCCCCTGCTGTCAATTCCGACAAACAGATTGTTGAAGATACTCTTGATAATCTCCCCGAACGCCAGAGTAACGATCGCAAGGTAGTCACCGTTAAGCCTGAGTACCGGAATACCGATGATGAATCCGATCACTCCGGCAAATAATGCCGCAATTATCATTGCCAGCGCAAGCCGGAGCGACGGAGACTGAATTCCGGAAAGACATACCGCCGCCGTTACGCCGCTGAATGCACCGGCGCTCATGAATCCGGCATGTCCGAGTGAGAGTTCTCCGAGAATGCCGACGGTGAGATTAAGCGAAACAGCCATTGTCACATACGCACAGATCGGGACAAGCATGCCCTGAAGCATTGATGACAGTGAACCGGTGCTTGAAAGTATCTGCATAACAATGTATCCGGCTATAACAATTCCGTAGGTGATAAAAGCCTTTCGTGAGTCTTTTCCTATTTTCAATATTTTCTTCATATCGCCCACCTCACACTTTCTCGTTTATTTTCTTGCCGAGAAGTCCGGCCGGTTTTACAAGAAGAACAATTATAAGTACCGCAAACACCACCGCATCCGACATCTGTGTCGAAATATAGGCCTTTGCGATGATCTCGATCACTCCGAGAAGGAGGCCTCCCAAAAAGGCGCCCGGGATCGATCCGATTCCGCCCAGAACCGCAGCTGTAAATGCCTTAATACCGGGCATCGATCCGGTTGTCGGCATAAGCGTCGGATATGCGGAACACAGAAGCACACCTGCTATTGCAGCCAGTCCCGAACCTATGGCAAAAGTAACGGAAATGGTAGTGTTGACATTGATTCCCATGAGCCTTGCTGCATTCTTGTCCTCAGACACTGCTCTCATTGCTTTTCCCATTTTGGTTTTCTTTGTGAACCAGGTAAGGGCGATCATAATTATTACGCATACAAGGATCGTAATAAGCGTGACAAAAGAAATATTCATCCTGCCTCCGAAAAGACTGATTCCGGTCTCCCCGCCGAACTCAAAGAATGACGGGAAAACCTTCGGATTCGAAGACCAGAGGAGCAGGGCTGCGTTCTGAATAAAATAACTTACGCCGATGGCAGTAATAAGAACAGCAAGAGAAGCTGCCTGTCTCAGAGGTTTATACGCCAGACGTTCGATCACGATACCCAGAGCCGTACATACCACGATCGCCATAAGAATAGCAACCGGCCATGGAAGTCCGAATCTCGAAAAGCCGTAAAAGCACATGTATGCTCCGACCATAATTACATCGCCGTGCGCAAAATTTAGCATTTTTGCGATACCGTAAACCATGCTGTATCCGAGCGCAATGATCGCATAGATACTGCCAAGGCTTATTCCGCTGATAATAAAGTTTAGAAAGTTCATTCTGAACCACCCTCTTAATATTTGAAAAAAGGAGCGGAATATCCGCCCCTCTTTTCAGGCATAATAATTGTTTTCTGATAAAAATCGAATAATCGGATTAAAGACCAACATATACGCCGTCTTTTATGATCATACCCTTAGGATCCTTTGAAACGGCACCTGTCTCGTCCCAGGTCATACCCTCTCCTGTAATACCGTCAAATGTAAGTGAGCCTATCTTGCTGAGAATAAGGTCACAGAGTTCTTCCGCAGATGTCTCGGAAGATACATCCTCATCCTTGAGAAGCTCATAGTACGCATAGATGCAGTCATATGCGTCAGCTGCGAACTGGTTCGGGATCTCGCCGTAAAGTTCCTGATACTTCTTTACAAAGTTCGCTGTCTTTTCGTCATCAGCATCGGCATTGAAAGGAGTAAGAAGCATTACGCCCTCTGCCAGCGAAGCATCAAAGCCTTCCATTGTAAGGATGCCGTCCATACCGTCTACTCCGAAGAACTTAACATCATATCCAATCGAATTAGCCTGAGCAAGGATAAGTGATGCAGGCTGATAATACATTGGAAGGAAGATAAGATCCGCGCCGTTTGCCTGTGCATCGGCAACCTGAACAGAGAAGTCTGTATCATTTCCGTCTGCAAAAGTAGTATCGCTTACAATCTCAAGATTGAGTTCTTTTGCCTTTGATATGAATGTATCATGAATTCCCTTTGAATATACATCATCGTTCTTCCAGATAACTGCGATCTTTGACCCAAGCTTCATATTGGAAATGTATGCAGCCGAAGCAGAACCCTGGTTCGGATCTGAGAAGCACATCTGATACTGATTATCTTTTCCCTCAATTACCGCAGGTGCAGATGCCGACGGTGTCAGGGCAAAGATTCTGTCTTTGTATGTTTCGGGTGCTGTTGCCTCACAGGGCTTGGATGTTACGGAACCGAGAGATATCTGCATTCCCCAGTCCTTGATAGTATTGTAGGCATTTACAGCCTTCTCGGCATCATTCACATCATCCTCATATTTGAGCTCAAACTGAATTCCGCCAAGTGCATTGACTTCTTCAACTGCAATAGCCGCACCGTTCTTTGCGGCATTTCCGTAAATAGCTGCAGCACCTGTAAGCGGGCCTGTTCCGCCGATCTTGATAGCATCTCCGGATGCTTCTGACTCTGTTTTAGATGAGCTTCCGCATGCTGCAAGGCTGAACACCATAGCCAGTGCGAGCACACCTGCCAATAATTTCTTTTTCATAAATATTCCCCTCCTTACGAATTTCCTGATTTATGAACAAATAATACGATAATTCTAATTTTTACGAGGATCAAAGTCAACCTATTATATGCTAAAACTTACACTTTTATCCATACTTTTGTGTGCTAATGAGTAAAAGTATCAGCAAAAGTAGTCTATGATAAGCTGTACCGACCTTTCCCCGTTGTATTCATTGATATTGGGATGATAAACAACAGAAATATTCTTTCCCTCCCGGATCAGCTTCATAAGCTCATCTCCGCTGTTAAAGCACACCGCATCGACCAATCTTCCGTCCTGTCTTATCGCATTTGCTTTTAGGATATTCTTTCTCTCACCGATCAGCTTCGGATTCTCAAATCTTATGTTTCTTACCGCAAAGTGAGGTCTGCTGTTTCCGCTTCCGAAGGGTTCAAGAAGCTCTATCTCTTGTATCAGCTTCTCTGTCATGTAATTAAGAGGCGGATCTGCATCGATTCTTACGATCTCTGCGAATTCATCTGAAGAAATCGAACAGTTATCATTGATCATTTTTCTGAATTTTTCAAGGTTATCTTTCTTAAGAGTTAACCCGGCTGCCATGGCATGTCCTCCGAAATGTTCGAATATTTCTTTTATTTTTGACATTTCTTCGAACATATTATACATTTCCACAGACCTTCCCGAACCCTTTAACATACCTTTTGAGTCGGTAAGAATAAAGGTCGGCCTGAAATACTCTTCCTTCACCCTTCCGGCAACGATTCCCGCCACAGATTCATGGCAGTCGGGAATGTAGATGACAAGCACCTTATCATTTTCCATTTTTTCTTTCCGGACAATTTCCATTGCCCGCTGCGCAGCCTCCTGAGTCAGCACTTTCCTCTCTTCATTTAATGCCTTTAACTTTGAAGCAATTCTTTTGACTTCCGCTTCGTCATCGGAAACGATCAGCCGGAAAGCTTCAAGTGCCGTGTTCAGTCTTCCGCTTGCGTTTATGCAGGGGCCGATCACATACCCTATGGTATAGGCATTCACACGGGAAACATCCGCTCCGGCAGCTTCAAACAGCGCTCTCATTCCGATATTGTCCGTTGATCTCAGGATTTCCATTCCCGTCCTTACAATTATCCGGTTTTCATCCTTTAAGCTGACAATATCCCCCACCGTTGCGAATGCGGCATAAGAAAGCAGATCCTCCGCCGTTTCGATCGGTATTCCAAGCTCGGAATAAAGGGCAATTATCAGCTTATAGCCTACCGCTGCACCGCAAAGCTCCCGGAAAGGATATTCGTTATCTTCTCTTTTGGGGTTGATGACCGCATCAGCCCCCGGGATACTCGCTATCTCATGATGATCGGTCACCACTACTGTCATTGCATTTGACTTTGCAAATTCGATCTGCTCAAATGCCGCTATTCCGTTGTCGACAGTGATTATTGTATCTATTCCGTCATCAATTGCTTTTTTTACTAGCCTATTGCTCATACCGTATCCGTCGACAAATCTGTCCGGAATATCCGCATCGACATCGGCTCCGGCTCGTTTCAGGCCGAGGTACAGCACGGCAGTCCCCATCACTCCGTCAATATCATAATCGCCGATGATGCGAATTTTTGCACCATCGGCGATCTTGTCAGCAAGTATTTCAACGGCAATGTCCATATCCTTAAGCAGAAAGGGGTCGTAAAGATCATCCTTTCCGCCGTAAAGATATTTTGCCATTTCATCTTCTTTTACACCGCGATTGACGATCAATCTGGCTGTCAGGGGACTAATATTAAATTTCTGCGCCAATTGATTGAAATCGGCGCCTTTTCTTATCAGAACCCACTTTTCTTTTTTCATTTTGCTGTATGTTTTTTATTCTTTTTCTTTCTGATCACATTCGGATTTTTGCTTTTATTTTCAGTCTTTACTTCCTCAGAAGCCTCTTCCGGAGCAGCTTCATCATTTTCGGAAACAGCTAAAACTCCGACGGAAGCCTGAAGCTTCGGAAGCTTTCCTGCCTTCATAAAGTGCCAGAGAGTACCTGTGATGCATACCGATGACCATCCTCCGGCAATAATTCCGACCATAAGCGGAAGTGCAAATTCCTTAATGGAAGATACTCCGACAACATAAAGTGCACAGATGGTAACAAATGTGGTCAGTGTGGTAAAGATACTTCTTGTAAGGGTCTGGCTTATGGATCTATTTACGATCTCTTCCATGTTGACTTTCTTGCCTATACCCCTTGTATTCTCTCTGATTCGGTCGAAAATTACGATTGTGGCATTGATAGAGTAACCGAGTATCGTCAGCATACATGCAATAAATGTGCTTCCGACAGATATTCTCACGATCGCATATGATGCAAGCACAATAAGAACATCGTGTGCAAGGGCAATTACCGCACTTGACGCAAATCTGATGTCCTTGAATCTTATCCAGATATAGAGAAGCATAAGGACAATAGCAATTATTACGGCAACGACCGCATCTCTCCTCATTTCCGAACTTATAGTCGAAGAAATGCTCTCGGCTGTGATCGTCTCTTCATTAACGCCAAGCTCATTTACAAGCTTATCGGAAAGCTCAACTCTCTCATCGGCATTAAGATCTCTCGTCTTGATTATAACCTGGTTTCCGCCAACTACCTTCTGCATGGAAACATCGGCATCACCGGTCACTTCCATTACAACAGGCTTAACGATCTCGTCAAGCTCCTCAAGTGAATAGTCCTCGGCGAACTCAACCGTGGTATTTGTTCCTCCGACAAAATCAAGGCTGAGGTTGAGAGCGCCCTTTCCGCCCGCACTGTTTACTGCCATAGCAACAAATCCGGACAGTACAAGGACTGTCGATATTACAAAGAACAGCACTCTGTGACGAACAAATGAAAGAACCTTGACTTTCTTGGTTCTTGCCCAGAGCCTGGGATTCTCAACTCCCACAGCATAAACCGCATTTACAAGAAGTCTCGAAATAACAAGTGCGGTAAACATTGAAAGAACAACACCGAGGGCAAGAGTCATAGCAAATCCCTTTACAGAACCGCTTCCGAGCCATCCGAGAACGGCAGCTGCGATAAGTGTGGTGATATTTCCGTCAAGGATCGCTGACATTGCCTTGTTAAATCCTGATTTTATTGCTCCCTTTACAGTCGATCCTGCGTTGATCTCCTCCTGAATACGAGCGTAAATAATAACATTGGCATCAACAGCCATACCTATTGAAAGGATGATACCCGCTATTCCCGGAAGTGTGAGCGTAAGATCAAATGCATTGAGCAGAAGAAGCATTATTGCCGTATAGAGAATCAGTGCAAAGCTGGCAATAACACCCGGTACAAGGTACACAACAATCATAATTATGCATACGATTGCAAGACCTATAGCACCGCCGATAAGACTCGTCTTGATAGCTTCCTGTCCGAGAGAGGCTCCTACAACATTCGATCTGAGCTCATTAAGCTCAAGCTTGAGACCACCGATTCTTATAAATGAAGCAAGTCTGTTTGCCTCCTCCATTGTGCTCTGGCCGCTGATCTCACAGTTTCCGTCGTTAATTACCGCCTTAACATTGGGAACGGAAACAAACTGTCCGTCATAGTAGATGGCGATCGACTCACCGTTTGAGTATGCCTTCTTCGTAGCCTCGGCAAATGCCTTAGCACCGTTTTCATTAAGGCGAAGGTTGACAACATACTCGTTTACACCGGTCGTCTGATTTGCTCTCGTTGTAGCTACCGCTTCGGCCACATCAGAGCCCTCGCATACTATAGAACCTTTTTCCTTAAGTTCATCAATGGAATAGTTGAGGATGTAACCGGTATTTGAATATGTATAATTGGAATTTCCTTCGTCATCAGTCTGGCTGATAAAGTAAAGAGAACCCGGAGTTCCCAGATCCTGAAGTATCTCGTCGGCATTTGAAACGCCCGGAATCTCTACATTGATTCTGTTTGTACCCTCGCTGTAAACCTGAGACTCTGTGCTGTACTGATCAACGCGCTGCTGAAGCTTATAGATAGTATCGGACATATCCTCAGATGAAGGATTAGGATCACTTGTGGCATAGGTAATGGAAACACCTCCCGAAAGGTCAAGACCTGTCTTGATGTTTCGGACAGCGCCGGTTCCTGTAGGGCCCCAGCCGACAGCACTTGTGATAATAAGAAGCGCTGTTAAAATCACTGCAAGAATGAGTACTATAATACCGTTTCTTTTTTTCATTTTTCTTCCCTTTCTCAAGCATTTCAATTTGATGCTTTAATAATAAATCACACAGGAAAGTCAAAAAACTTTTTATGTGATAAAAAACAGGCGGCATATAAACGCCGCCCGATATTTTTTGTATTTACCCGATTACGGCCAGCGATCAATTGTATTTTCGTCTTCCGGCCATCGTAAGTACTGTAATCACAGCAGCAGCTGCAGCCGCTGCAAGCATAACCGCATAAAAGATCGGTTTCTGTGCGTCCCCGGTTTTTGGTCTGGCGGTTATTTCCGTAACTGTGTTCACCTTGGTAACACTGCTTTTATCCGAACTTGAAGAACTGCTGCTGTTCGTACCCGAACCGTCATATGTCGGAACATTTGCAGTTTCATTTCCGGCAGAGTTACCCGAGGATCCTGAACTTCCGATATTGCCTACCAACTGATTTGATCCCGGGCCATATCCCACATAAGCAAGATTCACTCCCAAATCCTGCTCGATCAGCATATTTTCGCCCGGAAGCGCAGCAAGCTCATCCCCCGCACGCGGTTCCTCTGCTATATTCTCCTCTGTTTCTATCTCATTTTGTTCAGGCTCGGAGACTATTCTGTTCAAAGTCTTCCAAACTATCTCTTTTCCCGAAAATTCGATCTCTGAATCTTCAGCGTTCTGCGAAGCCGAATTTTCAGGTACCTGAGTTATTATCTCCTCGTCCCCCGGTTCCGAATCCTTTTTATTTTTATCATCGTCTGCCGGTTCGGACTCTTTCTTATTATTATCTTCATCACCTGCATGCTCTTTATCCTCATCCGGAACAGGTGTAGGTGTGACTTCCGGTGTAGGTGTTGCTTCCGGCGTCGGTGTTGCCTCAGGCGTCGGCGTCACTTCCGGTGTCGGTGTAACCTCCGGTGTCGGTGTTGCCTCAGGCGTCGGTGTAACCTCCGGTGTCGGTGTAGCCTCCGGTACAGGTGAAGGTGTAGGCGTAGGTATTATCTCAGAAGTTGCAGGAACCTCCGTGATCTTTACATCTTTTATTGTAAGTTCTTTGCCGCTGTCACCCTTAATCGGCTTTTTATCCACACCGACAAGCTGAATTCCCTCAGCATTTAAAACCGGCTCGCCCTTCTCATTTACAAGCGGAACTACAGTTATTTCCTTTCCGCCGACAATAGCCGTATAAATTTTCACAGTGCTGCCCGCTTCGTTTTCGGTAACTGTATTTTCAGAAGCTAAAACAAAACCGCCTCCGGTAAACGAAAGCAGCAGCGCAGCAATAATCAGAGATATACCTGTTCTTTTGAAAAATTTTTTCAATTTCATACGATCTCCCTAATTTCAAAATTAAATATCGGTAATCCGCAAAACGCGAATGTTATATGCTCATATAGATTGAATTATAACACAAGAAATAAATTATGCAAATATTTATTGAGTGATGTTGAATGAACCCGTCTTTTATAGTATATTAGCAGAAATGGAGGTAATCATGCTTGATCC
>JBMNQZ010000027.1:0-23309 GCA_050944395.1 Lachnospiraceae bacterium
CATTTTTTAACTTGTTAAATAAACTCCTCTGAACTATACTTGATGGATAGTGAGAGGAGTTTTTTTATGGTGATTGACAAGAATTTTTTAACAAAACAGTTTACGGATATTTACGGTGAATCCAACGACAGAAAGATCAGGACCTTTTTTGCACCGGGTTCCCTTGTCTTCTGCGGTGAACATAACGATTATAACGGAGGAATGGTTCTTCCCTGTGCGCTTTCCCTGGGAACATATTGCGCCATCAGACTCCGCAGCGATGCATATGTACATGTCTATTCAAGCATTTTCCCCGAGGACGGGATCCAGGAATTTAATGTTATCTCTCAGACGCCGTCCGAAGATATTTCCTGGGTAGACTATCCGAAAGGTGCCGTGTGGTCCCTCGGAGCTCACGGACATCATCTTGATTCGGGATTTGATATTTATTATCACAGCAATATTCCGACCGATGCGGGGCTCGGATCCTCGGCGTCATTTCTTGTGGCAACGCTGATCGCGATAACAAATACAATGGGTCTTTCCAATCTCACGGCTCAGGATCTGACACTTATAAGCAAGGATGCCAAAAACAGCTTTCTTGATTTTACTGCGGGAACGCTTGCGTCCTTCACTTCCCTTATGGGAAAAAAGGACAACGCCCTTTTCTTTGCATCGAACGGAATGCATTACAAATATGCTCCTTTGGAGCTCACGCTCTCAAAAGCAAGGATAATAATAGCCAACAGCAACAAACCCTATGATGCGGAAAATCTGAAAGAAGTTCTCGCAAAGAGGAAATATGAATGCCAGGAAGCCTTTAAATATATCTCCAACTCAGTTTACATAAAATCTCTCTGCAAGATGACATCAGACCAGTTTGAAACATACAAGGATCTCATTCCCTTTGACGAGATAAAAAAGAGAGCCCGTCACCTGGTGTACGAAAACGAGCGCACATATCAGGCTTTCAATGCTCTTAACGTAAAAAATCTGACACGTTTCGGCAAGGTGCTGAATGACTCTTATGTATCTCTCAGAGATAACTTCGAAACTTCCTGTACCGAGGTCGACACTCTTGTAGCATCGGCGCTCAAGTGTCCCGGCGTTATCGCAAGCCGAATGACCGGCGAAGGTCTGGGCGGCTGCACCCTCAACATCGTTATGGCGGATCACATTGATGAATTTATCGAGACGGTCGGAAGAGAATATACCGAAAAAACAAGAAGAAAAGCGTCATTTTTTATTGCCGATGTAGGTGACGGAGCAAGGGAGATATTTTAATGGAAAAGTCAAATATATTAGTCACCGGAGGCATGGGATTTATCGGAAGCCATACCGTAATTGAATTGATCGAGAACGGATATAATCCGATAATTTATGATAATCTTTCCAATTCAAAGGAAGATGTTCTGGATCGACTGGAAACGATCACCGGAATCCGCCCGGAATTTTTCAAGGGAGATATTCGTGATGCGGACAGCCTGGAGCTGGTTTTCTCAAAGAGAAAAATCGACGCCGTAATACATTTTGCCGGATTGAAGGCAGTCGGCGAATCGGTTAAAAAGCCCCTTTTGTACTATCAGAATAATGTAGGAGGTTCACTGGTTCTCTTTGAAGCGATGGCAAACCACGGAGTTAAAAATATTATTTTCTCGTCATCGGCAACCGTATACGGAGATCCGGCGCAGATTCCCATTACAGAGAACTGTCCTCTGGGCGAAACCACAAATCCATACGGAACCAGCAAAGCGATGATCGAGCGGATGCTCAAAGATCTCCATGGAGGCGACAATGAATGGAACATCATGCTCCTCAGATACTTTAATCCTATCGGCGCTCACAAAAGCGGTCTTATAGGTGAAGATCCAAACGGCATTCCAAACAACCTCGTGCCGTATGTTGCCAAGGTTGCCGACGGACAGCTTGATAAGATTCATGTTTTCGGAAATGATTACGATACTCCCGACGGCACCGGCGTGAGGGACTATATTCACGTTGTCGATCTTGCCCGCGGGCATATATCTGCCCTTAGAGGAATGAAAAAATTCAGCGGGGTAAATATTTATAATCTCGGCACCGGAAAAGGATATTCCGTTCTGGAGGTGATCAAGGCTTACTCTGAGGCATCCGGAAAAGAACTCCCCTACGTTATAGACCCTAGAAGGAGCGGCGACGTGGCTTCATGTTATTCCGATTCCTCAAAGGCAGAGGCGGAGCTGGGCTGGAAAGCAGAAAGATCGCTGGACGAAATGTGTGCCGATTCATGGAACTGGCAGAGAAACAGTATGAAAGACAGATGACGCATCGCAAATGCTTCAAATGGACCAAAAATAATATTACTGCTTAAAAAGAGCAGTCGTACCGGGGTATAAAACCTCAGGATACGACAGCTCTTTTTCACTGTTCATTTCTGTCTTTACAATCCATTGAACAGTGCCCGCAATCACACCCGCACGCAGATTTTCCTTCTTTTTTATCCCTTATCAGCTTATAGATAACAGCCGCCGATGCGATAACAAGCAGTGCAACTACAATAAATGTCCCCATAAAAAATCTCCTGCCAAACAAAAATATAAATGATTATAGCATATCATTTTTCCTGCTGCCCTTTCTTTTTAAGGCGCCTGTATGTTAAAATGTAAAAAAGGTGCCAGGTACAAACACTGAATGTGCCAGGCACAAATTTTACATCAAAGGAAACCACTATGGCAATTCATGAGTCAGCAGAAATGTATCTTGAAACGATCCTGTTACTTTCCAGACAGACCGGCAAAGTCCGCTCTATAGACATCAGCGAACACATGCATTTTTCAAAACCCTCCGTCAGCCGTGCCGTGGGAAACCTGAAAAAGGAAGACTGCATCAACGTCGACGGATCGGGATATATTACTCTGACGGAAAAAGGTCTTGAGATCGCAGAAAAAATATACGAAAAGCACAGGCTTCTCACAGAATACTTCATAAAGCTGGGAGTAAATGAAAAAACTGCCGAAAATGATGCCTGCAATATTGAGCATGTAATCAGTGATGAGACCTTCAACGCTCTCAAGAAACACTTTGCCGGAATAAACGGTACCGCAGGCTCCACATGATCTGTTTTTAGTCGTAAAATCTGCTTGACATTGATCTCAAATAATAGTATTATTTCAATGTTGTCTTAAGACAGCGGTTTGTGCGCTTAGCTCAGCTGGATAGAGCGTTTGGCTACGGACCAAAAGGTCGGGGGTTCGAATCCTCTAGCGCACGCTTCGGAAGATGTACCGGTGTACATCTTCTTTTTTTGTTTCAATTTTCTTTTTTCACATCCTGTGATATACTTTTAATCAATACACAAGCATTTTGATACTGCCGTCTTTTTCAAAAACAAATTATTACTTTCATCCATGAAAATAAATCGCCCAAACAAACGAAACCTGATTATATTGATCCTGTCGATCTGCCTTATCACGGTATCTGTCACAATAATAAGTGCCGCGGTAAAGCATTCCCGGCATAAGAACAAAGCAGCTTCAGCCGAGTCAGACTCTTCCGTGCCGCAGACCGGGGCTTCTGAGATGTCCGGAATCTCCGACGGAGAAATATCCGACGATTCTCCCATCCTTATCAGTGCGGAATCTCTTGCTGCCGAGTCGGAATCCTCTGCCACCGATACAGCTGCGCCGAATGGCAGCGAGGTCACTGTCACGATAAGCGCGGCTGGTGACTGCACCCTCGGAACCGATGAAAATTTCGATCCCGATACCAGCTTCAACGCCGTTTTCGAATCAAGAGGATATTATGAATACTTTTTTGAAAATGTCCTCGACACATTTTCTTCCGACGATCTCACGATCGTAAACCTTGAAGGAACTCTGACTTACAGTGATTATCGCGAAGATAAAACATTTGCATTCAAAGGAGATCCCTCTTTCGTAAATATTCTGACCTCGGGAAGTATCGAAGCCTGCGATCTTGCAAATAATCACAGCCGTGATTACGGCTCCGAGAGCTATACCGATACGATTCAATATGTTGAAGATGCCGGAATAACAACTTTCGGCTTTGACAGAAGCCCTGTTATAGAAATAAAAGGAGTAAAAGTCGGCCTTGTCGGTATCTATGAACTTGCAAAGGATATCGAATGCATGGACGACCTGCTGGAACAGATAAACTCCGTAAAGGAACTCGGTGCTCAGCTGATCATCACAAGCTTCCACTGGGGCGATGAAGGCGAGCATTACCCGACATCCACCCAGATCGAGCTTGCACACGCTGCAATAGACAACGGCTCGGATCTCGTGCTTGGACACCATCCCCACGTTCTACAGGGAATAGAAACCTATAAAGGAAAGAATATCGTATACAGCATGGGAAATTTCTGCTTCGGAGGAAACAAAAATCCGTCCGACAAAAATTCGATGATATACAGACAGACTTTCACCGTAAAAAACGGTGTCCCGGCCAATGACAGCAATTATTCAATCATCCCGTGTAGACTTTCTTCAACATCAGAGTATAATGATTATAGGCCGACCGTACTTTACGGTGAAGAAGGTCAGGAGGTACTGGATAACATCAACACATATTCGGAGGGAATATATGGATAAAAACGAATTTCTCGAACAGCTCAGATCCAAACTGCTGGAAGAATTATCCGTTGCCGAGACAGCCTATCACGTTCAGTATTATGATGACTATATTAACAGTGAGCTCGCTAAGGGCTGCACCGAGACTTCGATCCTCGAATCCCTTGGTTCACCCGAGATAGTTGCAAAAAATCTTCTGGACAATCCCGAGAGCAGGACTCACTACGATAATATCCGGGAGGAAGATGTGACTCCGAATTCTCCGGAAAATCATGAAAGATCCGGAAATTTCAGCACAGCCGATTTTAGAGAAAACGATTTCTCACCGGTTCCGGATGAAAACTCACGGGATATGAAGACCGGCATCATTATTGTGGCTGTCGTAGCCATAATCGCGATCCTTGCCATTGCCGTTCTGCTCTTTGTATTCGCATTCAAGCTGGCAAAGCTTCTGCTTCCCATAGTGCTCGTCATCGCTGTGATAGCACTGATAATCAGACTTTTACGCAAATAAAACAAAAAGGATGCATCTTCGGAGCTCACAGGTTCGAAACAATGCATCCTTTCTTATTTTTTATATAGCCGTTATTTATTTTTTAATACGTTCGTTATCCATTTCCCGGATCTCATTCAGTTTTTTCTCCGCCTCCTTGAGTTTTTCCATCTCTTCCTCCTCCAGCTTCCTGTAAGCAACCTTACCTACAAGCGTTTTCGGAAGCTCCTCTCTGAACTCAATATCATAAGGCATTGAATATCTGGCAAAATTTTTCCTGCAGAAATTCATTATTGTCTCTTTTGTTCTCTCATCAGCCGGAACACCCTCCGCAAGTTTCACAAACGCCTTTATCTTCTGCATTTTATACGAATCAGGCACCCCGATCACACAGCTCATCTGAACGATATCCAGGGAATCTATCACATTTTCCATCTGAGCCGGATATACATTATAGCCGGAGGTCACTATCATTCTCTTTGCACGGCCCTTAAAGTAAACGAAGCCCTCGTCGTCCATGTAGCCCAGATCACCTGTGTAGACCCATGTCAGTCCGTCACTGTGTGCCCTTAAGGTTTCCGCAGTCTCCTCCGGATGATTCATATATTCCTTCATTACAGTGGGACCTGCCAGAAGAATCTCTCCTTCGGTTCCGAAAGGAAGTTCCTTATCGGTACCCGGCTCAACGATCTTAATATAAGTGTCCGGGAAAGGAACTCCTATGCTCCCCTCCTTGAACATGCTTACCGGTGTGAGGCAGCACGCGGTAACGGTTTCGGTCGTGCCGTAGCCTTCCCTGACCTGAACGACGGATTTATGGTCGTAGAGGAAACGGTCAAGCTTTTTCTTCAACTCGATTGAGAGAGAATCTCCTCCCGAAAATACCCCCTTAAGACAGCTGAGATCCGCACCGTCCATGGTTTTGATCCTAAGAAGCGCCTCATAAAGAGTCGGAACTCCCGCAATAAAATTACAGCGGTATTTTACTATCTGCTTGGCATATGTCTGTGCGGTGAATCTCGGGATCAGGATACACCTTCCTCCGTTTGCCAGCATTGAATGAATCGTGACTCCAAGTCCGAATCCGTGGAACATCGGCATGGCCGCAAGCATGGTATCTCCCGGTCTGAACATCGGATTTGTCGCAATTATCTGCTGGGCAAGAGCATTGAAATTCTTGTTTGTAAGGACGATCCCCTTTGTTTTTCCCGTTGTTCCTCCGGAATACAGGATCACGGCCGGATCCTCGGATCTTCGTTCAACGCGGAAATTGTAAAAGCAGAACCGGGACATATTCATAAATTCGTTCCATCTTATGACCGGCGCATCCGCCGGGATCTTCTGGATCTTTCGTCCCTCAGTAAGCATATATCCAGCCTTTATCGGCTTTGAGAGCGCATCTTTTATGCTGGCAATGATAATGTTCACCACCTTTGTATTCTTTCTTATACGCTCAAATTTATCATAAAACTGATCAAGTGTTATTGCCGTAATGCTCTCGGATTCATTCAGATAGAATTCTATCTCCTTTTCGGCGGACAGCGGATGGATCATATTCGCAACCGCGCCGATAAGATTAACCGCATAAAACATGTAAATTGCCTGAGGACAATTCGGCATTGCTATCGTGACCCTGTCATTCTCTCTTATTCCGATGGTTTTAAGCGACTTGGCACACTTTTCGATCTCTTTTATCATCTGCTCATAGGACACACCTTTTCCCATAAAATCAAAAGCAGTGTATTTGGGATATCTCTTTGCGATTTCCTCCACCTTTTCGTACATCGTGCCTTCAAAATATTCAAGAGTCAGGGGAATATTGCCCGTATGGCCTGCCCACGGCATTTTTGCTGTAATCTCACTCATGTTAATCTCCTTTTCCATGATGGATCAATACTCAACTTCCTCGGTGAGCTTCTGCTCAAGAAGTTCCGGGTTTTCAAACAATTTTTTTATAAGTCTGATCGTCTTTGAATAATAATATCCGTCAGCCAGTCGTTCATCGATAGTAATTCCGAGGTCAATGCTGTCCTTCATGACAACATTGCCGTCCTCATCGTAAAACGGCCTTTTTTTGATCTGTCCCACCGCGCAAAACAGAGAATTTGTGCCCCAGTTTGTCAGGTGATGATATGTTGCGTGAAGGCCGATGGATCCCAGATTTGTCAGCACGATCGATGAGTAATAGGGATCCGTCTCAATAAGACTCGGCGGCACCATCCCGTGTCTGTCCAATATGCATATGATCCATATCAGAAATCTGGAAATAAATCTCGGCATTTTAGTAAAAAGATCCATGGCATCCGACGAAGCGTCCTTTTTGCCGCCCTCATGTCTTGCGGCAAATACCTGTCTTTTTATCTCACGGTTTACATCATCTATGTTAAAATCATCCTTTGCATGAATAAACGCCAGTCCCTCTTCTCCCTTATCCGAAAACTGTTTTTTGATCACAAAGGATGCCGAAAGTTCATTCCGCTTGTACAGAGTCTTGTTGGCAATAAAGTAGTTCAGCTTCGGTCTTAAAGTAACCGTCCTCAAAAGTGCCGTAAGAACAAACTGAAAAAGATTATATTTATATTCCGGATCATCGGCGTTCTTCTTTTTCAGGTATTCATTAACCTTCTCAAGGTCGAAAACTTCATAGAGATATGTTTCGTTATCGCATCTGTTGGGATATAGAAGCGGCATAATATAATGCATTCCGTCAATATCCCTAACAAGCGTTCCGTCCCTGCGGTCTCCCCAGCGTTTTTTCATAAGCATCTCTCCTCATGTATTGGTCTACTCAAATATCAGTGATGACTCGCAAATCTTTCCTGATTTTTGTATTTTACCCTCACTTGCAGCAAAAATCTCCGTCAAAATATACAAAAAAAGCCACTTTACAAACCACCTTTATCTGACGATCTGTACAGTAACTGTTCAATGCCGGCGATCGGGGTCGAACCGATACGGGTATTACTACCCACGGGATTTTAAGTCCCGGGCGTCTGCCAATTCCGCCACGCCGGCTTATATATAAACTCCGATGCCGCTAAAAAGCAATGCCACCGGGAGTTATTTTACAGTGGATCCTCGGGGACTCGAACCCAGGACCGACCGGTTATGAGCCGGTTGCTCTAACCAACTGAGCTAAGGATCCAAAAAATAAACTCCCCGAGTTGGGCTCGAACCAACAACCCCTCGGTTAACAGCCGAGTGCTCTACCATTGAGCTATCGAGGAATATGCAAGTGGGCTTAAGTGGACTCGAACCACCGACCTCACGCTTATCAGGCGTGCGCTCTAACCTGCTGAGCTATAAGCCCTCACCGCCTGAATTAGAATTATATAGACATACAACATAAAAGTCAAGATATTTTTTTGTTGCACAATAAGAATTTCTTTGCTATAATGAACAGGCTGTATAAATAATATATCTTATTTCAACTCAGCAAGCTATGGAGAAGTACCCAAGCTGGCCGAAGGGACACCCCTGGAAAGGGTGCAGGTCGTTAATAGCGGCGCGGGGGTTCAAATCCCCCCTTCTCCGTCACAAAAAAAACCTCTTTTGTCTTTCGGACAGAAGAGGTTTTTTCATTTAAAATAGTATTTAAAATCCGGAAATGACTTGCCTCAGAACTGCTCCCTGTACTGCTCCTTCACCCAGCTTATCGTATACTCGATAAATTTTTTGGCGGCATTAGAGCAATTGTTGATATCCTTTGTGGCAATACTGATCTGCCTGGACTGGGGCGGTGCAAAATCAAGGGTTTTGATCTCATACGGAGCATCCCGCAAAAGCAATTCCGGGAAAATGCAAAATCCCAGACCCGCGCTTGCCATTGCCATTGCGGCATAATCATTGTCCATAACGAACGCGGTTCTCGGCATCTGTCCGTTTTTTACGAACAGATCCCTTATTCCCGTGGTCGTATCAAAAGCCATACTGATGAACGGATAGTCTCCCAGCTTTTCTATGGGGAACACATCCATCTTTGCAATCGGATCATCGGGAGAAACTACGACCTTGATCGCCTCCTTGAGAAGCGGGAAGGAATCCACCTTGCATTTAGGCTCGGTCAGGAAGAAGCCGCAGTCGACCTCCTGGCTTACCACCATCTCCTCGGCACGTTTACTGTTCTCCTCTGTGATGAGTTCAATTTCTATTCCCGGATAATCGGCTTTATATTTCTTGATAATTCCCGGTATCCAGTGAATCGAGATACTGTCAAATATCTGTACCTTGATACTGCCGACTTCAAGATTTGACATATCATCTATTTTCTGTCTCAATCTTTTTGAGCTTATGTCAACCTGTTTGATGTACGGAAGTATCTCCCTGCCCTCGGCGGTGAGACGGATTCCACTGTAATCTCTGACAAAAAGCTTAATTCCCAATTCTTCTTCCATGGTACTCACGATATAGCTGACCCCGGCCTGCGTATATCCAAGCCGTTCAGCAGCCTTGCTGAAACTTCCGGTCTCAACCACCATAAGAAAAACAGCCGTATTAAGCTTATCCATCAAAAAACCTCCTTAGATTGCTTTCAAGAGCTATTTCTTGTTTTTCCGGGGAATTTCTTTAACAACCAGAGCCGTAAGCGCAAAGAGGGCGATTACGTTGGGAATTACCATCAGCTGATTAAACATATCGGAAAGCTCCCATACAAGGTCCGATGAAGTCATTGTCCCGAGAAAAACAAATACCAGTGCAATGATCATATATATGATATTACTTTTCTTTCCAAAAAGATATGTCATATTTATCTTTCCGAACAGATTCCAGCTCAGAATAGTCGAAAAGGCAAAGAAGAACAGGCATACCGCAACAAATATCGCGCCAACATCGTTTCCCATTACCGTGCTAAAGGCACTCTGTGCAAGATTTGTTTTTCCGATAGTATCCGGAATTACTCCGCCGGCAAGAATTCCGTCCTGCGTATACATGGTGGAAATGATAACGAGCGCATTCAGAGTAAGTACAACGAATGTGTCAATAAACACGCCGACCATTGCCACAACACCCTGCTCATGAGGGTTCTTAACGTGTGCAAGGGCATGTGCATGCGGTGTGGAACCCATACCTGCCTCATTTGAAAAGAGACCTCTCTTTGCACCCTGGCTCAAAGCTGTCTTGAGAGCATAGCCGATTCCGCCGCCGATGATCGCATCAGGTCTGAATGCATATTTAAATATCATTCCGATAGTTGCGGGAATGTATTTGATACGGATGATCAGGATGATAATCCCGCCAAGAAGGAATATTACCGCCATGATCGGAACTATTTTTTCAGTAACGGAGGCAAGCCTTTTAACGCCTCCGAGGAATATAATACCGCAGATGACTACAAGAATGATGCCCACTGCCCATGAAGGTATTCCAAAAGCATTGCTCACTGTCGATCCTATGGAATTTGACTGAACCATACATCCGAAGAAGCCAAGTGCGAGAATAATCGCAACAGCAAAAAATCCGGCCAGAAATTTTCCGAATTTTCCCTTGAAGGCCTGCGTAATATAGTAGACAGGACCACCTCCCACTACTTTGCCTTCCTCGTCCACCTTTCTTGTCTTCTGGGCGAGAACCGCTTCGGCATAGACAGTAGCCATTCCGAAAAATGCGATGATCCACATCCAGAAAATGGCACCCGGGCCGCCTGTAAGGATCGCTCCGCTGCAGCCGATGATATTTCCCGTTCCCACCTGAGCCGCAACAGCTGTTGCAAGCGCCTGAAACGATGTCATTCCCGATTCATGTTTTTTTCCGGAAAGCGTGATTCCTCCGAATGTCCTCTTCATACCCTCTTTGAAGCATCTCACCTGAACAAAACGGGTTCTGACAGAGTACCAGATACCGACACCCAGAAGAAGTACGATCAAGACATAATCGGATAAATAAGAATTGATTGTTTGAACTGCTGATAACATTTTTCCTCCTCATTACTTCGGAGAAAAAGAAAAGACCACTTGAAAAAGCGGCCTTGGATAGTGCGAAATCAATGAAAGTATTTTGATCACAAACTCTGTTCTTTTGCCTGAGAGATTCAGCTAATAGCCTTACACCGTCGGCATCCAACTTAATGGATTCTCCAAAGCGCCCTCCACATCCGGTCTCCGCTAAGATTCTGAATGCTTCACCAGGCAATATTTTCCTCTCGGATAATATAACATGAAAAAAGCATTTGCAAAAGTTTGATTTGCTTGTGTAAGCTATAAGAAACACTTATTTCCAACTATTGATGATCACTCAGAACTTTTTGTTCCTCGCGGCAATAAAGCAGCAGGTGACATCATGTCTTCTCTTAAGGTTTTTCTGCTCTTTTATTGCAAATCCGGCGTCGGATATCAGCTGCATATACTCTCTGGTCTTCCATCTGTGATATGTGTGCACAAAAGTTTTCCTCAGAAGGTCGGCTTTCAGCCTCGCCACCTTTCCTCCCTCATAGACCAGGTCCGGAATAATGAGGATTCCGCCGGGCTTCAAAACCCGCCTTATCTCATAGAGAGCCCTCTCCGGTTTCTCCACAACATGGAGTCCGTTTATATATACAACGGCATCAAAACAGTTTTCGCCATACGGAAGTGCCTCGACATCCTGCACAGAAAAATGAAGATTCGGCGGACAATATCTTTTTTTCGCCTTTGCTATCATTTTTTCGGACAAATCGCAGGCCTCAACAAACCCGGAATGCTTCGCAATGCTTCTTGATGCCATACCCGCACTGCACGCCGTTTCAAGCACATTCATACTCTTGTCCAGATATGCTTCCGTATATCTGTCTATTTCTCTGTTTAGATAATCTGTTCTTTTGATAGACGCGTTTGTGAAAAGCGCGCTGAAATTCCAGAACCATTTTTCAAGTTTTCTTCCCATTCTCTATTTTCAACCAAAGAAATCAATTACTCCTATTACGAATATGACCAGAATAATGACAGGCATGACATATTTGACATATCCCTTTATCCCCCGCGGGAACTTAAGTCCCTTTCCCGCGTTTGCCTCTTCCAGGAAATTATCGAATCCCCATCCGCTCTTCCATGTACAGAAAAGAACAAATATCATGGATCCAAGAGGAAGGAGGCAGTTGCTGACTATGAAATCCTCGACATCCATAATCGTGGATCCCTCTCCGAACGGCTGTATCCAGGATAACACATTAAATCCCAGGGCACACGGCAGCGAGAGTATCGCCACACAGATTCCGCAGACTGCCGCCGCCTTTCTTCTGGACCAGCCGGTAAGTTCTCTCACACCGGAAAAAAGTGCCTCCAGAACCGCTGTCACCGTTGAAAATGCGGCAAAAAACATAAACAGGAAGAACAGGGTTCCCCACAGCCTTCCCATCGGCATACAGTTAAAAACATTAGGAAGCGCAACAAAAAGGAGCGATGGTCCCGCCGTTACCTCAACATTATATGTAAAGCACGCCGGAAAGATAATAAGGCCCGCAACTATAGCTACAAACGTATCCAGAACTATTACATTCAGGGACTCTCCCATAAGTGATCTGGATTTATCTATATAGCTTCCGAAAATAGCCATGGAACCGATTCCCAGACTTAAAGTAAAAAATGCCTGATTCATTGCCGACACAACAACACCGGGCGTGATCTTGCCGAAATCCGGCTTGAGATAGAAGCTTACCGCCTCGCCGGCCCCCTCAAGGGTCAGGCCGTGAACTGCCAGAACGATCATCAGCACAAGGAGCGCCAGCATCATCACTTTTGTGATCTTCTCAAGACCACCCTGAAGGCTGAAGGAGAGCACCACCGAGGCAAGCACACATACAATTATCATGCATATTACTGTTTTCTGAGGGCTTGCGACTGTTTGATTAAACGCTTCTCCCACCTGCGAAGCAGACAGTCCGAAAAGCTCTCCGGTCACAGACGCCTTCAGATAATACAGTATCCATCCGGCAACCGTTGTATAAAAAATCATCAGGACTACACTTCCGGCAAGGCAGGCATAGCCGTGCCAATGCCATTTCTGTCCCGGCTTTTCGATCTGCTGATACATCAGCACAGGGCTTTTCTGAGCTTTTCTTCCAACCGCAAATTCCATAGTCATCACGGGAACTCCCAGAATAATAAGAAAAATGATATATAGAAAAACAAATGCCCCGCCTCCGTTCTGTCCGGTAACAAACGGAAATTTCCAGACATTTCCTACTCCGATGGCACAACCCGCACTCAACAATATAAAGCCCAGACGGCTTCCCAGTCGCTGTCTTTCCTGCATGATGATTCCCCCGCATTTTCGATATTATTATAGTTTTTGGTACATGTATGTCAATTATACCATAATTTTTACCGCAAAAATACAGGCATATCCAATTTTAAAAGTTTAATGTGCCTTTATCCTGTACTTTCTCCGCAAAGCCGCTCTCTGCCTTCTTATCTCATCATATGCGCATAAAATTGCCCAGATAAAAAGGCCTATGATCCCACCGCCGAAATTTGCGGAAATAACGTCATTCCAGAATCCGAACATTGAGATCACGAATCCCGCCAATACCGCTATGATAAGGTTTTTCAGATTTGAATACTTTTTTTCCATAAAAATAAACCCCGTATTATAATTATTTGCTCCCTTAAATGAAAAACTCAGTGCAAAATCAAAAGGTTTTCTAATACATTAAACATTGTATTTTCTGTTTTTCTGGTATTTTATGTGATATAATCCGATTAAAGCTGTTGAAAAACGCTTAATTGTTTACATGCCAAAATAGCGGCTCGCATTTTCTTCTGCAAAAGTTAATGCAACCCACTTCGTATTGATTATGGATGATTAACTATCTGCTTTTCATTCTTATTCTTTACTAAGTAACTTTGGACTTAAACATATCTCGTCTGCGGCGACTGGAGACATGTTAAGCACTTCCAACAGCTTTTTCATTTCTTCAGTTTCTACAAGATCGTATGGACTTTTGTATTCAAGTCCTGGTCTCGTTGTACTGTTGATATGATTTGCGATCAGTGTCATATCTTCCTGGGTATATCCCTTAAAAGTCTTACCTCTTGGAATGACATATCTTATAAATTCATGATTCTTTTCGATGTGAGGTTTCTGCCATGATGCCTGTGGATCACAATAAAAAATTTTAGTCCTTTGTGAACCACTCTTTGTATATTCGAGAGCTAATGCATTCTTGAAACATCTTCCATTATCAGTAAGTATCACCGGAAAAAGCTTTCTAAATCTTTTAACACCTAATGCCTTTGTAAGCTTATCAAATACCTCTATTACCGGATCCATTGCTTCTTCTTCAATCAGTATCATTAGCATTACAGAATTACTATTAAACAGGATTGTAAGAAGTACCTGTTCCTTTGTTCTAAGTCCTCTAACGGTGTCCATTTCAACCACAGGTGCATCCGGATGTTCCTCCATATACTTTTGAAAGTCTTCATAAGTTCTTCCCTGTCTGTAATTGAACTTGTTACACTTAATTTCAGTCTGCTTTTTTCGACGCTTTTTATATTTTACTTTACGCCTAAGATCCAGGTTGCTTATGGTCAATTCTCCAGCATCGATATAGTTGTAAATACTTCTTTCAGATACTTTTATTTCATCACCATGTGTATTACATATATGTGATAATGGCTGTCCTTGACGAATAAGCGGTGACAAAATTTCATCTAATGTCTGGAGTTCTTCTTGACTAAGTCTTATTCCCTCACGCGACTCTGAACGAACCTTTTTCGCCTTTGCATCCGCCTTTTCCGCAAGATAATAGAACTTGTTATACTTACATGCTTTCTTATTCTTTTCGCTGCATGAATCGCATACAAATGGTGCCCTTTCTGTTTTTTTACAAGTATGTGTAACGCACCTGTCACAATACCCTGTACAATCATGCTCCATACAAGTCCAACATCTCTTGCTGCAGTACTCATCTCCGCAAAGACCTGTCTTTCTACAACTTGGCGGATAAATACAATCCGTTCCATAAGAATACGGTGCCTTGACCATTATTCTGTTCTGCTTCACTTCTCTGGTAACACTTGATGTGCTTCTACCAATTTCTTTAGCTATCTGACTAAAAGATTTCTTGGCATAAATGCCAGCTTCAATTCTCACTCTTTCTTTAAAAGTTATTCGATTGTAATTACTCATTTGACTCCTAACCGCAGATAGTAATCACATCGAATCATATCACATAAAATACCTCCTTCTGCAAAAGTTATTGCAACAGATTTCTCTATTTCATAACTTTTTTGTTGCGTTAAGTTTTTCAATTAAAGCTGGTATACTTTTGATAATACTCAGTATACGCTCTTATGTGTCCCAATTAACGGACTTATCCCTCACGTTTTACATAAGTCAGTTCAATATCGTATCCCAAAGCCTCAAGCATCTGCACGAAGGTCTTATTAATAACACCGTCCTTCTTCTTGATAACTCGATTAACATACTGACTGGTTGTATTTATCTCTTCAGCAATCTGCACCTGTGTCTTGCCGGACTCGATGCACTTGACCTTTACATCAACTTCAATATTGTTCTTTACCATGTGGTCCACCTTCCATACAGATGCACAAAATAATCTTATCAAGATACATTACAGCACACTTGTTAACATCTCTACAACAACGAAAAACGCCCAGACCGAAGCCTGAGCGTCACACCGTTATTTCCATTTTATTTGTTTATCGTAATCTCAATCCCGGACTCGAATTCCACCACAAAGTGGTCATCGTACACCGTAATCTTCTCAATCATCCTTCTGACCAGGGATTCGCTGTACTCGGTGACTTCTTCCGGCTCACTCTGAAGGAAGGCAACCATGTCAGCCATGCGCTGGCGAATGCTGTCCTTGTTGGCTTCCTGCAAAAGCAGTTCTGCCTTCACGGTTCTTGCTGCGCAGGACGGGCGGTCTTTCTCTACTCGGCTGAGGCATCTCCAAACTGTGGACTTGCACCCACGATTGTTCCAGTTGATTCTGCGGAAAATTTCTTCACTTACCCATTAGCGTACACTATATTTTCAGGCTTTCTGAACTCGTTAGGTTTCAACTATCTTTCAATTTTTTTCATATTTCTTTATTTCTGTCTTAACAAACAAAAATCCAATAATTGCAGTAATCACATCCGATATAACTGCGGCCCATAACATCGTAACTATGCTTTTTGAGATTGTAGCAATAATTATAGAAGCCGGTACAAATATAATCATGTCTCGAAGTAATGAAAGCACTGTTGACTTAACACTATTTCCCATAGACTGTAATATAATTGCTGCTGACTTTATGTAGCAGGTAAGAATAATTCCTCCAAGGAATATACGAATACAAAGTCTTGCATATTCCATATATTCAGGTGTGTTATGACTTCCAAATAAGAAGATAATTGCATCTGGTACAATCTCAAAAATCAAAAATGCCACCGTACCAACAATGAGAACAAGTTTTGTAATAAGAAGTATAGTTTCTTTTACTCTCTTTATGTTTCCTGCGCCAATATTAAATCCTATGATTGGCTGTCCTCCAACACTTATTCCTATTACAATGGATACGACAATACCAAACACCTTCATTACAATGCCAACTACTGCAAGCGGTATTACGGCACCAAAAGCTTCACCTGTGCTTGCAAATGTATCATAGCCATACTTCGACACAAGATTGTTGTTTACAGCAATGATAATTACAATAGAAAGCTGTACAATAAGAGATGCCATACCAACAGACACAATACTTGCTGTTGTTTTCCCATCAGGCATTACGCCTTCTTTATTAATCTTAAAATTCTTAGCTTTTGAAAGATAAACAACGCTCATAACAAAGGTAAGAATCTGTCCCATGATTGTTGCTATAGCTGCTCCCTTTACTCCCATATTAAAACCAAAAATCAGCACCGGATCAAAAATCAGGTTAGTAATCGCGCCGGCAAGCGTACATGCCATAGCAAACTTTGGAGAACCATCTGCTCTTATGGAACCGTTTAATCCCTGACCAATCATGTAAAATGGTATTCCTGCGCATATGATTTTGAAATAATCCGTTGCATAGCCATAACACTCTACCTCTTCCGGATTTCCTCCAAATAATCCTAAAATCTGAACCCTGAATGCAAACCCAATGACACAAAGAATTAAAGCCAGACAAACTAAAATAAGCAGTCCATTTCCTACATTTTTATTAGCCTGCTTCGTATCTCCTTTACCAAGCGCAATACTAAATCCCGCAGCAGCACCATCTCCAACCAGCAATGCTAACCCCAGCGCAAGTACCGTAAAAGGATACACAATGTTTGTCGCAGCATTTCCATATGCTCCAGCTTCACTCCAACCTATAAATATCTGATCGACAATATTATACAGTGCAGCCACCACCATGCTTATAACACATGGGATAGAAAATCTTTTTAGTAGACTTCCTATGTTTACAGTTCCTAAATCCAATTCTTTCATAATAAGAACACTCCTTTTCCATAAATAAAAATAAGCAGCAAAAAAGCGCAAATCCATAATTGGACTTACGCTTGTCTGCTGCTCATTACCGAAAGCATTCTAACACAAAAAAAATTTCTTCGTAAGTGTTTTTTTACAGATACGCATAAACTTATCTGAATATCAACCAATACTCTCAATTACAGATGAAATGTGAAACTCATATACCTCGCAAAGTGCCTGAAATTCAGCACTTCTACGAATTCACCCGATGTAGACAACACGTGACTTCCACATGGGTCGAGACAATGGCTTGAATGTCCACAGTATACGGTAATAAATCAAACGAGTATGTTCGAGGGAACAAATCAGATCTATGCAGTAACCGCTTGGTATTCCTCTTTCCAGGCGAAATGCTCTTCTGAGCATTTTTCACACCGATTAAAAGCATCATCCATGATAACTCCCATATCGGCTATGTCCGCTATGAAATTGATGGGATCGTCGACTGGGACCATGCTGCCACAAGACTCGCATTAAACATAGATGTTATTTTCTCTTAACGGATGAAATAAAATAGTTCCGTCCTCGTTTGCTATTCTCGCATAAAGCATATTGAAATACCTCCTCGTTTTGGTATGTCTATATACGCTCTGTTTTGAGATAATAGCAAGTATAATTCACACTACATAATCAACAAATATGAAATCGTCAAACTGGAATTTGTTTCTTTATCAATTTATTTTTTACATATCGTATTCGCCAGGATGATCATAACAATACTATCTACAATTATAAATCCTAGAAAAGCATATGCAACCCATGCCGGAAGCAGTGTCTGTCCAAGCACTGCAAAAGGAAATAAGATTGCTATAGCCAGTAACCCTGTTCCAATGACACGCCCAAGCTTCTTTTCATCGTATTTTTCTTTCTTTTCCTTAGGTGCTGTATTGTAACCAGCTATCAGATTTGCTCCATGGCCGGATAATAATATTGCACTGATGGCAACTAATATTACAAATACGACCCATACGATCCAGTCCGGTCCAGTACTTAAATCTTTCATTGCCATATTTATCATCTCCTTTCAGCTAACCCGTTCTGCTGCACAAAACTCGTTACAGCTTTATGTACTTCCACCTCATGTCCTGCCAAAAGATGACCACCATCTTCAAATGACACAAAAATATGTTCTGGGCATCATACTATAGATACAAGGCACAATATCCCGGTCACGATTCTTTTTCTCCAGGTTGTATTCCTGGCTATTCTTTTATCCATGATCTATTTCCTATAGCCCCTTGATTGTTGTTACAGATACTTCTTCATCATCTCATACAGTTTTTCAATCTGAATCGGCTTCGCAAGATGGTCGTTCATGCCAGCCTTAATGGCAGCCTGTCTATCTTCCTCAAAAGCATTTGCAGTCATGGCTATAATTGGAATATCAGCCAATTTCCGATTCTCAAGTCTCCGAATCTCCTGCGTGGCCTGATATCCATCCATAATCGGCATCATGACATCCATCAGGATAAGGTCATAATACCCACCTTTAGACTGTGCTACCATGTCAACTGCTGCCCGCCCGTTCTCTGCTGTGTCAGCTATAATTCCGGCATCTTCAATGACAGCCGTTGCAATCTCCCGGTTCAGCTCCACATCATCCACGATCAGCACCCGTTTGCCTCTGAACTGTTCCTTCGGATTTTTCGTAATATCCTTTGACGAAACTCCGGCTTCCACATTCCTGAGCGCATTAAGCAGCTCCGACCGGAACAGTGGTTTGGCGCAGAACGCGGTGACACCGGCTTCCCTTGCCTCTTTTTCGATGTGATGCCAATCGTAAGCCGTGAGGATGATGATCGGAACCTCATTTCCGATCTCACTTCTGACCCTTCTGACCACTTCGATACCGTTCATATCCGGCATCAGCCAGTCGATAATATATACCTTGAATGGATCGTTTTCTTCCATTGCCATTCGGGTACGGAATACCACTTCTTTGCCGGATGTAGTCCATTCGGGTCGAAGTCCGGCCACGCGGAGCATTTTGGAAACGCTGCTGCAGCTATCCATGTTATCATCCGCCACAAGTGCCCGGTATCCATCCAGCTCGGGAATCACAGTGAGTTCTTCCTCGTTGTCAATGGTTCTGAATCTCAGCTTGACAATAAACTCACTGCCGACCCCCGGTTCACTGGTTACGGAAATGGTGCCGCCCATCATGTCCACGATATTCTTGGTAATGGCCATACCCAAACCGGTGCCTTCGATTTTGCTGACCGTGGAGTTTCTTTCTCTTGTGAAAGGTTCAAAAATGGTCTTCAAGAATTCTTCACTCATACCGATTCCGGTATCCGACACAGAAAACTCAAAATCCGCATACCCTTCTGGCGCACCGGAAATCTCCGTAAATTTGACCCGAATGACTCCTCCCATATGGGTGTATTTCACGGCATTGGACGCAATATTGATCAGGATCTGATTGACTCTCAATTTGTCACAGTAGATGTTTTCGTGTTCCACATCAACGGTATCAATATAGAAGTCAATATTCTTCGACGCGATGGCGGATTGCAGGATACTCCGAAGGCCATGGGCCAGGGCGGGAACAGAGCATTCCGATTCCTGGATCTGGATCTTTCCGCTCTCGATCCGGCTCATATCCAGAACATCGTTGATCAGGCTCAGCAAATGCTCACTGGACACGCTGATCTTTTCCAGATAGTCCTTCAGAACCGTTTTGTCATCATCGATATGGGCAATTGCCAGATTTGTAAAACCGACGATGGCGTTCATTGGGGTTCTGATATCGTGGCTCATGTTGGAAAGGAACTGGCTTTTTGCCTGATTGGCGTAATCCGCCCTGTCTCTCTCAACCTCAAGAGCAGCCAAGGCTTCTTCTTTCAGCATACGGGTTGCCACTTCGTATTCTGCTTTCTGTACTGCCGCAGTGGTCCTGGAAGCCATATAGAAGAGCACCAGACAAAGAGCCGCCAACACGACCATGCCCACCACGATCATCTCAACCGCGATGCGTTGGTATGCCAAAAGGGAACTGTTCAGCACCGAGGCCGGCACGAGGCAGACAAGCTCGCTCTGGCTGACCGCAAGGGGACAATAGCCTATGTAGTATTGATCTTCTCCCAGAAGCATCACACCGGTTTCATAAGCCTCCAGCTTTTCTTTGATCGTATCATACTCCTGCTCAGTCAGGTATTTATCTTGCTTCATATGTTTCAGCAGGGAATAGTTTCGATAATACTTGTCACCGGTCTGATTGGTATAAGTCACAATGCCATTTTCGTCTACTGAAAACAAACGCGCCTGACCGCCATAACCGCTGACATCAAACAGGCTGTCGATACTGGCCTGATCAAACAAAAGCCCAATCGCCGTGAATTTGTTTCCATCCACAAAATAAGGCTCGCAGGGACGCGCCACAAGATAGTAGCTTTCTTTCACCGAATCCACATTCCAGGAAACACTCTGGGCGATTTTCTCCTGTGCCTGAAGCCGCATTAAAGAGCTGCTCTGGATATCCAGATAACTCTCTTCTCCATCCGCTTTCATTGCTTGTCCATTTTCTTTGATGAACAGGATTTTTTCAAAGGAACCATCCCTCATGACATCCAAAAAGGGCTGATATGCGCGCAACTCAATGGACCGTGTCTCGTCTGAAAAGAGGTTCTTTTCAATTCTCTGCAGTCTCTCGAAAATATTGTTAATCCGAAGATCATAAGACTGCTCCATTTGTTCCATGACCGCAGACATATTCTCTTCGCCGCTGCTTTTGATGTATGATTTCATTCGTCCGACAGCAAAAAACACAAAGCCCACCATAAACGCAAGAATCAGTACAACCAGGAGCAGAGAATGGATCTTTTTGTTATTTTTATTCTTTTTCATGGAAAGGATACCTCCCCGGTCATCATTATTATTCTATCCAAATGTAATCCTCCGGTTGTGCAGGCTGAGCGCCGTTGCTCATCAGCGGAGGCCATGCCTGGGCCAGATGCATTCCTAAACGCTCTGGTGCTTTCTGATTTGGAAAGGCCCGTGCAAAGAGAGAATCCAGTTCACCGGAAACCAGTATCTTGTAGACAGTATCGTCCACAATGGAAGTTCCATCCACCTCAATGTCTTTCAGTTCATACCCATCACCGATGTCAGTCACAATCAGCTTCATGCCCGAGGCAACGGGAAGCTCGTACCGATTCGTTACGCGGAACTTGGTTCCGGTATCCTTCAGGTATTCCTCCACCAGAGTTTTGACTTCCTTGCCCGTCAACTCTGCCATGGCAAGATGAACGGTAATGTTGCCGTTTTTCACCATCATGCTTAACTCTCTTTGGGTGTGTTCGCCGGCATGAAGGGAAGCTGTGTAATTATAATAGTTGGTAAAAGCAAGATCCGCACCATATTCCTTACGAACTGTGGTAAGCACTGACGATGCGGCATCACGGCCGCCCTTTTCATTCAGGGCAAGCGAATAGGTGTTCTCAAATTCCGCAACGATTTCTTCCTCCGCTGCCGGTGCCGTGAGGGTGCTTTCAAACACCTCCAACGCCTGCTGCTCGTTCAGTTCACCGGTCAGAATACCGCTGACGGCCTTCAAGCTTGCGGCAAAAGACGCATTGGACGCATAGCGGATATAAAAAGCGTTCTTTTTGGCTTCCTCTTCCACGCCAGTCATGCCGCTCAGATCCGAGGGCACATCCACATTGTAGGAAATCATCCCCTGTCCTGCCGCAATGATCTCCTGTCCCTTCTGGGAGAGGAAGCAGTTCAGCACCTTCATGGCATCATCCATTTTGCCTTCATCCTCTGCCACAGAGCGGTTTACGGCAATGTTCAGCGACGGATAGGTATAGATCCAGCTTTCATCGGAGGTTTGGGAGAAATAGGGCAGCCTCACCAGCTCATCGGTCATCACGGACTGGTATTCCACCATATTTCCGGGCGTTCCACAGTTGATGGCAGCTTTTCCGCTGACAAAGGCTTCATAGGCAGATTCATAGTCTCGCTGTGCATCCTCAGGTCCCAAGCCGGTATCCTTTGCAAAGGTGCTCACTTCCCGGAAAATGTTGGTCCACAGCTCCTTGTCAAAGGTAATTTTTCCATCCGCGCTATCTGCCTGGCTGCGCCAGCGCATTCCCTCCAGACTGGTAAATTGGTCCAGTGCGGCGCCCTGCAGCAGGGAATGGTCTGAATAGTCTGCTTCCCAATCTCTGACAAAGGGCCTGATGCCGTTTTCCTGCAGCTTCGCGCAGGCATCTACCAATTCGGCGTAGCTTTCGGGGATGGCAATGCCGTATTTGTCAAAAAGCGTCTTGTTGACGATCATGGTTTCCGGGATGCCGCATACCGGCAGCCAGTGAATGTCTCCGGAGCTTTCCGTATAATATTGCAGCGCATAGGGATAGAATTCGCTGACCACATCATAAGCACTAAAATCCAGCAGATAATCACACAGTTTCTTTGCATCCGCGGAAGAAAACCGTCTGGTGGTTATAATATCCGGAAGCTCACCGTGTTTTTCCAGATAGTCATACAGGAACACATTGTTATTGCCCGAAATGAACTCCACATCCACATCCGGGCACTGCTCTTTTACATAGGCGGCAAACTCACCCATCAGGGAGCTGTCCCACAAATAGACCGTCAAATGATTGTCAGCATTCTGATTGTTTTCGGTTTCCGACTTCCCGCCGGGAGCCCCACACCCGGAAAGGGACATAATAAGCAATACTAAACATAACAATTGGATATACCGGTGCGCTGAAAGCGCCTGTCCGGTGTTTTGGAAATCACCTGTCCAGAAAGAGGAAATCGCTGTTCCGGACAGACGATGAATGCGGTGGAGCCGCCATCCTGAAGATAAGAATCTC
>JBMNQZ010000028.1:0-22987 GCA_050944395.1 Lachnospiraceae bacterium
TCTGTTTTTTTTGAATAAAAGGAATCAAAATCAGTCCATTCGGTAAGCTTTTCACCCTTGACAAGGAAGCTTCTGTCGGCAAGTAATGCCATCGGAGTATCCGAAAGGGAATCTGAGTAAAACTCATCAATATGCATGTTTCCGTAGACCTCCCGGAAACGAACCGGTTTTTCCTCACCCTTGCAGTTCTTCGAATAAAATTTTCCGGTGCGGATATCCATTTTTGTTCCGTGGTATTTTGTGATTCCAAGTCTTCTGCACCCGGGGGCGATTATCGCCTCGGGAGATGCGCTTATCACAATGTCATCATCCCGGTGTTTCTCAAGATACCAGCTGTTCACCTTTTGGGATCTTTCATCCCAGAATTTCTCCAAAGCTTCGTGAGGGTCCGGTATAGATTTAATATAGCACATAAAATGCTCTTTGAACTCTCCCAGGGAGATTTTTTTGAAAAAAAGGCGAACAGCGTGCCTGAGCTGTGACGGCAGATGCTTGAGAATGCGGGGATAGTGCCTTAGCGCATAAAAATAAAATGCTGTAGTCGAGTCGTCTTTTATTATGGTTTTGTCAAAATCGTATACATTCATATCGCGTTATTCCAGTCTATAATCCTTTCGGGCGCTCGGGGAGAGGCTTGAAGTTCGGAGTTTTCGGCATTAACCCCCTTCCGCTGTGTATCCTTCTGTGGCGCGGTCTGAGATCCTCCGCGCCTTCACGGTGATAAAAAATATCATTATTATGCTTAAGCTCGTTCAATGTGACAGGTCTGTAGCCGTTCACGTCAACTCCGCAGTTGTTGAGCTTAGGAAGCGTGCGTATTATATCGTGAAAATTAACGGGGTCGGCATGAAGATGCCCGAAGACCATTACGGATCTCTTGTTGTGAATGATCGGATAATGGCAGAGAATTATATGCTCATCCCCGTCGTCTATCTCATTGAAATCCGTCACGGTCTCAAAGTAGTCGTAAAGCAGTTCGGCATCATCAAATCCCACATCGTGGTTTCCCCGTATGAGATGCTTGTGCCCCGAAAGGCGACGCAGAGCATCTGTGGGAACACGGTTGTCATTGTATCCGATATCCCCCACGACATAGACTGTGTCCTCGGAGGAGACTGTTTTGTTCCAGTTTCCGATCAGCACCTCGTCCATTTCTTCGACGCTCTTAAAAGGACGTTCGGAAAGAAGCGGTTCATAATGAAAGTGAAGATCGGAAGTATAGAAGATCATTTTTCCCGGCTCCTTTTAGCGCATCGGACATGAAATGACAAGATTTCCTGTTTTTTCGCGAAGAAGCGCACGCTCAAGAATGAGCTCTGCCGATATAGAGATTGCGATCTCTTCCGGAGTATTTGCCTTGATGGTAAGACCTATAGGCTTGTGGAGAGTTGCGATCTGCTCATCGGTGTGCCCGGCAGCCTTTAGTCTGGCGGTAACAGCGGGTATCTTTGTTTTTGACCCGATGCATCCGGCATAGGCATAAGGCTGGTCAAGGATCTGATCCTGGATCTCATAGTCGAATTCATGGCCGTTGGTCATTATTACGATGTAATCATTTTTGTCAAAGGTTAAATAGTCGGTAATTCTGGTGTAGTCTCCGCAGATCAGCTTTTCTGCCATGGGATATCTGGCGGGGTCTACCATATCGCTCCGGTTATCGAAGACCGTTACCCTGAAGCCCACGGAGTGAAGGACCGGTGCGAGAGCCATTGCGCAGTGTCCGCCGCCGAAAATGATACACCGCTCACCCAGAGGAAGCTGCATCGCAAAGACATTGCCCATACTGCAGTCATAGGAATCGGAAAGATATCCGTCCTCCTTATCAAGGTCAAAGATCAGGTATCCGGGGATCCTGTTCGATGTTCTTCTAAGCAGTTCGGAGGCGATGCCGGCCCATTTTTCTGAGTCAAACGGAATGTACTGGAAATAGACGGTAGCATCTCCTCCACAGCCCATTCCTATATCTTCAATATCATTTTTTCTCAGGATAAAATCATGCTTTCCGCAGGCTTTCTCCTCGATGAGTTTCTGAGAAACAAGTATCGAATGATACTCTATACCGCCGCCGCCGATCGTGCCTTTGCACAGTCCGTCTTTGTTGACGAGCATCATAGAACCGGACTCTCTGGGCGTGGAACCGCTGTTTTCAACGATCACGGCAAGTACGGTGTCTTGTTTTTTCTCCATTTGATATAGAAGCTGTGTAAAAATATTATTCATGGCTTTTCCCCCTGTATATTCTGTATATTACTGAAGCTCTTCTGTTATTGTCTCAGCCGTTCTTACGACCATTTCTATTGTCTTATGGAACAGATCTCCCGTATCCCGGAAAAGATTCATTACGCTCAGGGCGTGGGTCATATTTCCGGATGAGTCGAAGACCGGCGCCGATACGGTTCTGAGACCGATCTTGTATTCTCCGTTCTCGGTTGAATATCCCTGTATCCTTATATTGTCAAGCTCGGAGATAAGTTCGTCCATATCTGTGATAGTGTGAGGTGAATAATCCTTCATCCCTGTTTTTTTAAGGATCTCCCTGACCTCGTCGTTAGTGTATCTGGAAAGCAGAAGCTTTCCCTGACTGGTGGCGTGAAGAGGAAGGGTCAGTCCCTTCGGAATACTGATCTGAAGATCGTTGCCGCCGGGGATATAGAGTGTATTTATTACACTTTCATCGCTGAGATAACAAAGCGCTGCGGATGAGCCGGACAAGACAGCCAGTCTTCTGACATGCGGACGGGCGGTGGAAGTAATGTCCCAGCTTTCGGAGACGGTGCTCCCGCATTCGAAAAATCCGATACCGAGAAAATATTTTCCGCTGTCTTTTTGCTGAATAAAGCCGTATTTTCTCATGGTTGAAAGTATTGCGTATATAGTGCTCTTGGGATATCCGCACGCCTGTGCCAGTTCATTTAAAGACATCGGTCTTCGCTGATCCTTGAGGATAAGTGCCAGCTCCATGGCCTTGGCGACGGAGTGTATCGTTATTGGATTTTTTTCCTTTTTTGAATTATCCATGGGTTCACCTTTTGTAAATAATTTGATGTTGTATGCTTTGTCACGGTTTCCGGTTTTGATTCTATTTGTAAATGATTTGATGTTTATGCTTCGCCGTCGGGCTCGTGAATATCGGATACATTCAGCACTATCATGCTCATGGCGTTGGAGGCAGGCTTGAAATACGGGAATTCCGGATCGTTGTTTTCCACCAGCCTTGAGAGCACGGTTTCGGAAGTGATCTCGGTTCCGCTGGTGTCATACAGCCGGAAAAATTTTACCGCGTCCTCCGGAGATCTGAACGGCTGTCCCCTCTCCTGATTAAAATCGAGAATTTCATACGGAATTCCCAGCTCACTCAGCTTTTGCGGAATATTTTCGTTTTGGGATTCACGTATCGGAGACTCATTTAAGCTGAATCTGTGGTTTTTCCAGCGCTGTCTGATAATGATCACCCTCCCGGTGCAGTGCTTTTCTGCAACGTCAAGGATGGTATCAATATCTCCCGACAGGCAGAATATCATGTGATCAAAAGAAAGATCCTCCGGCAGGGCGCTGTAATCGGAATTGATGACAGTCAGATTTTCTATCCCTTCATTGAAGGCAAGCTTTTTAAGTGCTTCAAGGGGCTCTGCACAGACATCGATAGCGGTCGCGTTTATTCCGCAGCGGCACAGCTCCAGGCTTACATGTCCAAGCCCGCACCCACAGTCGGCAACCGCACTTTCTCTTGAAATAAACGGCATTATCTTCCGGGCAATATCGGCGCCGATATGACAATAGTTTTCGGAGTCGATGCGAAAAGCGATTCCCTCCGGTGACCAGTTTATCATTTCAATCCCCCTTACCTGCAGCTTTATTATGAAAAGCATTCTATGTTTATGATTATAGCATACTGCACATTTATTTCCATAAATAATTCTATATTATTGACTGAAATATATAAAATGATTGACAATATAGAACATAAATCGGTGACAATGATTTCTCAAAATGATAAAATATACAAGAAAACAATTATTACTTGAAAAGGGTGCGGATATGATAAATACAGTGATTTTTGGCTCCGGACAGATGGGGGCAATGATAAGAAAGCTTTTGGGCGGAGAATACTATGTGACTGCATATGCGGATAATTCGCCGAAAAAACAGGGGGGATATCTGGGAGGGATCCCGATATTGTCACCGGAAGATGCTTTAAAGACCCGTCCGGAATGCTTTTGTCTCGGAGTTCTCGATGATGAGCGCTCCGGAGAGATGGAAAGACAAATAAGACAGCTGGGCTTTGAAGGAGAGATAATTAAAGCGGATGCACTGGAGATCTTTGATGCAAGGGTGGCGACCATGCGCCTTCTGGCTGAACGGATAAATAAGAATCGGGTTGAGGGAGATGCAGCGGAGCTGGGTGTATTTAAGGGGCAGTTTGCACGCCATATAAATGAAGCTTTCCGGGAGAGAAAAATGTATCTCTTTGATACATTTGAGGGCTTTGACGAAAAAGATGTGGCGGTTGAGTCGGAGAACGGATTCTCCCGTGCCGAGACGGGAGATTTTTCCGATACCTGTATGGAGGAGGTTCTTTCATCCATGCCTTTCAGGGAGCAGGTGACGGCATATAAGGGATATTTTCCGGATACCTTCGGTCCCTGTCTCGATAAAAAGTTCTGTTTTGTGAGCCTCGACCCGGACCTGTATGAGCCGGTAAAGAGCGGACTTGAGCTTTTCTGGCCAAGAATGTCTCCGGGAGGAGCCATAATCGTGCATGATTACAACAGTATGCAGTTCTTCGGAGTGAAAAAAGCGGTGGATGAATTCTGTGAGTCAAATAATATTTCGGTGGTCCCTGTCTGCGATCTTCACGGAAGTGCACTAATTATAAAGGACGGAAAAGCATTATGATCGGGGGTGTGATACTTGCGGCGGGATTTTCCTCCCGCATGGGACAGTGGAAGCCTTTGCTTCCTATAGGAAATACAACATTTATCAAAAGATTGATCCTACAGATGCGGGAGGTCGGAGTTGAGGACATTGTTGTGGTCACGGGATACCGCCATGAGGAGCTGGAGAGTCATCTTATTGATGAGGATGTAAAATGCGTCTGCAACGAGCATTTTTTTGAGACGCAGATGCTGGATTCCGTAAAGCTTGGAATTTCGGGACTTGCGAAAAAATATGACAGGATAATGTTATCTCCGGTGGATGTGGTAATGTCCCCGAAGTGGATATTTGAAAAGGTGATCAATACGGAGGCGGACTTTGTTCGCCCGGTCTATTTCGGCGAGCCGGGGCATCCGGTTATCCTGAACAGGAGCCTTTACGATTATGTTCTGAAATACACCGGAGGAAGAGGACTGCGGGGTGCGGTGGAGTCCTCCGGAATGAAGATCACAGACCTTGAAGTCAATGAACCGAGTATTCTTCTCGATGCTGACACCCCGGAGGATTATGAAAAGGTCATAAGGCTTTATGATGAGAACAGGCCCGATCAGGAATGGCATTTCCGATGAAATAAATCCGAAGGAGACAGGAGAAGGTTTTATGATAAAAGTATTCCTTATAAGACATGCAAAACCTGACTTTCCTATAGGAGAGCGCTATTGCCTGGGAAGGGCGGAGTTTCCTCTGGGACCGGCAGGAAGGATGCAGAGTGTGCTTCTGGGAAAGAAGCTTGAGGGAACGGTTGACAAAGTGTACAGCAGCTCTCTGGGCAGAGCCGTCGAAACGGCTCGGGCGATCCGCGGGGATGCCGTTGTCGCCGAAGGGATAGAGGAGATGAGTGCCGGAGAATGGGACGGGTATTCGTTTTCGGAGATAAAAAAAAGATGGCCGGAGATCTACAATGCAAGATGCGGCGCATCGGGCATGTCAAAGATCCCGGGAGCAGAACAGGATGAGGCGGGGCTTATCAGATTCACCCGGGGAATGAAAAAAATTTTTGAGGATGCTGAGGAGTCATTTCCGGATAAAGAGGATATTTCCATAGCGGTGGTATCTCACGCCACTGTTATTCAGCTTTATATAAGCAATCTGATGGGGGAGCCGCTTAGCACTTCCATAAAATACAAGCCCCGGTATGCTTCATGGTATGAGCTGGAAATAAGAAACGGCGTCCCTTATGCAGTGTCGGGAAATACAGATCCGGTCATAAGCCTCAGCGATCCGCTGTGCGGGGAACTTATGGAGGCTGCGGGCTGCGGAAAAAACATAATAGATCACTGCAGGGCGGTATCCTGCGAGGCTGACAGGATCGCGGATAGAATTGAAGAGTTTGAAATTAAAGATGTCATTCAGACGGAAGGGATTGACCGGGAAAGCCTTCATTTTGCGGCTCTCCTTCATGATGTGGCAAGAAAGCAAAAAAAGCATGATCTTGCCGGGGGCGTGTATTTAAGAGAGCTTGGTTACCCCAAGCTGGCAAAGATTGTGGAACAGCATCATGATCTTGAACTTAAACGGGATGAAAAGGGCAGGATCATTATCGATGAAGCCGCAGTGCTTTTTCTGGCGGATAAAAGGATAAAGGAGACCTCGAGGGTCGGAGTTGCGGAGCGCTTCGGGAAAAGCCTTGAAAAATGCAGGACCCCGGAAGCAGTCGAGGCCCATGAAAGACGCAGGAGGACGGCGGTGGCATTGGATGAGCTGTTTTTTGCGCAGTCTTAAAAATGACGAAAATTCCGCCCATTAGTTTTTGAACATTGTAAAAAGTCATGAAAAATCAAAAATTGTTAAAAAAAACACAAATATGTGTCGGAAGGTGCTAGAATTACATCTGTATTTTAAGCAGGAAGCTCAACATTTGTATTTTATTTATTGACAAAGTTCTCTTAAAATAATTACAATATGACGATATGGAAATTTGATAGAATTGTTATTTGGAGATGTTGATTTGAAAAAGGAGGAGTCGGAATGTACAGGATTGCACATAAAAAGGTCTTGAATGCGAATGTGACTCAGATGGAGATAGAGGCTCCGCTTGTTGCGAGAAAAGCACAGCCGGGACAGTTTATTATCCTCAGAGTGAATGAAGAAGGTGAACGTATTCCGCTCACAGTTGCGGGAACGGATCCTGAAAAGGGTACGGTTAAGATAATATTCCAGATAGTCGGAGCAACTACCGCTCTTTTGAATGCAAAGGAAGAGGGGGAGTTTATTCAGGATTTTGTGGGGCCGCTCGGTGAGGCGACGCGTCTTGAAGGATTGAAAAAAGTATGCATAGTCGGCGGAGGTGTCGGATGTGCGATCGCCATGCCGGTAGCTCAGAAGCTCCATGAGCTGGGCGCGGAAGTTACCAGCATTACCGGTTTCAGGAGCAAGGATATAGTCATTCTCGAGGATGAATTCAGAGCATGTTCCGATGAGCTTATTATCATGACTGATGACGGAACATACGGACGCCACGGAAATGTTACCGTTCCGCTCAAGGAAATGCTGGAGGCCGGAAAGCAGTTCGATATGATAATCACCATAGGCCCGCTTATCATGATGAAATTCGTTGTTGAGGCAGCAAGGCCGTACGGAACTCCGGTGACGGCATCTATGAATCCTATCATGATCGACGGAACGGGAATGTGCGGCGGCTGCAGGCTCACTCTCAACCGGGACGGAAAGAGAATCACAAAATTTGCCTGTGTTGACGGACCGGATTTCAACGGATACGAGATCGATTTTGATGAGGCGATGTCCAGAGGAAGAATGTACGGTGAGTATGAGAGACATGCTTATGACGCTGCATGTAATCTTCTCAAGAAGGCTTGATAGGGGGAATAAGAAATGGCGATAAATCCAAAAAAGTGTGAGATGCCGACCCAGGAACCGCAGGTAAGGGCTCATAATTTCAATGAAGTAGCTCTCGGTTATACTGTGGAGATGGCAGTCGGGGAGGCTGAAAGATGTCTCAACTGCAAAACCAGACCGTGTGTTGAAGGATGTCCGGTAAATATCAGTATTCCGGAGTTTATTGCAAAGATAAAAGAAAAAGATTTTGAAGGTGCCTACGAAGTCATTGACAGGGATTCCTCACTTCCGGCAGTGTGCGGACGTGTTTGTCCTCAGGAGACCCAGTGTGAGAGCAAATGTACCCTCGGCATCAAGTTTGAGCCTGTTGGAATCGGCCGCCTCGAGAGATTTGTTGCGGACTATCACAGAGAGCATGCCCACGTCGGGCATCATGTTCCCGAGTCAAACGGACATAAGGTCGCAGTTGTTGGATCGGGTCCTTCGGGACTTACATGTGCGGGAGATCTGGCAAAGAAAGGATATAAAGTATCTGTTTTTGAAGCACTCCATACCGCAGGCGGAGTTCTCGTATACGGAATTCCGGAATTCCGTCTTCCGAAGGCAATTGTTGCAAAAGAGGTTGATAACCTTAAGGCGCTGGGAGTTGATATTCAGACCAATGTTGTCATCGGAAAGACACTGACTATCGATGAACTCTTCGATATGGGCTATGAAGCCGTGTTCGTGGGTTCAGGTGCCGGACTTCCGAGATTCATGAATATTCCGGGTGAAGCGTACAAGGGCGTTTATTCCGCAAATGAATTCCTCACCAGAAGCAATCTCATGAAAGCATACAGGGATGATCCCGATACTCCGATCATGAAGGGCGGAAAGGTAGCAGTTGTCGGCGGAGGAAATGTAGCAATGGATGCCGCAAGGACGGCGCTTCGTCTGGGAGCCGAAAAGGTATACATTGTATACAGGCGTTCAATGGACGAGCTTCCGGCAAGAGCCGAGGAAGTTGAGCATGCAAAGGAAGAAGGAATAGAATTCAGACTTCTGACAAATCCGGTGGAGATACTCGGATATCAGAATCCGGAAGACCCAAGAGATCCTCAAAATGGATTTGTAAACGGAATCAGAGTCATAAAGATGGAACTCGGAGAACCCGATGAGGGCGGAAGAAGACGTCCGGTGGAAGTGCCGGGCTCGGAGTACACGATCGATGTGGATACCGTAGTAATGTCTATAGGTACATCGCCGAATCCGCTCATTAAAAATACGACCGAGGGCCTTGAGGTAAATAAGAGAGGCGGAATTATCATCAATGAGGACGGTCTTACATCACGAAGCGGAGTTTACGCAGGCGGAGATGCGGTGACCGGAGCTGCTACCGTTATCTCGGCAATGGGAGCGGGAAAAACAGCCGCAAAAGCCATTGATGAATATCTTTCAAAATAATATGTTTCGGAGCTGCTGCCAGGGAATTTCCAAGGCAGCGGTTCTTTTTTTTATCTTGCAGTGAATGGAGCGGGTGATAACAACTGCCGGAAACTTATATTTCGCCATATACGGCAGGTCAAATTCAGGCGGGGAATGCCCGCCAGGCCGGAAAGTCAAAATCAAGCCACGCCGGCCGTATTCTTTTTGCATAATTTCACTTTGCGGTGGAACGCCCGGTCGGATTTTGATATAGTAAATAGAAACAATGATTGAAAAGAGGGGTTTTATGTCGGATTCCGGTATTAGTAAAATGGAAACGATGCCTGTGGGTAGACTTCTGATAACCATGTCTATCCCGATGATGATATCTTTTTTTATACAGGCTTTATACAATATTGTAGATTCTATCTTTGTGGCGCAGATTTCCGAGAATGCACTTACCGCAGTCTCTCTTGCATTTCCCATGCAGCAGGTTCTGACCGCTATAGCTGTGGGAACAGGTGTCGGAATCAATACCATGGTTCCGAGGTATCTGGCTTTGGGCAAAAAGGATGAGGCGGACAATATAGCTAATTCAGGCGTATTTGCGGTTATTTGTTTCGGAATAATATTTGCGCTTCTTGGAGTTTTTCTTTCGAGGTGGATATATTCGGCGCAGACAGATATTGCCGAGATCATTGACGGAGGCACTATCTATCTTGGAATATGCTGGGGAATCGGGATCGGCCCTCTCTTCGGGCAGTACTTTGAAAAAATGCTTATAGCAAACGGAAATGCCGTCTTTGCAATGGTAAGCCAGGCTGTCGGTGCGGTGATAAATATCATCTTCGATCCGCTTTTTATCTTTGGAATCGGCCCGTTCCCGAAAATGGGAATCGCAGGCGCGGCAACCGCAACGGTGCTGGGCCAGGTGGTGGCGGCCCTGACGGCACTTTACTTTAACCGGATAAAGGTCAAAAATATCAACTATTCAGCAAAAAAGATCGTTAAGCCGAAGATCTCGTCGATCGTGGAGATATATTCCGTGGGTATTCCGGCAATGGTAACAATAGGACTTACGGGTCTGTGTTCGTTTTCCGTAAATCAGGTTCTTTTGAAGTACAGCTCGACGGCAACTGCGGTATACGGGATCTGGCTGAAGATACAGAATTTCTGCTTCATGCCCTCTTTCGGAATGAACAACGGGATCGTTCCCATTCTTTCATATAATTACGCAAAGAAAAATTATGCCAGAATAAAAAAGACGCTGAAATATGCGCTCGGGATCATAATATCTCTTATGGTTATATTGACTGTGATCTTTGAATTTATTCCGGCCCGGCTTCTGACTCTTTTTGACGCGTCGGAAAACATGATGGCTATCGGAATTCCGGCGATCAGGTGCGGCGTGGCGTCGCTTATCTTCGGAGGCACCTGCATAATCATGGGTTCATCCATGCAGGCAATGGGTCACAGCAGGTACACATTGATACTTAATATTGCCAGACAGTTTATTCTGCCATTCGGAATGTTCTGGATTTTATCCGAAATGTTCTCGAGTCTTGATATTGTCTGGATGGCCGTTCCGGCATCGGAGATAATATCGGCGGTTGTTGCGATAATTTTTGCATTAAACATGATGAAAAAATTGAGGAAAATATGTAAAATCCAATAGAGAAGGATATGACAGAATACATATAGAACACAGATAGAACACACAAGAAACATATACTTTAAATATGTAAGAGCGGGCGGTTATTGTATATGCGGTCACATAAAAGCACAAAATAAATTGCATATACCGAAATCGGGAACACGAGACACATATACCCGAATCGTTAGCACGAAACACATATACCGGAATCGAAAACACGCAACACACAATACCTGCACCGGAATCGAAAACACACAACACCTACACCGGGAACAGGAACCCGGACAATAACTATGGAGGGAAGGATCATGTTCAAAAAATTTATGGCCGCAGCTCTTGCGGCTTTCATGCTGCTTGGAATGGCCGGATGCGGAATGTCAACCGAGAGTTATGCCGAAGCTCCTGCTGAGGGTGCATATGCAGCTGAAGAGGCATATGCTGAGGAGGAGTATGCGGAGGATGCGCTTGCCGAGGAGTATATAGGCGGATTTGACGAAAGCGGTAATTCGCTGACCGATGCCGGAGACTCCGAGCCTTCTGTTCAGGAAGGACAGAAAATAATCTATACGGGAAATATCACTCTGGAGACGCTGAAATATGATGATACCGTAAAGTCGGTGAAGGCAAAGATAAAACAGTACGGAGGGATCATAAATACCGAGACCGAGACGGATAACGACTGGGACTGGTACTATGCGGGAAATAAAAAAGAAGCCACAAGAAATTATTATGTGGTAGTTATGATACCATCGGAAAGATTCCAGGAATTTATGTCGGGACTTTCAGAGGACGGGAAGATCCGGGACAGGACGATAAATGCCGAGAATATTACCAAGTCCTATAATGATAAATCTGCATATATCGAGTCGCTTCAGAAGGAGCTTGACCGTCTTCTCGAGATGATGGATAAGGCCGAGAATATGGAGGATATGATCACCATTGAGAGCAGGATCGCTGAGGTTCAGTACCTGCTGAACACCCAGAACAGCGAGCTTTCGGATATGGATATGAAGGTCAGATATTCAACCCTGTACCTCAATATAAATGAGGTTTCGGAATATTCGGCAATAGAAACGCCATCGACAACCTTCGGAGAGCGCGTAAGCAGAGCCTTTGGCGATTCCTGGAAGGGATTTGTATCGTTTTGTCAGGGATTTGTAATCTTTATTATAATAATACTTCCGTTTGCGTTCGCAGCGGCGGTGGTTGTTGTGATCATCCTTCTTATTAGGAGATCCCGTTTCAAAAAGCATCCCGAGCTTGCGGCTGAGAGAGACAGGAAAAAAGCGGAAAAGAGGGCGCTTAAGGAAAGGAAAAAAGAAAGAAAAAGAGCAATGAAAAGCCAAATAAAAAGCCCGATGAAAAGCCCCGCCCCGGATATAAATAAGGAAGAGAACGATGATCAGCCAAAGTCCGATAATTGAGACAGATGTACATGGCCTGACGGTAGATCAGGCTATAAAAAGAATTGAAGACATAGTAAAAAAAGCCGGATCCGGCACATATCGGGTAAGAGTCATACACGGATATAACCGCGGGAACAGCATTCAAAGAGGAATCTATCGGGAATTCGGCCACGGCCTTAATCCAAAGGTGATAAGGATCACGGGCGGAGATAATCCCGGAATTACCGAGCTGATCTTGCGGGAAATGTATTAAAGAATAAAAAAGATTTACCTCAATAAGAGCTTTATAACAAAGCCAACAGCCTCGTCAGATGACCTGCCGGAGCTGTTGGCTTTTTCTGTGATATGTGTCAGGAAACGTATATTTCAAAAAGATAAAAGTCCCCTGTGCTTTATTCATTCTTTCATTAAAATTCATGGCCTTTTTATGGCGACTCCTTGAAACATGAGATAAAAAAACGGTATAATATAACTGAACGCTCGGTTATATACAGAAATGTAATCCGAAAATAATACAGGGAATTGTTATAATAGATAGAATGCATAAGAATTTCAGGGGAGGAGAACTCGATGAAAAAACGAATTCTAAGTATAATTCTTATTCTTTGTATGGTAATAGGCCTGATGCCGCTGACTGCTGCGGCGGAGGAGGAAGCCTACTGGGAAAATAAAATCTGGATCGGAGACATCCCGGTCAACAGAAAAACGGATGGTACGGATACCTGGGTATTCGTTCCCTTAAGCAATATACTGATATTGAATGATAATTTTTCAGAGTTTGTAGCTTCGAAGCTTACAGATTCAAATGATGAAGCTTACATCAGAATCGAAGGTCTGGATAATCTTACCATAAGGCTGTCCGGAAAAGCTACAGTTGGTGTGCCAGGTATGGAATGGATTTCCCCGGAGTCTGATCGCGGTGTAAAAACCTATGGCATATATGCGCCGGATACTAATTTGTCGATTGAGGATCCCGGAACTCTTAATGTCTATGGAAATGCCAATGCAATCTGGTGTAAGTCTCTAAATATTACGGAATCAACTGTAAACTGCACCTCTTATGCTACAGCTATCAGGGTCATGGACAGCAGTGCGTATTTAGATAAGACACAAACCGGCGATATGCTTGTTCAAAGCAGTGCAGCTGTTACCGCAAAAACCACGGAAGGCAGAGGCATTTACCCCGAATTATGGCACAGCACCGGAACGGGCTATGATTACAGAGATGAAGGTGGTGCAGCTGTTCTGGTATCGGGCTCGCTCACAGTTGAGGATTCAACAGTGAATGCCGATAATACCTGCTATAGTTTGCCTGATGTTACGGAAGGATATTCCATGAGGCCGCAGTATTTCTACAGAAATTCGTTTTGCACCTCTATCCTTGTCTTGAACGATCTGACAGTTTCAGGAAGTGATGCATCTGTCACCGGTAAATTCAAAAATAAGGCAACTGAGTTCGGCAGTCTGGATCCGGGTATGCGAACCCGGCTTGCCTCCGTTGCGGCCGGAAAAATGTTTGTCAAAGAAGGCGGAACCATTGAAGGCTTTGTTACTAACTCGGAAAATGCGGATGTTACACAGGGCCTGAGGAGAGTTCAGCTTTCCGAAGTCCGCAATCTTAAAAATGCTTTGATCAGCCTCAGCGGCGAAGGTGTGATCAGAAACGGAATTGCAAATGGTTCTGTCGAAACCGAGGCGCCTGAATTTTCAAATGACGGAGGGTATGTTTTCAAAGAAAATTTCAGCCCTACAGATGAATACGGAAGCCATCGGGAAATAACCATATTCAAACCTTCGGCTGTCTATCTGAGGAAGACTGAAAGCGGCCAGGAGATGGCTTTTGACAGCGACTTCTTACGAACTTATTCAGTTGACGGTACGACGATCGACCTTCGTGATCTTTCAGGCTCAGTCTTTGTGAAAAACGGCTGGCAGCCTGACTGGGGCATTCCGAAAATTTATGTGAAATCCGGGGACTGGACTTTGCTTCCGGCTACAGACAGTGCTCTCGACTGTGATCTGGAAAAAGGCAGCCTGACCGTTCAGTATGAGAACGGCCAGCATTATGTCGGAGGCAGTGCATGTGTCGGTTTTGACGCTGTTTTGAACATTCAGGGTGACGGTATCATCAATAACTGGGACATAAAAGCTTATCCTCCGGCCGTAGATGGCATAAGCAGCGGAACTGTTCGCTTTATCAGCGGTACAGTTAAGCAGGCCAAATCAGAATTGAGAAACCAGGTCTATATTTTGGGCGGGAATATCCACTTTACACCCAAGGAAGGTCAAGTAGTAAAAAACGGTGATGGAAAAATCCTTTATCCCTTGTATTATTATTTTGAGAATCCCGATTCAGATAAGGTGACTTCAATAGCTGCGCCGGGAAGAATGATCGACTGCGAGGATGAATACTATTATCCTATTTCCTATGAAACCGTAGCAAATTATAATAATTTGGTTGTATGGTCTTTGAATGATTTGGATATCTATTATGCAAGTGCCGAAACAGCAGAAGGTGAGCAGTATCGTCTTCTTAGGGTACCCGGCGGAAACGGAAAGCTTGAAAGAGCGGTTCCTTCCTATAAACTGGCTGAGAATCCCAATACCCGCTTCTACAGGAATCCCGAGGGGAGCGTTACGCTCAGTGCCGGCAAAATTGATGTATACGAGAACTGGGGAACTATAGACGATCCCCGCGTAGTAGAAACGCTGACGGAATTAAACAGCAATATGACGGCGGAATGGTCGTATGAGAATGAAAATGGCGAAAAAATTGTTGTCGGCGGCAGCTCGCTTACCTGTGAGATAAATGATCTGAGTGGTATCACAGACTATCGTACCTATACCTGTGAAGTTTATTATAAAAACGCAGACGGCAGTAAGAGCAGTATCGGTTCATATAGTGCAAAAGTATATGTCATGAGATGGGAAGAGAAGGATGCTGTGTATGCCGCTCCCGGAGATCAGGTAACCTTTACCGTGAATCCGTCTGAAGAGACAAAATGGGCCGCCGGCGGCTTCTTTGACAATATGAAATGGCAGGTGGACAAAGGTGCCGGCTGGGAGGACATTCCCGATTCCAAAAGTGACAGCTATACCGTAGAGATAACTGAGGAAAACGCAGGTTATAAGTACCGTCGTGTTGTCTCGCATTATTATATCGGAAACTTTGATAAACACGAATCAAGCATTTACGTTGAATTCGAATCGCCTGAGCTGTCGGTCATTATTGCACCGGAGATCACTTCGCAGCCTCAGGGCATCAGGATTCAGGAGCAGGACACTTCCGTATATGAGATGGGTGTGAGTGCAAATAATGCAGAAAGCTATAAGTGGCAGAAGAAGGTTGACGACACCTTTGTCGATATTGAGGGAGCGGATTCCGACACACTGGAGGTTGGTGCCGGGGATGTCGGGACATATCGTTGTGTGGTAAGCAACAGGTACGGAAATACGATCAGTAAGGAAGCAGCCGTTAGTACGCGGCCGGCTCCCACTTGCGGCACTTTAAACGGAGCAAATAAAACGGTTGGTGAAAAGATCGAATTGGCAGTCGGTATTTCCAATGCACCGGAGGAAGCGGGTGTATCAGTTAAGTGGCAGTACAGTGCGGATGACGGGGCAACATGGGTCGATGTGGTAAGTATAGATGAAGCGGATAACATCCACATGAACGTAACCAGTCTGGAGTTTTCCGAGACGCATTATCCGGAAGGTACCGTGATCAAACGCTCGGAGATTATTTCATCTTTACTGACGATACTGAAAGCGACTGCCGATATGGACGGCTGGAAGGTGCGCTGTGTGCTGACTGATGCGGTTGGAAGTTATTATTCAAACATTGCCGAACTGAGTATTGATCTGCCGGATTATACCGTTAGTTTTGACACCGACGGAGGCACAGAGATTGCTTCAAAGACAGAAGTGCAGTGGGAAGATAAAGTGCTTGACGGCATTACCGACCCAACAAAGGACGGCTGGAAATTCGCCGGCTGGAAATACGGAGAAGCGGAAGTAACGCCGCAAACCACTTACAGTGAGCTTGCCTCAGACGCTAACGTTTTAAGCATAGAACTGAAAGCACAGTGGGAGGATGCTGCCGGTCCCGCAGGTGAAATCAGCGTCGGTGAAAACATCTGGAATGGATTTTCAGACCGGATAAGTTTCGAGCTTTTCTTTAACAGTGCTCAGACGGCAGCGATAACGGCAAGCGATAACAGCGGAGATCCGGTGACGATTTCGTATCTTCTGAGCGATAAGTCTCTCTCGGAAGACGAATTGGACGGAAAGGAATTTACTGCCTACACGGGTGGGTTTGAAATTACGCCGGATAACAAATGTATTATCTACGCGAGACTCACCGATAAAGCGGGAAATATTACTTATCTGAGTTCAGACGGTATTGTGCTTGATAATTCCGCACCTGTCATTTCCGGCGTAGAAAACGGAGAGACATATTGTGGAGCACAGACTGTAACAGTTGAGGAAGAGTATATTGACAGTGTGACAGTAAACGGAACGAAAGTTCAGCTTGATGCAAATAATCAGTTTACTTTGTCCGCAGGCACACATAAGATCGTTGCCACCGACAAGTCGGGCAACGCATCTGCAGAAATAACCGTGACGGTCAATGACGGGCATACCTATGAGTGGCAAAGTGAGAACGGAAAATACTGGAAAAAGTGTAAAATATGCGGAGATGAAACATCCAAAAAGGATATCCCGGTCATGACAATAGATGCTCCGGATAAGGTATGCAGAACACAGGATTGTCTGATAAGTGCATTGCCGGCCGAAAACGTATCCGTAATTGAGATTGGCTATGAATTCATTAGTAAGGGCGGCCCGCTTAATCTGAATGTTGTTGACGGAAGGTATCAGGGGGTTCTTTCCACAGAGCTTTATGCGCAAGATGAAGACAGCTTTACCTTGGTTTTATACGCAACTACAACTGACGGATTTAAATTTTCTGTAAGTAAAAATGTAGAGATTCAGAATGAACACTCAGGCGGCGGAGCCACATGTTCGACACCGGCGGTATGTGACACCTGCGGCGAGATTTACGGTCAGCCTGACAGCACAAAGCATAACCTTGAAAAGACAGCCCGGAAGGCTGCCACAGTGTTGGAAACCGGCAACAGTGAGTATTGGCATTGCAAGGATTGCGGTAAATATTTTACCGATGAAAACGGAGAGAATGAAACAGAATATGCCGACATAATAATTCCGAAGCTTCCGCCTGAAATCATTAAAGGGCGGGGACAGCTTGCAAAGGCAGGAAAAAAGAAGGAATTGTCCTTTACCTCCAATGCAGCATTCGGTGATTTTATCCGGGTTGAGATCAACGGAAAGACCCTTGAGGAAAAGAATTATACGGTAAAAGAGGGAAGTACGATCGTGACTTTGGAGGCTGAGTATGTAGCAGGACTTCCGATCGGAGATTATGGTATCAGTATTGTATCCGAAGGAGGTACTGCATCTACAATATTCACGGTGTATTCGGAAGCATCTCCGGGCGGAGATTCGAACGGAAATTCGAGTGGGAATACGGCCGGAAATTCGAACGGAAGTACGAACGGAGGTTCAAGCGGAAATTCGAAGTATGTTGACTCCGGAGATAACACTCCTATGGCATTGTGGATCGCACTTATTGCCGTGAGCGGCGTTCTCGTGACAGTTTCGGGCGTTCACATCAAGAGAAAACGTAATAAATTTTAAAAAAAATCAATCGGTGCCAGGCACAAGCTCAACATGTGCCAGGCACCGATTTACTTTTTATCGGTCAAAATATTTTTCCTTGATAACATCAACAGGCATATCCATGCCGGTCCAGAGCTTAAATGAAGCGGCGCCCTGGTAAAGCAGCATGTACATTCCGTTGGCGGTCTGACATCCGCATTTCTTTGCATCGCTAAGAAGCTTTGTCTCCTGTGGATTGTAGATCACATCGAATACGAAAAGATCCCTGTGAAGCATGGAAGTATCTGTGATGATGGATCTGTCGGTATTCGGAGCCATTCCCACCGACGTTCCGTTTACCAGGATCCGGCTTTCGGAAATGGATCTTCTGAGAAGCTCCGGGTCGCTGTAATCGTTAAGTGTAACCTTGCAACCGGTCCTTTCGTTGAGCTTTGCTACGATCTCCCCGGCTCTGGGGTAGAAGCTGTCCTTTACATTGAACACATTTATCTCCCGGACACCGTCAAGCGCAGCCTGAACAAGGATTGCCGTTGCCGCTCCGCCTGCTCCGAGAAGAGTCATTTTTTCTCCTATAATGTTCACATTGTTCTCGGCAACCGCACTCATAAATCCGATTCCGTCTGTGGTGTGGCCGACGAGGACTCCGTTCTCATTTACAACGGTATTGCAGGCTCCTGAGATTTCAGAAGCCGGTGAAAGCTTATCGGCCAGAGTACACATGATGTTTTTGCCCGGCATAGTAATATTCCATCCCCTGGCTCCCATAGTTCTGAGTCCCTCTACAGCCCGGGGCATTTTATCTTCCGGCACGTCGAAGGCAAGGTATGCGTAGTCGAGCCCCAGGATACGGCATGCTTCATTGTGCATTGCCGGGGATATACTGTGTGCTACAGGACTGCCAAGAAGGCATAAAAGGCCGGTATGACCCGTGATTTCAGTTGACATAATTATTCTCCAATCCTAACTGTTTAAAATAGTATTATTTCAACGGTAAATACGTGGATATTTATCACTCAGGCATTTGTGGAACAGTTTTTTGCGCTGGCAATGATTTCCTCACATATTTCATATGCATTTTTTCCGTCTGTATTGATTATAATGTCGGCAGCTGCCTCATATTTAGATCTTCTCTTTTCCATGAGCTCGGCTATGAATCCGACATTTTTATTGTTTTCCAGAAGAGGTCTGTCGTGGCTTTCCTTAACTCTGCTCAGTATAGTTTCAGGGGAGGCCGTGAGCAGTATGATCTTTCCGCTCTTCTTCATCTCACGGACATTCACCTCACGCATCGGAACTCCCCCGCCGCAGGAGAATATCATGTTCTTTTTATCCCGGCTCTCTATCAGCAGATTTGTCTCCTCGTTTCGGAAATATTCCTCACCGTAGGTGTCAAAGATCTCGGAAATGCTCATATTGTTTCTCTCGGAGATAATTTGGTCCATTTCTACTACATCCATGGCAAAGATATCATGAAGCGTGGAGGAGATAGTGCTCTTTCCGGCACCCATAAAGCCGATGAGGAAAATATTGCAGTCAAAAAGATTCATTGACTGGATTACTTTGCTGGTATATCTGATGTAGTTATAGATATTCAGAATGTTTTCCGCGTATTTGCTGTCTTTGAGTTTTTCGGATGCGTGGAGAGCCTTGCGCTCGTCTTCTTCTATATGGACCACGGGCATTTCATGCTGCTGCTTGTAATTTGTAATATTTTCAACTATCTCACAGCGCATTTTGAGGGCATCCAGTATTATATCGTCACACATTTCCAGATGTGTTCTCAGATTTTTCAAGTCTTCCATAGGTCTTCCTTTTTTGCATTTTTTTGAAAATTCAGTATCATTCCGGCAATTTTGAATAACAAAATCGATTTTGTTATTATACAGAACAAAAAAACGGAAATCAATACCATACTTTAGCTATTTGACGCGTTAAATTTCAAAAGTACAGAAACAGCTAAAAAATCGGAGGGCAGATCTCCTGCCCTCCGAAAAGTAAAGGAAGTGAAAATGAATTAGATTCCAAGCTGCTCCTTCATGTAATCAACCGGTGTGTCTTTTCCGGTGTACAGCTTGATGGCAATGAGTGCCTGGAACAGCATCATGCCCATTCCGTTGATGACTTTTGTGCATCCCGCTTCTTTGGCCTGCTTCATCATTACAGTCTCACGCGGTGCATATACGGTGTCTGTTACGATGAGATCCTTGTGGAAGAAGGAAGTATCCGGGATATTGCTGAGATCCTCGAGCGGATGCATTCCGACACCTGTTGCATCGCAGAAAATATCCGCATCGTGCATTTTGGCCTTGAGAAGGTCAAAATCTGCCAGATCATACATAGCTGCCTTGCAGTCGGTGTTCTTGTTGATGATATCAACGATCTCTTCACCTCTTGAGTAGAATTTGTCCTTTATATTGAAGATGGCCATCTCGGAGATGCCGTCGAGAGCACCTCTTACAGCGATAGCGGTGGCAGCTCCGCCGGTTCCTATGAGAACCATTTTCATTCCTTTGAAATCGATGCCTTCTTCTTTGATTCCCTGCCAGTAGCCCATGCCGTCCGTATTGTAGCCTTTGAGCTTTCCGGTAACATTTCCGTTCTCATCTCTGACATTTACCACAGTGTTGATGGCGCCGCAGAGACGGGCTGCCTCGTCAACCTCCTCGAGATACTTGTGAACGACCGTCTTGTTCGGCATGGAAATGTTTGAACCGAGCATTTTAAGCGCGCGGATGCTGTTTACGGCTGCTTCAAGGCTGTCATTGTCTACCTCAAATGCAAGCTGAATAACATCGTCTCCGTTTTTGTCGTATGCTAGATTGTGGGTAGTGGGAGACTGTGTGTGTCTGATGGGATAAGCCATTAATCCAACGAGTTCTGTATGTCCTGTAATATTCGGCATAATTTTTACCTCTTTCTTATTTATTGTATTAGTATTTTTCTTATTCGGGTATTAGTACTGCTCTTATTCAAGTCCCTCAAGTTCAAGGAATCCGCAGGATTCGAGTACGTTAAGGATTGCGCGTCCGTCCATTGTTCCCTCCATTATTCTGCGGGCACGTACGGAATCGCCCACGGGGTAAACATATACATCGGTGTCTTCAAATTCTTCTTTGAGACTGTCGAGCATCGGATTGTTGGCGCGCATTCCAAGGCAGTTGAATCCGAGGTCAAAAGGAATCTCGGAAATTGTTCCGTCGGGGAGCTTTACAACAAAAGCATTTTCTTTTACTTCCATGAGAGCGGTGTTAACGTATTCTTTTACGCCGTATTTTTCATGGGTTTCATTTTTGGAGCATTTTGTTATCGGGTCTGCGAGCATTCCGATCTCCGGAAGCATGTCGATGATAGTACATTTTGCACCGAGAGGAGCGAAGTATTCTATAACATCGAGACCTACTGAGCCGCCTCCGACTACGACAACATTCTTGCCGTTGCAGAATTCAGCGGGATATTTACCGGCCTTCATATTGTTGATCATCTCAAAGATAGTAGCTACGTTTCCGGCAGCAATATTCTCCCTGAGCCCTTTGATAGGAGGAACGACCGGAACTGAACCCGTTGCGTTTACTACAATGTCGGGTTTGAACTGCTTGATTTTAGCAATATCCGCTTCAGTGTTGAGGAAGACATAGAGGTTGTTGAGCCTTGCCGCACGGTTTTCCAGATATTTTGGAAAATCCTTCATTCTGGTCTTGCTGGGCAGATCTGAGATGAAGGTCGAAAGACCGCCGAGGTGATCCTTCTTTTCAAGGATGAAAACGTTGCAGCCGACTTCGGCAGCGGTACAGCCGGCCTCCAGGCCTGCGGTTCCTCCGCCAACTACTACGACGTTGCAGTTTTTGCTTACCTTGAGTTTCTTGTACACATCGCCCTCGGGAACTGCCGGATTTACCGTGCATCTGATAGGACGGTTAACACCGATTCTGTTTCCGGCACATCCTACGTTGCAGCTGATGCACTTCCTGAGAATATCTTCCTGACCATCGTGTACTTTTTTTACCCAGTTCGGCTCTGCGATGAGACCTCTTCCCATTCCCACGATATCAACATCACCGCTTGCGAGAACTTTTTCAACCACCTCGGGATCACGGTAATTTCCGGCGTTGATAACAGGCTTTCCGAATTTGTCCTTTACCGCACGGGCCATGTACGAACGCCATCCGTCGGGCAGGAAGTTGGAGTCGATCTGGTACTGGAGAGATGGATTAAGTGCGCAGGAAACATCGTACATATCTACATATTCGTCGATGTACTCAAGGTATTCCAGCGTGTCCTCCAGCGTGTTTCCTCCCGGGACGCGCTCTTCAGCGGAGATTCTTACGATGATCGGGAAGGAAGGACCAACATTTTTTCTTACCTCCTCGAGCACCATGCGGACAATGCGCATGCGGTTTTCCACTGAACCGCCGAATTCATCTGTTCTCTTGTTGTAATATGGAGAAATGAACTGGCTCATCAGATATGAATGACCGCAGTGAATCTCCACGGCGTCAAAGCCGATAGCTACTACACGCTTTGCAGCTTCGCCGTATTTTTTTACGGTGGTGAGGATCTCTTCTTTTGTCATCGGACGAGGAATTTCTCCGCCTACCTTTGTAGGGATATTTGAGGATGAAACTGTCTGCATGCCCGTTCTTGCAGAGGATGCGGATGCACCTGCATGGTTGATCTGAATGGCAACCGAAGCCCCGTCCTTGTGAAGATTCTCCACAAGCTGATAGTAGCGAGGCATGAAGCTGTCATGATCGATGCGGATCTGGCTTGTGCCGTTTGAACCAACAGGGTATTCAACATTCGCATTTTCTAATATGATGAGACCGACACCGCCCTTGGCACGAAGCGAATAATAATTCATATGACGGTTGCTCATCTCACCGCTTGTCTCACCGTAGTTTGTTCCCATAGGTGTCATGGCGATACGATTTCTGATGGTCATATGTTTGACGGTTATCGGCTCAAAGATATGAGGATATTTCGTTTTCATGAGGTTTTCCTTCCTTTAAAATTTACGGCGGAAGGAATCCTTCTGTTTGTGACAGGTTCAGAATATTACATGTCAATGAGAATTTCCAATATCATTATTTGATTG